>JAGCAH010000139.1 GCA_017652805.1 Thermoguttaceae bacterium | reverse complement strand
GCCAGACATTTGCGGATCAGCGGAACCGCGGGCTCGGGCGCGATTTCCGGTTTCGTAAAGAGAGGCGTTCCGTCCTCTTTTTTCAGGTCAAAAATCGCGGCGAGGTATTTGCCGTCGTTCGGGGTGCGCTCTTCGGACGTGATCCCGATCGGAATGTCGGGATGCCCCATATAGGAGTTGAACATCTTGATGTAGGGCGCGGCGTTTGGCGAAGTTTTGGTAAGCGTGACGGCCAGAAGGTCGCATTCGCCGCGGTCGACGAACGCGTTGAGGATCGCCAGCGCCATCGCGTCGTCGGCGTCGTTCCCCATGTCGGTGTCGAAGATGATCGGGATCGGGGTCTTTCCGACGGCAAACGGCGCGGTCAAAAGGAGTCCCAGAAGGAAGAGCGCGGTAAGGAGTTTTCGCATAATCTTGCCTGTTCTTTCTGATGGAAGAATACTCGGACGGCGCTTGACAGTCGCGCCTTTACCTCCGTTATTCTAACGCGCAAAGACCCTTCTTTCAAGCTGCGCACCAAGCGCGAAAGAAACCGAGACGGCCCGGAACTCGCCCGGCCGCCTCGGTGAAAAGGATCGGAATCCGATCGACGCGCCGCGGCGCGAAGGGATCAGCCGTAAATCTCGTTCCAAAGACCGTTCAGATCGACGTCGGCGGGAGTGCCGGTAAAGACGACCGTACGATAGACGGCGTCCATCGTTTCGCCCTCTTTGTAGTTGAAACCCTCTTCGACGAAGTTGAACGGCATCGGCGAGATGTTCCCGTAATCGCGGACGAACCAGGGGCAGTCCGGGTACGGGGTCGGCGGGCAGAGAACCGCCACCCCTTCGGTGATCTCGGGATTGAACCGGCGTCGGCCGTAAAAGGCGACCCACTTGGCCGGTTTGCCGAAGAGGTTCGCTTCGCCTTCGATCCCCTCGCTGCTGACGACGTGTCCCCCACAGATCGGCGCGAGATCCTGCTCGACGCGGACGCCGAAAAAGCCGTGATTCGTCTTTTCGATCCGAAGGTCGGTCAGCGCTTCAAAATGGAAAAACGCGTCGAGAATGTAGTAGTCGTCGCACCGCCAGTCGATCAGGTAGCGGCGCGTGTCGCGGACGATCGGGACCTGGTGCGGCTTGCGCCAAAGACAGACATCGGACCATTCGACCTGAGTCTTTTCGGCACGGAGGAGTTTCGGGGCGGTGCTGAGAACCTGGCCGTCCTGATTCCCCGACTGCCAGTAGTTTCCGCCGTTGAGGCGGTCGACCCCCAAAAAGACCGAACGGTGATGCGGCCACGGCTGCGCCGATTCGGAGGTGACCGAAACGCGCGAGGCGGGTCCGATCAGCGGGTAAAGGTAGGGGTATTTCTGGTTCGGGTCGGTTCGGTAGACGGTCAGAACCTGGTTGTCTTTCCGAACCCAGAGGTTCTTGTCGGCGTAGTCCGGGAAATAGGTCGAGAAGTGTTCGACCGGGGCGTCGCCGTTGTCGGGGTACGGAGCGCCCTTTTTACCGGGATGAAGCGCTTCGCGCGCCGAAAGAGGGGTTGAACCGAACTGGGCCGAAAGGCCGGTCAACGCCGCGGCGGCCGCCGCGGTCTTGAAGAAATGACGTCGTTGCATTTGAGATCGCTCCCTTGTTTTATGACGTGATGATGGACTGAATCTTTTTTCGACTTTCTGATTATACTCCCCGCCGTTCGAAAAACAATCGGCGGGTCGGTTGGCGATTATTCCGGTTAAAGAGTTTGCGCAAGTTAAATGAAATAGGAAGTCTGCGTTCACTTTAAATCTTAAAATCTCTCAAAAAAGGGGGGTGATTTCGGCGCTTAAAAGAGAATGTGTCCTAGATTATAGGTGTCGCCGCCGCGAGTGTGAACGGTCTTGCGGCGGCTCCGTCTTCGAATAATGACATGAAAACGATTACGCCGCCGCCGGCGGAAAGAAGCGTCATAAATGATTCCCTTCGGTTTGAGTTCTTCTCGAAGTTTTCCTGTTCCGAACGCCAAAAGCAGTTTCGCTTCACTCAGCCGCGAAGAGATCGAGACGCATATCGCGATTACCCGGTACGGCTCGTTTCAGCTGACCGGCGCGATCCGCCCCTCGTATGACCTGCGCATCGTTCCGAAGGAGGGATATGACCGGCGGCTCTGGCGTGCCTCGGACGGCCGCGCTTCGATTCCCCTTCTGACAGCGCTGGTTTCGCGCGAAAAGCTTTCGGATCTGTATTTCGACCTCCTCGGCGAACTCGGTTCGATGGTCGACGTGGTTCTCGAGTCGAGCCACGCGCGGCTCAACGG
>JAGCAH010000138.1 GCA_017652805.1 Thermoguttaceae bacterium | reverse complement strand
CCCTGCGCCCCTGCGGATCTGCGCGGGTTTTCAGCTGCCGAATATTAGGTTCAGCTTTTCAACCTGTCATCGCCTAGACGCTCATGAAGCCGGGGCCGTTGCCGCCGAACCTTAAGAACTGGGCCGCCTCCTCGTCGCGGATGGCGGCCTCTTCCGCGGCGGGACGGAAGTTCTCCACCGTCTCGCGCCATTCCTCGGCCTTGCTGACGAACTCGTCCAGGCTCTTGCAGAACTCCTTCACCTCCAGGTCCTTGAACGGAAGGCCGCCGATCAGGGCGATCTCGCCGGTGTCCGGCAGTTTCGACAAGGCGACGCCAAGCGTCCCGTACACCTGCGTATTCGCCTCCAGAAGCATCTCGTAGAAGGCCTCGCGCTTCTCTGGCGGCGGTTCGCCGATGACGGCGACTCCCACCACGGCCTCTCCGCCGGGCGACTCCGTGAATTCCATCGGGATGTCGTCGATCGTCATGGAGCAAATGCCGTCCTTGACCTCGATCCCCTCGATTCCGAGTGTTTCCGCGAAAGCGGACATCAGTTCCTTCAGTTCCATGGTTGTTTCCTCATGTCGCAAAGTTGTCGAAAGTTGCGTTGGCTGGTTCAAGTGCTCATTCGTGCACGACGATCGGCGTGGTGCTCATGGAGCCGTCGGTCTTGACCGTGGCGGTCCACTCGAAGGCAATCGGCAGCTCCTTGGGGTTGGCGTAGCGAATCGTGATGTCTCCCGTCTCGTCGTCCTTCGAGAGGGTGTATTCCACGGCGCTGTGCTCGGAAGAGAAAATTTTGTACTGCATGAGTCCGCGGTTGAGCGGGCCGAGGCCGGACTGGCTGAGCATGAGCATCACGTTGCTGGCCTGCTTCGGATGGATGCTTCCGCACATCTCCACGACCTTGTCCCGCACCTTGGAGATGTTGTCCTTGCCTGTTTGCGTGTGGTTCGTGACGAAGCGGTCCTCGTCCGGGAAGGTAAAGCCGAATCCTGAGTCGGGGCCACCCTTCAGGAGAGGTTTCTGCGCGCCAATGTAGTTGTAGCCGCCCGGACGGTCCAGGTCTGCCTTGATCATCTTGAAACCACCCTCGACCGTCTCGAGCTCATTGATCGGCATCTGGCCCTGCGAGGCGTACTGCGCGGGCGGAAGGGGCTTGCCTTTCTCGAGGAAATCCACGACTTCGTCGACCGTGCCGCCCGTCGTCTCGAAAACGAGCGTGGCAACGTTTGCGATCTTGGAGTGGTTTTCGGACAGTTCGTCATCCATGCTGTTGAAGAATGCGCCGAGTGCCTTGAAGTCCCAGTCTCCGGCCGCACCCGCCTTGACCATGTCGGGGAGACACACCCTGATGAAGTTCTCTGCGGTGAGCTGGCCTTCCGCGTCAAGCGCGATGACATCGTCGAGGTGGCGCAGGATACGACCGAGAAGACGCGTCCTGTCGCTCGGAGTCAGCTGGCGGTTCTTGACCGGAATCGACTTGTCTTCGGCGGTCCTGCACATCGGACAGAAGAGGTCGAACACCTTGAAGACGCATTCGCGCTTCGCGGGCGGGATGTTGGCCACCGTGTTGCAGCACGAAGCGGTGAAGCCCTGGCCGACGAAGCGGCTCGCGCCGTTGTTCGCGAAGCCGAATATCTTCTCGCCGTCCGTCTCCTTGAGATTCGCCGAGGGATTGGCGGCAATCGACTCGAAGACGAACTTCTCCAGTGCGTCCCTGCCGTTTATTGCGGCGGAATCGACATTGAGCTTAGACGGCGTGTCGGCGATGGTGTAGTCGTATCCATCCAAGCTCGTGCCACTCTGCCTGATGGCGTTGTACCCTTCGGTGAGGTTGTCATGCCACGCGGCGAACGTATCCATGAGCTTCAGTCCGTCGGCGAAGTTTTCGGCATTCTGGGCGAAGCGTCCGCCATAGTCGAAGAGCCGACGCTCGCGGCTTTGCGGATCGAGCGTTTTATTGAGCGCCTCCTCGTCGCTGCAGCCGGTCACGGTCCTGATGAACGCGAACGCCTTCGCGAGCATCGGAAGTTCGGCCTTGTTGTAGCCGGTGGCTAGCGCCTTATCCTTGACGACGGTCTCTTCAAAGCGGCGGGACTCCTCTGACATGAAATACAGCGGGGTGGTGCTAACGGCGCCGTCGACATTGATCGTGGCGGTCCACTCGAAGGAGAACGGCAGCTTCTTGGGGCTGGTGTAGCGAATCGTGATGTCTCCCGTCTTGTCGTTCCTGGAGAGCGTGAAATCGACGGCGGCGTGTTCGGAAGAGGCGATGCCGTATGTCTCAAGACCGCCCTTGAGCGCGCAGATGCCCGCTTGCGAGACGGCGAACAGGAGCGCCGTCTGCTGGCGAGGGTGCACCCTGCCCGCGAGCGATTCGAGCTTGTCGAGGATCTGAGGGATGTTGCCCTTGTGGACGCCCGCGTTGGCCTTGAGCGAGGTGCCGTCGGGGAAGGTGAAGCCAAAGGCGAGAGAATCCTTGTCCTTGATGAAGAATTTCTCCGCGTTCTTGGGGTCGTCCGCCGCGCCGTAGTCGTAGGCGCGAAAGAGGTCGCCCGCCCCGTCGCCGTCGAGCTGGGCGCGCGCGGCCTTCGTGGTGCCGTCCAACTTGTAAATGTCATACGTCGCGTTGGTCATGTATTTCGGCGGGGCGACGCGCTTGCCGGTCCTGACGGCTTCCACGGCCTCGTCGACCGTGCAGCACGTCTCTTCCATCACGAGCCGGATATTCTGGCCGAGGTCTTCGACATTGTCTTCGTCCAGGCCGAGATCGCGCATTTTCGTCTTGGCGACATCGTCGACGTTGTGCGTGAAATCGTTGAGTCCGCCGATCGTCCAGTCGCTCGAGGGCATGTCGGGGCAAAGGGTCTTGACGATGTTCGCCTCGGTGAGCTTTCCTTTCGCCATGAGCGATTCGATTTCGGGCAGGTGGCGCAGGATGCGGCAGATGACGAGGCTGGGACCCTTGACGCCGCGTTCGGCGAGGGGCATGTCATAGAACGCCTTCGCGTCCTCCTTCGTCTCCGGCAGCGGCTTCGAGAGCTTGTCGAAGACGGCGAAGATCGCGCCGCGCTTCTCCGGCGGCACGGACACCATAACGCCCGTGAAGTGGGCCTGGCGGTTGGTGCCGAAGAAGCGCATCGCCGCGTTGTCCTTCATCCCGAAGAGCTTCTCGGGGTCGGTCCCGGAGAGGTCGTGCGCGCCGTTGATCGCCAGTTCCTCGAACACAAAGCGCTCGAAGGCGGCCGAGGTGTCATGGATTGCGTGGTGGGAATAGAAGTTGAGGTCGGTGAACGATTGCGCATTGGCGAACGAATTGCCGTCCGCATTCTTCGTTTCGCGCACCGCCGTGAACCAGTCCTTGAAGGAATCCAAGAGGCGGAGGCCGTTCGCAAAGTTCTCCGCATTGTCAAGGAAGCGCCCGCCGTATTGCATGAGGCGGTTGGGCTTGGAGTTCGGCTCTGCGACGGCCTTCAGCGCTTCCAGCTCTGACAGGCCGGTCGCCTGGGCATAGAAGTGCGCGGTGCGCGCGAGCTTCGGGAACTCGGACTTCACGAAGCCCATGTTGAGCGCAATCCCCCCAGCATCCGCCGACTGGAAGGTCCCGAGCTTGACGGCGTCGATCGCAGCCTTTACGGCGAGGATGCGCCGGGCGGTGAGGGGCTTCCCCTTCCCGTAGTCCTGCATCTTCATGGCGTCCTTCACGTTGTCGGGGATGTGGTCCACCCCGCCGAACATGTTGCCGACCGCATTCATGAACGCCTCGCGGGTGATGTTGTTGGCCCTCTTCAGGCTGGCGAGGCGCCCCACACCGATGCCAACCCAGTCGCCGGATCCGGGCCTGATGGTGCGGTTGACGATCCCGCCCAATCCGCCCGCATCGGGTTTTTCGAAGCGAGCGACGGCTTTGTCCTTGCCTGCCGTATGCTGCGCCTCCGCGAACTTCACGAACTCGTTAAACGTTGCGTTGTATCCAACGAT
>JAGCAH010000137.1 GCA_017652805.1 Thermoguttaceae bacterium | reverse complement strand
GCGAAGATCTACGAGGATTTCGACTCGTTCCCTTCGCCCAAACCGGTCAGTTCCGAGATCAAAGGGTTCTTCGTGATCGAGCCGTTCCCCCCGAATATCCGAACGTCTACGCCGACGGGCCTCACCCGCGGCATTGGGCGGCGAAGAATCTTTAGGTTGACATCCCCGCGCGAAAATGAATAATTTAAATAGACAAGACGTTTCTACCGCCCCGGCCGCCGAAGGCGGGCGTCGGTGAGGTTTGAAACGAAAACGAAAACCGTCTGTTCCGTCACACATTGAAAGAGTTCCCAATGAAATTTCGTAACCTTCGACTCGAATCGCTCGAAGAGCGCGAGCTTCTGGCCGTTACGGCGGGCTGGATGCCGACGCCGGCGTGCCTCGCCGCGCCGATGATGACCGGGGACGCCGCGCCGGAAATCGACGTCATGAACCTCAGCAGCAAGCCGGACGCCGTTTACACGATCTATCTCGACTTCGACGGGCACGTGATGACGGATACGGAATGGAACAGGGACTTCGAACTCGACCGCATCGTCATTCCCCGTTTCGCCCTCGACGGCGACACCGAAAAGGAATCGTTCAGCGCGGAAGAGGAAGCCGCGATCTATAAGATCTGGCAGATCGTTTCCGAAGACTTTATCCCGTTCGACGTCAACGTGACGACCGTCGAACCGTCGGGCGGGGCTTTTAACGACAAATTGGCTCAGCGAGTCGTGCTCGGCGGAAACAGCGAATGGACGGGGATGAATATCGGCGGTTATTCGTATGTCGGCAGTTTTTTCCAGAAGAACACGTCGTTCAACAACGACTCTCCCTGCTTCGTCTTTACGGACAACTGCTCGTCGATTTCAAACATGGGAAATACCGCCTCGCACGAGGCGGGACATACGATCGGGCTGTCGGGCCATAAGGGGAACAGCCAGGTTGGCGGCGATGAGGAATATTTCCACGGAATCGACGGCTGGGCTCCGATTATGGGGGGCGGCGAACGCGAACTGTTTCAGTGGTCGAAAGGGGAATATTCCGGCGCGACCAATCGGACGGACGAGCTTAAGGTTATCGCCTCCCATCTGGGATACCGTGCCGACGATTACGCCGAATCGTTCGAGGACGCCGCGGTTCTTTCGATCGCCGATTCGGTCGGCGAAATCTCCGGAATCATCGAACGGAACACCGACGTCGACGCGTTCGTCTTCGAATCGAACGGGTCGAATCTCGGGTTTCGGATCGGCGGTCTGACGGGAATCACCAATCTCGACGTCCTGGTTAAGATTTATACGGAAGACCGCGAACTGCTCGGCGTCTACGATCCGGCCGACCGCCTGGACGTGGAATTCGTCTTTTCGCAGCGGGCGGGCACCTATTACCTTACGGTCGAAGGAACCGGCCTCGAGACCGATTGGCCGGGGATCTATTCCGACTACGGGAGTCTGGGCGCCTATACCGTCGTCGTGAGCGCCAGGGAATACGCGCAGGACGACCCGGAAAGTCTGGTCGTAACGACGCTCGACGACGTCGTCGCCGCGGACGGCTTCATTTCGCTGCGGGAAGCGATCTCCTACGCCGCGGCGGGCGGGACGGTCACGTTCGACGCGGCGCTGGCGGGGGGGGCGATCACGCTGAACGGCGCGCAGCTTGAAATCTTCGGCGGGATTGTGGTCGACGCTTCCGCGATCGGCGGGATCACGATCAACGCGGGGGGAAAGAGCCGGGTCTTTTACGTCAGGGGGGGAAACGCGGAATGCCCGGCGGAGCTGATCGGCCTGACCGTTACCGGCGGCTCTACGTTCGATCTCGGCGCCGGGATTTTTAACGACGGCGTTCTGACGCTCGTCGACTGCGTCGTTTCGGGAAACACCTCCGTCGCCGACCGCTGGGGGAGCGGGATCTGCAATTACGGCGGACTGACGCTGACCGACTGCACCGTTACGGGGAATACCGCCAAATACGGCGGCGGGATCATAAACGGCGACGCTCATTCTTCGGCAACGCTGAACCGATGCGTCGTTTCGGGGAATACCGGCGAATACGGCGGCGGGATCTACAATCATTCCGGGACGCTGACGCTGACCGACTCCGCCTATTCGGAGAATACCGCCAAATACGGGGGCGGGATCTTTAACGACGGCGCCGATTCCACGGCGGCGCTGACCGGCTGCACCGT
>JAGCAH010000136.1 GCA_017652805.1 Thermoguttaceae bacterium | reverse complement strand
GCTCAGGGACATATTGGAATTCAAGTTTGGATCAATCAAGGCGAATATAACAGCGAGGACGACAACAATGGCCAGAATGCCGAAACGGGTAAAACATCGAAAAATACAAAGAGGGCGTATAAGAGGTGAGGCCACGCGCGGCCAGACCGTCGCTCTCGGAGATTTTGGTCTTCAGACGCTCGAAGGCGGTTGGATCAGTGCTCAGGTTATTGAAGCCGGCCGTATCGCTGCCCAGCAGTACCTTCGTTCCGAAGGGAAACTTTACGTGCGGATCTTCCCCCACAAGTCGATCACATCGATTCCGCTCGAAACCCGTATGGGTAAGGGAAAAGGGGAGCCGGAATACTGGGCCGCGGTCGTGCGTCCCGGAACGGTCATGTACGAGATCAGCGGCGTTCCCGAAGAAACCGCGAAGCTCTGCTTCAACCGTCTGGCTCACAAACTCCCCGTGAAATGCAGAATGATTCGGCGGCGGGTGATCTGACGCCCAAGCGTTTCCCGCAGAAGACTCAACTCGAACCGAATTGTAAGGTATAAACGATGAAAGCGAAAGAAATCAGAGAAATGAGCCAAGAGCAGCGCGCCGCTCTCCTCAAAGAGACCGCCGACAAGCTCTTCAAGCTTCGGGTTCAGGCCAGAATGGAACGCCTCGACTCCCCGAGTGAAGTCGTCAAGGCCAAACGGCTGATCGCCCGCATCAAGACGATCGAGACCGAATGCGCTCAGAAAGAAAGTAAATAACCTAACGAGACAAATCATAGTTTTCGATAGAGGACGAAAATGCCTAAGATGAAAGTTGTTGGAGTCGTTAAGACCGACAAGATGAAGAAGACCCGGCGGGTCGAGATTCCCCGTCTGATGAAATATCCCAAATACGGGAAGTTCGTCAAGGCGCGGACGGTTTGCTACGTTCACGACGAGAACGAAGAGTCTTCGGTCGGCGACACCGTCGAAATTGAGGAATGCCGTCCGATGTCGAAACTGAAGAGATGGCGCCTGGTCAACATCCTCCGCAAGGCGGAAGTGATCGAGCCCGAAAACTGAGACTTCCTCAGAATTACCAGTAAGAGTAATCCCTAGATAAGATAGTGAGTGATCAAAATGATCCAGATGCAAACTCGTTTGGATTCGGCCGACAACACCGGGGCGAAAGAGCTCCAGTGCATCAAGGTCCTGGGCGGAACCCATCGCCGCTGCGCCGGATTGGGCGACATCATCGTCTGCAGCGTCAAGTCGGTCATCCCCGGCAGCGCCGTTAAAAAGGGCTCGGTCGTCAAGGCGGTCATCGTCCGGACGAAAGCGCCGACCCGCCGCGAAGACGGTAGTTACATTCGCTTTGACTCGAACGCGGTTGTGCTGATCGACAACGACCAGAACCCCCGGGGAACCCGTATCTTCGGTGCGGTCGCCCGCGAACTGCGTGACCTTGGCTTTATGAAAATCGTCTCCCTGGCTAGCGAGGTGGTCTGATGAAAATTAAGAAAGATGATACGGTAAAAGTTCTTTCCGGCCGTGACCGCGGCGAAAGAGGAAAAGTTCTTTCAGTCGATCGTGAAAACAACACAGTGACCGTCGAGGGCGTCAACGAAGTCTTCCGTCACGTGAAGCGTTCGCAGCGCAATATGCAGGGCGGCCGCCTTTCGAAGAGCATGCCTCTTCCGGTCGCCAAAGTGATGCTGATCTGCCCCACCTGCCAGAAGCCGACCCGCGTCAAAATGGGGGTCAACGCCTACGGCAAAAAGACCCGCGTCTGCAAGAAGTGTGGTGTTGCGATCAACTGAAATTCCGCAGATTAATTTGTTGAAATCAGCCAACAACAGAAAGCAGTAAAGGAAAACGGCCATGGTGCCCAGACTTTTGGAAAAATACAACCAGACGATCGTGTCGTCTTTAACCGAAAAGCTGAAGAAGACGAACGTCCATACCGTCCCGAAGCTTGAGAAGATCGTTGTCAACATGGGCGTCGGCAGCGCCATTCAAGACAAAAAATATCTTGAAGAAGCGCTCGATGTGCTGACCCAGATCACCGGTCAGAAGCCGGTCATCACGAGCGCCCGCCGGAGTATCGCGGGGTTCCGTCTTCGTGAGGGGATGCAGATCGGCTGCAAGGTCACGCTCCGCGGCGATCGGATGTACGAGTTCATGGACCGGCTGATTTCCATCGTTCTTCCCCGTGTCCGCGACTTCCGCGGCCTCAACCCGAAGAGTTTCGACAGCCACGGGAACTACAACCTCGGCCTTTCCGAACAGCTTGTGTTCCCCGAACTGAACCCTGACAAATATACCAAGAGCCAGGGGATGAATATCACCTTCGTGACGAACGTCGAAAGTGATGACGAAGCGCGCGAACTCCTTCGGGCCTTCGGGATGCCTTTCAAAAACGAAGCAACCGCCAACTGATATACGCAAAGGTAACAAGAGAAATGGCAAGCAAATCGAAAATCGCAAAAGCCAATCGGGTTCCGAAGTTCAGCACCCGTCTGGAAAATCGTTGCAAACTCTGCGGCCGTCCCCGCGCGGTCTATCGCAAGTTCGGCGTCTGCCGAATCTGCTTCCGGAAGTTGGCGGACCAGGGTCTTATCCCCGGTGTGAAAAAGGCGAGTTGGTAATATTAGTAAATAAGGAGCAACAAATATGTATTCAGACCCTGTAGCTGATATGCTGACCCGTGTCCGTAATGCCCTCAAGGTTGAGCGCAACTATGTGGAGATCCCTTTTTCCCAGCTCAAATCGCGCATTGCCGATGTCCTGAAACGGGAAGGTTACATCTGGGACTATGAAGTGGTCGAAGCCGGTAAATTCAAGGCGATTCGGATCCTTCTGAAATACGGTCCCAACGGCGAGCGGGTGATCCAGCACATCCAGAAAGTCAGTAAACCCGGACGCCGCTTCTTCAGCGGTCCGAAAGACCTTCGTCCCGTTCTCAACGGTTTCGGCATCACCATTCTGAGCACCAACAAGGGCGTTCTGAGTGACCGCGAAGCTCGCGAGAGCAACGTCGGCGGTGAGGTGATCTGCGAGGTCTGGTGATTGAAACCGCCCCGGATCGTCAACAACGTATAAAAAGAGAATAACGACTTTGGTCATAACAACAGTAGGGTAAGTCATGTCTCGAATTGGTAAGAAACCTGTCATTGTTCCCGACGGCGTCACCGTCACGATCGCTGACGGCGAAATCACCGTCAAGGGCCCGAAAGGGGAATTGAAGCAGACGTTCCGTCCCGAAGTCGCGCTGTCGTATGACGCCGACGCCAAGCATATCGTCTGCGATCAGGTCGCTCAGACCCGCGTCGGCAACGCGATGCATGGACTCTACCGCGCACTGGTTCAGAATATGATCGTTGGGGTGACCCAGGGTTACGTCAAGAAGCTCGAGATCTTTGGCACGGGCTATCTGATGGCGCTGGCCGGCGATGTGCTCCAAGTCCGCGCCGGGTTCGCCAACGAGATCCACAAGAAGATCCCCGCCGGCCTCAAAGTAACCTGTCCCGATCAGCAGCACTGCACCATCGAAGGGTGCGACAAACAGTTGGTCGGTCAGTTCGCCGCCGAAGTCCGCGCCATCCGCAAGGCTGAGCCGTATCTGGGGAAAGGTCTTAAGTACGAGGGCGAGGTCATCCGCCGTAAAGAGAACAAGGCCGCCGGTAAGAAGTAACGGCCGCCGGGTCATTTAGATAAGAATTCCGTTTAGAACAAACGTTCGAAACAATACAAGAAGGTTAAGTGGTACAGCCGTGAGAAAGCAAAAGCGATTGAATAATCAGAGAACGGTCCGCAAATTCCGGGTCACCAACGCGGTTAAGCGTCATTCCAATCGGCCTCGTCTTTCCGTCTTCCGCAGCGCGAAGCACATCTACGCCCAGGTCATTGACGATAACGAGCACAAGACGCTGGCGTCGGCTTCGACGATGGACAAAGCGTTCAAAGCTCAGAATGTTTACGGCGGGAATGTGGCCGCCGCCGAGATCGTCGGCAAAGCGGTCGCCGAGCGCGCCCTGGCCGCCGGCGTGAAGGAAGTCTGCTTCGACCGCGGCGGTCATAAGTACCACGGCCGCGTGAAGGCTCTGGCCGACGCCGCCCGCGCCGCCGGTCTTGATATCGGTCCGGCCGGTGACGAGCCCGCCGCGCCCGCTCCCAAAAAAGAGAAGGCCGCCAAGGCGAAGAAGTAAACGGAACATTCCTCAGGTAAATCACACAGAAAAATCAAATAACCAATAAGAGTGAGTTGTTATGTCAACTGAAAGAATTCCGGGCGAATTGATTGACAAGGTGGTGAAGATTCGACGCTGCGCTGCGGTTGTCAAGGGTGGTCGCCGTTTTAGTTTCGCGGCGCTGGTGATCGTGGGTGACCGTCAGGGGCGAGTCGCTTGGGGTTACGGCAAGGCGAATGAAGTTCCCCCGTCCGTCGAAAAGGCGGTTCAGGACGGGAAACGGAAGCTCGTCAAGATCAACCTGGCCGGTTCGACGATCCCGCACGAAGTGATCGGAACCTTCGGTTCGGCCAAGGTCGTCCTGATCCCCGCCCGTCCCGGTACCGGGGTCATCGCCGGCGCGGCGGTCCGCGACGTCTGCGAAGCCTGCGGGATTTCCGATATTCTGACCAAATGCTACGGAAGCACCAATCCTACAAACCTCGTGAAAGCTACGATTTCGGCCTTGGAAAGCCTCCGCACCAAGAATGAAGTCGCCAAACTGAGAGGAGTGGAACTGTAATGAACCTTACCGCTGTCAATAAAGAGATTACCAAAAACAAGG
>JAGCAH010000135.1 GCA_017652805.1 Thermoguttaceae bacterium | reverse complement strand
GCCGGTTTTTGACGGGGCGGGCAACCTTACCAATTTCAGCCAGCTGGACCTTGCCCTTTCGCCGACGAGTCAGGCGATCGACACGGGAGATAACCGTTACGCGGTCGGCGAGACCGATCTGGCGGGGAATCCGCGTATTTTCGCCTCGTGGAAAGCGACCGTCACGGTCGATATCGGGGCCTATGAATATCAGGAGCGGATTGAAAAGAATGTGGAAGATCCTTCGCTGACCGTAACAACGGCGCTCGATATTGTTGATGACACCGATTTCCAGACTTCATTGCGCGAAGCGATCCTCTACGCGAAGCTGGGCGACACTGTCACGTTTGATGCCGCGCTGGCCGGAGAGACAATTGTTCTGGACGGTTCGGAACTTTTCATCGGCGAGGCCATTTCAATCGATGCGACGGCGATTGGCGGGATGACGATCGACGGAGCCGGAAGAAGCGGCGTCTTTAATGTGGCGGCGGGAACCGCGTCGACTCCCGTAAAACTGATTGGCATGAACATTACCGGCGGGAACAGCTCAAGCGGCGGCGGGATCGATAATGCCGGTGTGCTGATGATCAGCGATTCGGCGATTTTCGGGAATTCCGCAAGCCGCGGCGGGGGGATTCACAACTCCGGCGGGCTGACGATCAGCGACACGAGCGTTTGCGGGAATTCCGCGGACGACGGGGGCGGGATTTACAGCGGCTCTTCCTGCACACTGACGGTTACCAACTCGGAAATTTCCGGGAATACCGCGAACAACAGCGGCGGCGGAATCTGCAATTCCGGCGTGCTTGAAATCACCAAATCGGACGTTTCCCTCAATTCCGCAAATGCCGGAGGCGGCGGGATTTACAACGACGGGGAAGGGAATCTGAAGGTAGCCAACACGGTTGTTTCCGGGAATTCCGCCGGGAGCGGGGGCGGGGTTTACAACTCCTCTTGCGACGGCCCGCCGATGGTCGTCAACTCGGCCCTTTTCGGGAACAGAGCAGCCTACGGCGGCGGACTTTACAACACCGGCGACGGTGAAATCACGGTCATCAATTCGACGATTTCGGGGAACTCCGCAAGCGCCGAGGGCGGCGGCATTTTCAACGACAATTACGTTGAACCGCTGAACTCGATTGTTGCCCTTAACTACGCCGGATCCGGCCGGCATGAAGATATTTGCGATCGTACCGGTTACCTGATACCCGACTACACCATTGTCGACATGGATCCCGGTTTTATTGCGGGGCCGCTTTTTGACGGGGCGGGCAACCTCCTCAATTACGATACAATCAACCTCGCTCTCTCGCCGACAAGCATGGCGATTGACTCGGGGGAAGACTCTTACATTGATACCGAGACCGACCTTGCCGGAAAGGCCCGTTTTGTCGGCTGGGCTGTCGATATCGGAGCATACGAATTTCTGATTTCAGATTTTACGGTCGTCACGACAAATCAGGATACTCTCGATTTTTCCGACAACAAGATTTCGCTGCGTGAGGCGATCCTTTACACGACCGAAGGAGGTCTTATCACATTTGATTCAAGCCTTGCGGGTACAAAAATCAGGCTTCGCAGGTCGCAGCTTGAAATCAACGGAGGGATCACGATTGACGCATCCGGCATTGACGGGATTACCGTTGATGCCGGATGGGGAGACCGCGCCCTTTATGTCAGCGGGGGAACGGAAGAAATGCCTGTTGAGCTGATCGGCCTTACCATCGTCAACGGCTATTCCGACAACGGCGGCGGGATCTATCACAGGGACGGAGTTCTGGTTCTTGTCGGCTGTTCCATTGCCGATAATTACACGGAAGCCTACGGCGGCGGCGTTTACAGCCGAGCCGGTTCTGTAATGATGACGGATTGCTCGGTCGAATGGAATTATGCGTCTGTCGACGGAGGGGCAGTTTTCAATCTTGATTCGTTGACGATGACCGATTGTTCCGTAACACAAAACGTGGCGTTCAGAGCCGGCGGGATTTTCAACAACGGCACGGCGGAGATGACCGGCTGTGTTGTGACCGGGAATGAAGCTTATGGAACCGACGGGGGCGGAATCTACAACGGCGAAACATTGACGATGACCAACTGCAATGTTTCGCAGAACAGCGCGTACGTTAGCGGCGGCGGGATTTATAATGCCGGCGCTTTAACGATGACCAACAGTACCTTTTCGGGAAACTCCGCGTTGTCGCGCGGCGGCGGGATATACGACGACGGCCGCGGGCTGACGATGACGAATTCCATTGTCGCGCTGAACTCCGCCGACGAAGAGGGTGCGGATATCAGCAAGCGAAGCCATTCCGTTTACGCTTACAACGTTCTTTCTTCTTTTGCCGACTGGACGGAGTCGGAAAACTGCCTGGTTTACAATCCCTCGAAACCCCTTTTTGAGGATGCGCAAAACGGAGATTATTCTCTGGCGGCGCATTCCCAGGCAGTGAACAAGGGGAACAACTCCTATGTTGAGACCGCGGCCGACCTGGCGGGGAACCCGCGGATCGTCGGCGGCATTGTCGATATGGGGGCCTATGAATACCAAGGGAGCGTAACTGAACCGCTTGACCCGCCGGCAATCACCACCGGCAGCAAGAGCATCTATGTTTCCTACGGCGCGAACCGTCATCAGATCCAGTGGGGCGCGGTCGACAACGCTTCCGGTTACGAACTGGCTTACAGCGTCGGCGGCAGCACGTGGACGACCGTCGCGGCCGAGGGGACGAGCGCGGTTGTCAGGGGGCTGACCTACGGGACCGACGTAACCTACCGTGTCCGCGCTCTGGGCGACGGTGCTGCCTTTACTGATTCGGATTGGAGTGCCGCGAAGACGTTCAACGTCTGCCCGATGGACATCAACAACGACAATGACATTTCGGGCGGCGACCGCACGCTTCTGGCAAGAGCCTGGCTTTCGGAAGAGGGGGAAGACAAATACCGGTACTACTGCGACATCGACGCCGACGGCGATATCGGCGGTGCCGACCGCGCGTATCTTGCGAACAACTGGCTTCACGAAGCGGGTGATAACGATTTGAAATATCCGCGTGCGCTTGCGGCCGACGCGTTCTTCGCCGAATTTGCCTCAGCGGAGCCGGGCACAGGTTTGGATGTGTTCTAAGGGAATGATGTCAAGTGCTAAAATCGTTCGGCGGGCGGTTTTAGCACTTGACTTTCTTTCTGCTGTTCCCCAAGGTAAAATCCTTCACCGGAAAACGGTTCGTTCGTCAGCCGATTTATCAACGGAGGATGTCCGTCCACCTGTTTTCCGTCAGGTCTATCCCAGATCAGCCGCACGGGACGTGAAAGCCGTGTGCAGAAGACGGTGGGCGTTTGTTTCTTCCCTATCCCGATTCGGTCCTGGAAAGAAACTCGTTGTAGACCACCGCCAGAGCCTGGTTTTTCCTTTGACGGGGAGCAATATGTGGCTATCACTTCCTTTACGGATCGCCCCTGCTGGTATTGGCACGTCGCAAGCTGCTCCCCTCACTAAGCATGGGAAACCGGAACCGGCTGGAAATCGAGAGAAGGAACATGGAATTCGCAACAGGCGGAAAGGTTTTTCGAGGAATTGCTCTTCGTTTTTTTGACTGGAATTATAGATACGATGGCTACTGATGGATACAGTTGGAGTACTTTCGTGAAGTTTTCCAATAACGGCACTTACATCTATTCAAGCGGATATATGGCCTTCCCCAAAAATTATAGGAAGTTTACCAAGCTTTTGCGCCGCAACGGTTTTCGTGAAAGACAAGGCTAAACATCAAAAACGGAACGAACTCTACGTTCTGTAGCCCGTATCGGAAAAGCTGTGCCGGAAGGGACAGGAGTTTTATTGCTCTTGCCACTTCCCTTTTCGGTAATTGCGTTTCTCAGAAAACGTTTAGGTCTGCATCCAGTTCGCCGGATTCGTAGACGGCGAAGACGAGGTCGGCTGCCAGCGGTCGTGGGTAGATCATGTCATCGATCCCAACTTCGTTGAGCCAGTTGTTGGCGAGGAACGCGCGGTCGGTTCCGACCACGTCACCATTCCCATCGATGTCGGCGGCGGGAATGTAATCGTCGTCTCCCTCTTTGGCTAACCAGGATTGCGCCAGAATCACGCGTTCAATACCGCCGATGTCTCCGTCATTGTTGATGTCCATCGGGCAGACGTTGAAGGTCTTTCCTTCGCTCCAGTCGGAATCAGTGAATGAACCTTCGCCAAGTGCGCGGACCCGGTAGGAAACCTCGTTGCCGTAGGCCAGCCCGATGACAACAGCACTCGTTTCAGGCGTGATAACGCTGGTCCAGCCGTCACGGTTGTCCGATGTGTAGGTCAGTTCGTAGCCTACTGCGTTTTCGACAGCGTTCCACTGGATCTGATGTCGGTTCGCGCCGTGGGAGACATAGATTCCCATACTACCAGTCAGGATCGTCGGTGAGGCGAGCTGTTGGGGCCCGCTCCCCTGATATTCATACGAGCCCAAATCGATAATGTCGCCCACAATACGAGGGTTCCCTGCCAGGTCGGTTTCAGCGGTCACAAAATCGTTGTTCCCGGCATTGATCGCCTGGGAACCGGCAGCAAGTGTGTAGTCTCCGTTTTCTGCGTCGGTGAAGAGAAGCAGATTCGGATCGT
>JAGCAH010000018.1 GCA_017652805.1 Thermoguttaceae bacterium | reverse complement strand
GTAGAGGCGGCGAAGGTAGACGAGGAGCACGAGGAACTGCACGGCGGAAATCCCCGCGATCGAAAGGGAAAGAACCGCTCCCCGCCCGGCGGGATGGAGAGTCGCCGCCGAAACGCCTAAGATCGACAGAGTGCAGGGGGCGATCTTCATCGGAAGGTAGATCCCCAGCGGCGAAACGAAATAGAGGACCGCCAGCCAGATCAGGTTGAAGAGAAGGGGCATGAACCCCGCCATGCGGAACCGGCCGAGCCCCTGGAGAACCGCCGCCGCCTGGGCGGCGGGAATCACAAAGACCAGGTAGGGGAACATCAGCGACCCGAACCGGAGAATGTTGTACCAGAGTTTCCCCTCGGCCGGCCGGAAGATCAGCCACGCCCCCGCCGCGGTCAGTTCCAGAAAGACCGCGATTCCCAAACCGAGCAGAAACCCGTGAAGGAGATACCGCGCCGCCATCCGCCGGGCGGCGGCCCTGTCCGTCTTTAAGTATTGCGAGAAGATCGGAATGAAGGTCAGCCCGAAGATCCCTTCTTCAAAAAAGCGCCGCGCGATATTCGGCACCCGGAACGCACAGGCGAAGGCGTCCATCGCCAGCGATCCGGAAAGGCCCATGACCGAAGCCGTGTTGATGTCGCGCAGAAGTCCCAGACAGCGGCTCGCCAGCATGAACGTCCCCATCGCCGCGGCGCCGAGAAACGATCGGCCGCGGTCGAGCGGTTTGGTTCTTTCCGGGAGTCGGTTCATCGGTCGGATTCCTGACTGGAACGTGTTATTCGGATTGCGGCGGTTCGGGAGATGCCGGTTCGGCCGACGCGGCGATGATCCGAATGAGCGCCTCGGCGAGCGTCTCGGCGGTTTCGAGTTCCCGCTCTTTTACCTTGTAGATGTCGAGGAGACTCGACGGCCGGTTCGTGAACGTGCCGAAAAGAGCGCCGAGACGCCGCGCGGCGCTCGTCTTTCCCGCTTCGGCGGCGCGGCGCAGGTCGGCCGGCGGACGGTCGGCCTGCTCGGCTGCCACCGCCTTGACCACCAGACAGGGAGCGGAAGATTCTCGGCAGACCGCGGCGGCCTGAAGGGCCGAAGTGTCGGCCAGCGCCGCGCCGGTCCGCCGACCCAGTTCGCTTCGGGCGTCCGGTTCGGCCGGGAGAGTCTGAACCGAGACGAGGGGGGCGGTTTCAAACGGACCGTCCTCCGTCGGCGCTGCCCCGCCGGGGGATTCGAACCGTTCCGGCGCCAGACTGATTTCGGTCCCGTCGGAACCGGTGATCCGAAACGGAATGAAGAGGCTCCCCCGCTTGATTTCCGGCACGAGCGCCGCGGCGAATCCCGCGGCGATCACGCGACGGGGCTGAAAGACCTGGAGGAGCGCCAGGGTTCCTTCCCGGACCGCGCCCGCCCGATCGCCGGTTTCGACGATCGCAAGGCGCGTTTTCCCGTACCGCCCCCGGGTGAATTTCAGATTGTTCCCTTTTGTCGTTTCGACCTCTTCGAGCCGGTCGAGAAGAGAGCCGTACTCCGCGCCGCGCGCAAAGACCAGACCGATATCGGCGCGGACGTCCGTTTCGGACTCACTGCCGGCCGCCGCGCCGCGCAGGGCTTCGGCGGCGGCCTCGTAGAGCTGACTCTCTACCTCCCGGCCGTATTGGGCCGAAAGCCAGTTGAAGAGGAACGAGCGGAACACGGGAAACGGTTACTCCTCGGCGTCGTATTCTTTCAGGAGCTTTTCGACGAGCGGATTGAGCCGTTCGCCCCAGAGGGCGCAGCCGACCCCGTTCGGATGGACCGCGTCGTAGAGAACGTCGGGATTGTACTTCCCGTCCGGGAACAGGTAGAGGTCCGAAATGTTGACCGCAGTCACATACGGCAGATCGCGGAAATAGAGGGGGAAGACGCGGTTATACGCGTCGACGAACGACTGGTAGGTCATCCCGTCGTGCGCCGGATTCCCCTCGAACTGGAACGGCAGACACGCCATGGCGATGAAACGCGCCTTCGGCCAGCGGGCGTGCATCCTCTTGATCAGCGTTCTGATTCCGAACGCGACCTCCTCTTTCGGCGTTTCGAAACAGGTCAGGTCGTTTACGCCGATTTCCATGATGATCAGTTTCGGGCTGATCCCGTCGAGCGGGTAATTGTCGAAACGCCATGCCTGGCCCGAGACGATGTCGCCGCCGATCCCGAGATTGAGGCCCTTTTTCGAGCCGTAGTACTTCTCCCAGACC
>JAGCAH010000134.1 GCA_017652805.1 Thermoguttaceae bacterium | reverse complement strand
CGGAACGTTTTCGGTCCCGCCGCGCCGGCCCGATTCCTGATGCCCGCCGAAGAGGAAGGGCCGGATCGGCGTGCCGCGGCGGATAAAGAGGACGCCGACCCCTTTCGGCGCGTGGATCTTATGCCCGGAAAAAGAGAGGAGGTCGACCTGGCGGAATTCCCCCGCCAGGTCGATCGGCAGCTTCGTTACCGACTGCGTCGCGTCGGTATGGAAGATGATCGCCGGATCGACCTCTTTGACCAGGCGCGCGAGCCGCTCGATCGGGAAGATGACGCCGGTTTCGTTGTTGGCGTGCATGACCGAGGCCAGGAGCGTCTCGCCCGGCGTGAGCGCGCGGGCGAACTCGGCGATATCGAGGTTCCCGGCGGTGTCGACCGGAATCTCGACGACGGTGTACCCGCGCCGCCCGAGTTCGCGGCAGACTTCCAGCACCGCGGGATGCTCGACCCGCGTAGTGACGATCCGGCGGCGTTTCGGGTTCGAGGCCGCCGCGCCGAAGATCGCCGCGTTGTTGCTTTCGGTGGCGCACGAGGTGAAGAGGATCTCGTCGGCCCGGCAGCCGAGATGACCGGCGACCGTCGCGCGCGCCGCGCGGAGCGCCTTCTGCACCTTTTCGGCCGGTTCGTAGAGGGAACTCGGATTAAAATACTCCGATTCCAGATACGGACGCATGGCGTCGACAACTTCCGGCGCGACGGCGGTGGTGGCGTTGTTATCGATATAGATCATGTCAAACTTTCTATGGGCGCTTTGGGCGGCGCGTCTAGCGGACGCGTCCTCCGCTGAAGAGGACCCGCAGGGGAGCGAGACACCACGCCGAGCCCCCCCAGGCGACCAGCTTGTAGAGGAGGGTCGGCACGCAGGCGACTGTGCGGATCGGCCGGTTGATCTGACGAAGCGACGTGTCGACCACCTTTTCGGCGGAACACCAGAGGGGACGCCAGATTTTTTCTTTCACTCCGGAATTCTTCATCGTTTCGGAATCGTGGAACTCGGTCTTGACGAATCCGGGCGCCAGCGCCTGAACCCGAACCCCCTTGTTCCGCACGTCGGCCTGGAGGGAACGGGAGAAGGTGAGGATGTACGCCTTGGTGCCGGTGTAGTCGGCGGCGCCCCATCCGGCCAGATATCCGGCGGCCGAGGCGATGTTGATGAGCCGGCCGCGCCGACGCGCGGTCATCGGCAAAAGCGCCGCGCGCGAAAGGCGCATCGTGGCGATACAGTGTACCTGGATCATTCGAGTTTCGAGGTCGATATCGACGTCGGGGAACTGGCGGTTTCCGCCGAACCCGGCACTGTTGACCATGTATTCGAGATTTTTGAGCGATTCGATCCGCTTCTCCACGGCCAAAAGTTCGTCCGGCTTGGAAAGGTCGGCGCGCATTGTTTCGACGCGGACACCGTTTTTTTCGCGAAGATCCGCCGCCAGCTCGTCGAGCCGGTCCTGTCGGCGGGCAACCAGGAAGAGGTCGTGCCCCATTTCGGCGAACCGCCGCGCGTAGATGGCGCCGAACCCGCTGGAGGCGCCGCTGACCGCCGAAACCAGTCTGTCATTTTCACCGATTTGTTCTGTCATTACATGCTCCGAGAGACGGCCAATGATTCGATACTTGGGATAATTCGGGAGACAGGGAGCCGAACAGTTCCCCTCCCGGGGAAAATATTATCGCACTTCTTTGAAAAAAAGCAAGTGTTCACGCGCCGAGGAGAATCCGAAGGAGAAGCCGCCGCTGGACGGAACGCGGATTACGCCGTCGGATACTTGAAATCGCCGCTGTCGGTCTTTTTGAGCCAGTCGGCGCTCAGATAGGTGAAATCTCCCGGTCCGACGAAGCCGTCCCCGTCGATATCAAAACGGGGATCCCAGTTTTCGCTTGCCGGCGACGAGAACCAGGCGGCGGAAAGGAGAGAGTAGTCCCCCGGCCCGATAAGGCCGTCCTTGTCGAGGTCGACGGGATTGACGGGGAGGGTCGTTTCGGCGGACCAGACGCTTGTCAGAAGATTCTCCCCGTCTCCCAGCGCGCGGACGGTGTATCGCACCGTCTTTCCGTAGGTCAGGCCGGTGATCGTCAGTTCGGTGCGGTCGGTCGTCAGGCTCCGCCAGGTCATTCCGCTGTCTTCGGACCAGGAGATTTCGTAGCCGACCGCATCGGCGATTCCGCTCCAGACGACGGTCTGGCGGTTCAGTCCCGCCGAATTGACCGACAGAACGGTCGGCGCGCCGAGCTGATTATGGCCCTCGCCGGTGATCGTGACGGTGACCGGAGCCGACCAGATGGCGTCAAACTCGTTTTTGACCGCCACCACGACGACCTTGTGCGTTCCCGGGACGGTGTAGGCGGGAGGTTTCAGCGTGTAACCGCCGTCGTGGTTGTAAATGACGGTGTATTCGTCGGCGCCGGAGATGTCGATGCCGCTGACCGTGACCGTGTGTTCCAGGCCGTCGTAGGGGCCGCTGAATCCGGCGGCGGCGACCCCCGTAAGGGTTTCGACCGGTTTAATGCAGACGAAGTCTTCGATCCAGCCGCGCCCGCCGCTGTAATCGGAAAGACGGTACATATCGTAGTCGCCGTTCCACTCGACCTTGAGCGTCTTGGTGCCGGTGACGCTGTCGTCGGAGTTGGTGACGATCAGGCCGGTGTAGTAGGAGGGGTCGGCGGGATCAAGTTCGGGATTGTATGTATAGCCCCAGACGGTGACCGAATGCCCACCGGTACGTCTCGTCGGAGAGGCGGATGTGTACCAGCCGAGGGCCAGCACCACGCCGTACCCCTCCTCAAGGTATCCGGTCATTTTGGGGAATATGGCGTCTTTCTCTTCGGTGAAATGAAGGTAAATCCGGACGTCGGGAATCGAGATGCCGGGATAGAGATATCCCCCGTCGCCGGTCACCTGCGACCAGGACGATTTGCCCTGTACCGTGTACGTGCCGTCGGCGAACCAGGGGAACGCGTAGTAGGCGTGTCCCCCCTTGTTGGTAAAGTTGTCGATGAAATAGTCGTAGATCTCGTATTCGTCCGAGAAGAGCCACCGGTCGGGAGTCTCCCCGGAGACGGCGGTTGAGTATCCCCAGTTGGTATAGGCGAGGACATTCGCCAGCGCCGCCGCCCAGCAGAGCTGCGAGTCGGTTCCGCTATGGTATTTGTTCACGTCGTAGTAGTCGCCGGGGAAGTAGGTTCCGCTCGCCGCGGTTGGGGCGGGGGAGGCCGCGCCGGCCGCGACGGGAACGAAAAGACCGGCGTCTTCCGCCGGGGCGGGCGCCGAAGCGAAAGCGGACGCGAAAGGGACCGGCCCGGCGTTCAGAAGACTCGCCGACGCAGGGAGGGGAGAGACGCTCAGAACCAGACGATCTTCAAGCAGCTCCATGTGCGGAGAGCGGGATCGGCGCGGTCTTGATTTCATCTTTGTCTTTCCTTTCAGACCGGATAGCTGATGTCGGCGCTTTCGGAGTCTTTGAACCAGTTGGCACTGATATAGGTGAAGTCTCCCGGCCCGACGAAGCCGTCCCCGTCGATATCGCAGCGCGGATCCCAGTCTTCGCTCCCGTCCGATTTGAACCAGAGCGCCGAAAGGAGGGCGAAGTCGCCCGGACCGATGAAGCCGTCCCCGTCAATGTCGACGGGGTTGACCTTCACCTCCCTGGCATCGGACCAGGGGCTTGTCGAAGCGGAGATGCCGTCTCCCAGGGCGCGGACCCGATAGAGAACCGTCTCGCCGTAAGGGAGGTTCTGCGCCCGATAGGATAGGTCGGGCGTCGTTCGGGTCGACCATGACTCGCCGCCGTCGGTCGACCAGGCGATCTCGTAACCGGTGCTTCCCGCCGCTT
>JAGCAH010000133.1 GCA_017652805.1 Thermoguttaceae bacterium | reverse complement strand
ATTACGAATTCGACGATTTCCGGGAATACCGCTTCTTATTACGGCGGCGGGATTTACAACTACGACACGCTTACGCTGACAAATACCATTATCTCTCTCAACTATGCCCGTCGTAATTACAACGATGTTCGCGGTTCCTACTCCGGGAGCAACAATATCGTCGGTGATGACCCGGGTTTTGTCGTCGCCCCTGTCTTTGAATCGGGCGTACTGACCAATGCCGACATGCTTGATCTTTCGCTTACCGCGGGGAGCATAGCGATTGACGCGGGGATGAACGACGCGGTTACAACGGACACCGATATTGCCGGGAACCCGCGGATTGTCGGCGGGACGGTCGATATCGGCGCGTATGAGTATGTTGGTTCGGTGACGCCGCTCGACGCTCCGGTGATCACGTCCGGCAGCCGCGGAATCTACATTTCTTACGGCGCGAACCGGCATTACCTCCAGTGGGGCGCGGTGGCCGGCGCTTCGGGGTATGAGGTTCAGTACTCGACCGGCGGCGCGACCTGGACGAGCGTTTCGACGACCGGGACGGGCGCGGTGATCCGCGGTCTGACCTACGGAGCCGACGTGACCTACCGCGTCCGCGCGCTGGGGGCCGGTTCCTATACCGATTCGGCGTGGAGCGGCACCAAGACGTTTAACGTCTGTCCGATGGACGTCAACGGCGACGGTGACATTTCCGGCGGCGACCGCTCGATTGTCGCGCTGATGTGGCTTGCCGAAAAGGGGGACGACAACTATCAGAACTATGCCGATATCAACGGTGACGGCGAAATCTCGAACCCGGACCGCCCGTTTATCGGGAGCAACTGGTCCAAGGAGGCGGGGGACGCCGACCTGGTCTACCCGCGCGCTCTCGGCGCCGCCGAAGCGGCGTTCGCCGAGTATGGCTCGGCGAAACCCGATAACGGCTTAGATATCTTCTGATTCCCCCCGGCGCGAAAAGACGCCGAAAAAAGACTCCCCTTGAATTGACCTTCCGGCCGGTTCAAGGGGAGCGTTTTTCGGCGGGAACGCGAATCTCTGATTGAGTGTAACGGTTCAGTCGGACTTTTTCTTCTTTCCGAAAATCCGGGCGAAGAAACCGCCTTTGGCCTGGGGTGCGCCGCCGCCGGATTCGACAGAGGAGGGGTCGGTGAGGAGGCGGATCATTTCGTCCTGCTCTTCGGACTGCGCCACGTAGAGGGGCGTTCGTCCCCAGGTGTCTTTCGCGGTGGTATCGACTCCCTGCCGTTCGACCAGAAAGCGGATCATTTCGGGATTCCGGCTTTCGGCGGCGGAATGGAGAACCGTCCAGCCGCCGTTATCTTTGGCGTTCGGGTTACAGCCGCACTTTTCGATTAAGTAGCGTACCAGCGGAAGGCTCCCGCTTTGCGCCGCGCGATGAAGAACGGTCCGGCCCCAGTTGTTCTGCGCGCCCGATTTCGCGCCGCACTCGTCGATCATGAATTTGACGATATCGAGATCGCCCCGTCCGGCGGCGAGGTGAAGCGGAGTCCAGCCGGCGTCGTCTTTGAGGTTGGCGTCGGCGCCGTTGGAGATCAGGTAGCGGACCAGGTCGAAGTTCCCCGTCTGCGCCGCGCGATGGAGGACGGTCTCTCCTTTCTCATCGACGGTGTTCGGGTCGGCGCCCGACTGAATCAGGTAGCGAACCAGGTCGACACTTCCGCTGACGGCGGCGCATCGCAGAACCGCCCAGCCGCGGTTGGTTTTGGCGTTGACGTCGGCGCCCCGACTGACCAGGTAGCGGACGATCGCCAGGTTCCCCGTTTCGGCGGCGGCGTGCAGAACCGTAACACCGTCGGCGTCGGCGGCGGTGACCGAGGCGCCGAGCCCGACCAGGTACTTGACGACCGACCATTTTCGAGCGCGGGCGACGATCGCCAGCGGCGTGTCGCCGTTCTTGTCGCGAACGTTCAGGTCGGCGCCCAGACCCGCCAGGAATCGGAGCGTCTTCCACTTTTTGAAGTTGGCGGCGTAGTGCAGCGGCGTGCGGTCGTTGACGTCTTTGGCGTTGATTTCGGCGCCGCGGCTTGTCAGGAACTGGATCAGCGGCGCGGCTCCGTTTTTGATGGCGTAATGCAGAGGCGTGTGTCGGCGGCTGTCGCGCGCGTTGATATCCGCCCCCTGATCGACGATCGCGCGAACCAGGTCGAGTTTGCCGCTCTTGGCGGCGGCGTGAAGAACCGTCTGGCCGTACGTGTCGCGGTCGGCGATCGACGCGCCCCGGCTGAGGAGCTGTCGGACGATCGCCGGTTTCCCGCGCCGTGCGGTTAAGAAGAGGGGGGTGCGGCCGAGGTCGTCGCGCAGGGAGAGATCGGCGCCCCGTTCGACCAGGAATCGGACGATCTTCCATCGGCGCGAAAGGATCGCGCGGTGCAGGAGGGAACGACCTTTGGAACCGACGGCGTTGATATCGCCGCCGCGCGAGATCAGGAAATTGATGATCTTGTAGTGGGTGTCGGAATCGAACGAGCCTTCGGAGGCGGGCTGGCCGTCTTCGCCCAGCGGGGTGACTTCCTGCGAGGTGCCCAGACAGAGCGCGGTCCAGAAGACGTCGTTGACAGTTCCCGCTTCCGGCTGATGGTCGAGCAGGTAGCGAACCATTTCTAAACGGCTTCCGCGGACCGCTTTATGGAGGATCGTCTCGCCGTCGTGAGTGACGGCGGCGGGATCGAGCTTGCGCGATTCGATCAAATAGCGTACCAGTTCGACGCTGCCGCTCCCGGCGGCGGAATGGAGGATCGTCACGCCGTCGTTATCGGCGACCGGGGGGAAAGCGCCGCGTGTGATCAGCGCGTTGACCGCGTCGAGCGAACCGGCGCTGGCGGCGGAATGGAGAACCGTCCAGCCGTTCTTATCGACCGCGCCGACGTCGAGTTTCAGCTCGTCGGCGAGATAGATGATCGAGTCGAGCCGCGCCGCGGCGGCGGCGCAGTGGAGAACCGACCAGTCGTTCGCGTCGCAAAGGTCGGCGGGAGCGCCGTGTTCGACCAGGAACCGGAGCGTTTCGACCCCGCAGGTTCGGGCGGCGTTATGCAAAACGGACCAGCCGGTTTTGGTGCGGTACCCCGGATCCGCCCCCTGTTCGACCAGGAGGCGTATCTGCGCCTCGTTCCCTTCGGCGGCGGCGTCAAAGAGAGCTTGGTTCCGGTCGGTCGTATTATCTTCGGACATAGTTAACCTCAGTCTGGAATGGGGTCTGCCGCGCGGGAAAACACCGAACGACGGAAGACCCGAGCCGACGCGTTCGGCCCGCCCGGCGCGCGCGCCGGGGGAAAAAAGAGAACCGAATTCGCCCGAACTTTTCACCTTTGATTTTACGTCTCGACCCGCCGAAAGTCAATGAAAATCGGCGCGGGGGAAAAATATTTTTCGGCGCGGGTTCCTTTAGGGTTGTTTTCCGCCCCCTCGGGTGGTAGAATCGGCTTGTCCTTTTTCCGGATAGAATCAATCTTCCCCCTTTTCTTTCGGGCGCGGCGAGTTTTTCCGCCTTTCGACAGGGCGGGCGGCTCGGCCGACGGGAGGTTCCGGAACGAGGTTTTTCGACTCCACCCGTTTTTCGTTCACCTCTGAAAGAAGGAAACGTTTTCCTATGAAAAGTACAACGATGATTCGGCTCGCCCTCGGCGCGCTTCTTTTTCTCGGTCTTGCCGCCGCTTATGGCGGAAGGTCGGCCGCCGCGGAAACCGACGAAAGCGCGGTTTCGTTCGCGCTCGCCTCGTTAACCGTCGACGAACTCTCCGAGCCGCAGGGGATCGACGATCCCCGCCCCCATTTCGGGTGGGCGTTCCAGTCGCCGGTCGCGGTGGACACGGTCAACAATCAGTCGCAGTCGGCGTATCAGCTCGTTCTTCGGAACTATCCGGCGGGGGACGAAATCCTTTGGACTTCCGGTAAGGTCGAAAGCGACCGGCAGACGTTCGTGCCGTATACCGGCGCGGATCTGAAGCCGGGAACGGCGTATCTGGTCGACCTGACCGTCTGGAACGAAGACGGAACCCTGACCGACACCATCACGGGAAGTTTTTCGACCGGGCTCTGGCCGACCGAAGCCGACCCGAACCCGTGGAAGGGCAAATGGATCGGTAAGACCGAGTCGGAAGCGAAACCCGATCTTCCCGCCCGCTATCTGTCGAAGAAAGCCTCGGTCGCCTCGCCGTCCAAAAAGGGCGTCGTTCGCGCCACGGCTTATATCGCTGGGCTGGGGTATAACGAACTTTACATCGCCGGCGAAAAAGTCGGCGACCACGTTCTCGACCCCATGTACACCGAATTTGAAAAGCGCGTCGCCTATAATACGTTCGACGTCACCGACCTGATCACCCGCGTACAGAGCAGCGTCTTCGCCGATACGGAGAACGATCCCGAAGAGGTCGAGTCGGTCGATTATTCGATCGGCGTGATTTTGGGGAACGGCCGTTACTACGCCCCGCGCGAACCGAACGCCGCCATGACCCCGCGCCTGCTGTTCCAGATGGCGATCGAATACAGCGACGGCTCGAGCGATCTGATCGTCAGCGACGAGTCGTGGAAAATTTCGACCGAGGGCCCGATTCAGGGGAACAACGATTTCGACGGCGAAATCTGCGACATGACCCGCGCGGTTCCCCTGGCTCAGGCGGCCGACGATCCCGACGGGGACTACTTTATGGAAGAGTCGGACGAGGTTTCTTACGCGGTTCCGACCACCGAAGCGGTCGAAGTCGTCGACGGTCCGGCGGGGAAACTCGTCGCGCAAATGATGCCTCCGATGCGCGTGAATGACCTGATCCGTCCGGTTTCGATCACCGAGTATAAGCCGAATGTGTATATCGTCGACTTCGGTCAGAACTTCGTCGGCTGGGTCTGGATGAAAGTCGCCGGACCCGCCGGAACCGTCGTTACGCTCCGGCATGCCGAAACGCTGATCCGCGACGGCGAGAACGCCGGCGATCTTTACGTCGCCAATCTGCGAAGCGCCCAGGCTCGCGATATCTACACGCTCCGCGACGCGGGCGCCGAGCCGCAGTATTATCAGCCGCGGTTCACCTATCACGGGTTCCGCTTCATGAAGATCGAAGGGTATCCCGGCAAACCGACGCTCAACGATTTCATCGGCTGCGTGGTCGGAACCGATCTGCCTCAGGTCGGCCGATTCCAGACCTCGAACGAGACGATCAATAAGATTTATCACAATATTTTCTGGGGAACCCGCGGGAACTACCTGAGCATGCCGACCGACTGCCCGCAGCGGGACGAGCGGCAGGGCTGGCAGGGGGACCGCGCCGCGGAGTCGAAAGGCGAAATGTTCCTCTTTGACAATATCACGCTTTACCGCAAATGGATGCAGGATATCGAGGACGGCCAGCTCGACGACGGGAACGTCTCGGACGTTTCGCCGACCTACTGGGACGTCTACAATACCAACGTGACCTGGCCGAGCGCTCAGTTCCTGGTTCCCGAGTCGATCTGGCTGATGTACGGCGACGACAGCGCGATCGCCGCGCACTTCGACTCGCGCAAGAAGTGGCTCGACTTTATTGCCACGTTCATTAAGCCCGACGGTACGGTCGATAAGGACAACTACGGCGACTGGTGCGTTCCGCCCGAACGGCCCGAACTGATCCATTCCGAAGACCCGGCGCGCAAGACCGACAAAGGGCTGCTGGCGACCTCGTATTACTACAAAGACCTCGAACTTTCGGCGCAGTTCGCCGACATGCTCGGCAAGACCGACGACGCCGCGGAATTCCGACGGCGCGCCGAAGCCGCCAAAGAGGCGTTCAACGCGGTTTACTACAACGCCGCCGAGGGGAAATACGACAACGGAACGCAGACGTCGTGCCTTCTCCCCCTCACGTTCGGCCTGGTGCCCGAAGGGGATGAGCCGAAAGTCTTCGCCACCCTGGTCAACAACATCGAAAATGTCACCGATAGGCACATCGGAACCGGTCTGCTCGGCGGGCAGTGGCTGAACCGCGCCCTTTCCGAAAGGGGCCGCGACGACCTCGTCTTCGCCTTTACGACCAACACCACCTATCCGAGCTGGGGATACATGGTCGAGAAGGGCGCGACGACCGTCTGGGAACTCTGGAACGGCGACACCGCCGACCCGGCAATGAACAGCGGCAACCACGTCATGCTCGTCGGCGACCTGGCGATCTGGTACTACGAGTACCTGGCGGGAATCAAGGCCGACCCCGCCAATCCCGGGTTCAAGCATATCCTGATGGCGCCGCACGTCGTCGGCGACCTGACCTGGGTCGACGCCGCATATGACTCGATCCGCGGCCAGATCTCGTCGATGTGGACGGTCAAAGACGGTGTCTTTACCTGGTCGGTGATGGTTCCGATCAACGCCACCGCCGCGGCGAGCGTGCCGACTTCCGATCCCGCGTCGATTCGGATTGAAAACGCCGACGGCGAGGCGGTCGACCTGGAAGGGGTCGAAACCGACGGCCGGGTCGAGTTCGAAATCGGCAGCGGCGTCTGGAAGTTCACCTCGAAACTCTGAGCATGGCGCGCCCGTTCTTTTTCATCTCCGCCGGGGAACCGAGCGGAGATCAGCATGCCGCCGGTCTGATCCGGGAACTGAAAAAACGGTTCCCGGACGCCGAGTTTCGCGGATTCGGCGGTCCGGAAATGAAAGAAGCCGGGTGCCGAATCGAGTATGACCTGACGGCGCTGTCGGTGATGTGGTTCCTTCAGGCGGTGATGAACATTCCCCTTTTCGCCCGTCTGCTGAAAAAGGCGCGCGAGGCGTTCCGCCGCGACCGGCCCGATATTCTGATTCTGGTCGATTATCCCGGGTTCAACTACCGCCTGGCGAAAGACGCCAAAGCCGCGGGAATACCGGTCTGTTTTTTCGTTCCCCCGCAGATTTGGGCGTGGGCGCAGGGGCGGATCAAAAAGACGCGCCGCGACGTCGATTTCATTATCTCGCCCCTTCCGTTCGAACAGAAATGGTTTCGGGAGCGGGGGGTCGAGACGGTGGCGGTTCCCCATCCCTTTTTCGACGAGATGAACGCCGAGCCGCTTGACCGCGGGTTTATCGCGTCGATCGGGGGAGAAACCGGCGCCGTGCCGGAAGGGGCGTCCGCGCCGCGTCCGATTCCCGCCGAACCGATCCTGACCCTCCTGCCCGGCTCGCGCCGCTCCGAAATCGCCGCGAACCTTCCCGAAATGGCCCGCGCCGCGCTCCTGGTTCAAAAGGATGTTCCCGGACTTCGGCCGACGGTCGCGGCGTATCGCTCGGCGCAGGTTCCGCTGATCCGTGAGATCCTTCAGCGCGAAAACGCGCCGTTTCCCGTCTACGCCGGGCGGACCCGCGAACTGATCGCTTCGGGCGTCTGCGCCCTGTCGGTTTCCGGCTCGGTTTCGATCGAACTGCTCGCGCTCGCCAAACCGGCGGTGATTTACTATCGGGTCGGCCGGTTCGCGCTCTGGTTCTCCCGTTTCTTTCGGCGCGTGAAGTATATCTCGCTGGTCAACCTTCTGGCCGCCGACGCCCGCGGCGAATCGATCTTCTGCGAGGGGCGCCGCGCCCCCGCCGAACTCTCGCCGAGGGATCGGGAGGCATCTCTCTTTCCGGAACTGCTGACCGGCCGCGACCGGTCGGCCGACGCCGCGCGCTGCCTGACCGTGTGGCTGACCGACCCCGACGCGCTCGCCCGGCGTCGGGCGGAGCTGGCACGTCTGCGCGCGCAGGTCGCCTCGGACGGCGGCAGAACCTCGTTTGAACTTGCCGCCGACGCCGTTTCGGCGCGGCTGGGGGAACGGTTCGGGTAACACCGCGCCGCGGGTCGGGCGTTGATAAACCGCCGAAACGTGGTATTCTATGCTATGGGGTCGATTTCGCCCCCCTTTCATCAAAGAGGGTCTTTTAAGCGCCGAAAGACCCGCGGTCAATCGCGGCGCGCCTCAAAAGCGCCGCGTCCGGCGGAACAGTTCACGTATTCATGGCAGAATCTCGTTTAGGGAACGACAACACGAATATCACCAAGAGGTCGTTTAAGGCCGCCGGGTGGGTTCTGATCGTGAAGTTCGCCTCGCAGTTTATCCAGGTCTTTCTCGAGATCTGTCTGCTCCGCCTCCTCACGCCGCACGACTACGGCGTGATCGGGATTCTGACCCTTTTCTGGTCGATCAGCTACGTCTTCATCCAGGGCGGATTCGGTCAGGCGCTGATTCAGCGGAAAGAGGTCACCGAAATCGACCTCTGTTCGGTCTTCTACTACAACATCTTTCTGAGCCTGGTCTGTTTCGCGCTCCTGGTCGGGTTCGCGAAAAAGATCGCCCTCTTTTACGACGAGCCGGTTCTCGAAAAGACGATCTACGTCACCGCGTGGACCCTGCCGATCAGCGCGCTGGTCTCGGTTCAGATCGCCCTGCTCGACCGCCGTCTGAAACAGTTTTTCGTTACGATCAGCACGCTCGCCTCGCACCTGATCGCCAGCGTGATCGCGATCTTCATCGCCCGGCGCGGGTACGGTCTTTGGGCGATCGTCTGGCAGCAGCTGATCGCCGCGTTCCTTTCGTCGATTTCGGTCTTCTGTTTCGCCCGATGGATCCCGAAATTCCGGTTCAGTTTCAAGGCGCTTGGCTCCCTTTTCGCGTTCGGTTCGAAACTCCTGCTGATCGAGATCCTGAACGTCTTTACGACCCATTTCAGCAGCCTGATCATCGGGAAGAAGTACCCGACCTCGCTGCTCGGCATCTATACGCGCGCCAGGAAATACGCGAACCTCTGGCCGACGAGCGTTCAGGGTGCGGTCGGCCGCGTCCTCTTTCCGGCGTATTCGAAGATTCAGGACGACCTCCCCCGGCTTCGGTCGGCGTTCAGCCGGTCGCTTGCCGTTTCGACCTTCGCGGTCGTCTTTCTGCCGTTTCTGATCTGCACGCTCTGCAAGCCGTTTATCACGCTCGTTCTCGGCGACAAGTGGCTCGGCTGTGTTCCCTACTGGTGGCTGGTGACCTGTACGGTCGTCTTCTATCCGATTCAGGTGCTCAATATGCAGCTTCTCAAGGCGCGCGGCCGGTCGGACCTCTACCTTTTCCTGGAAATCATTAAAAAGTCGTTCTTTGTGATACAGGTGGCGATTCTTCTTCTTTACGGGATCATTCCGATGCTGATCGGCGAGATTTTCTTCTCGTTCGTCGGCGTCTATCTGAACTCGTATTTCAGCGGGCGCGACCTGAAATACGGCCTGTTCAAACAGCTCAGCGACATTTTCCCCTACGTCGCGATTACCGTTCCCTCGTGTCTGGCGGCGTGGGAGTTTTACTGGACGGTCTCCGAATTCCTGTCGCGGGCGCT
>JAGCAH010000132.1 GCA_017652805.1 Thermoguttaceae bacterium | reverse complement strand
GCGGCGCTCGCTTTTTTGTATTCCCTTACTTTTCTGTCGAGCTCGCCGGAGAGGTATTTTTTGATTTCGCCGTCATCGGTGGAATCTTTTAATTCACTCAAACCGAATTGACGTAAAATCTCGTGAGCGATGGTACCAAACGTTGCGAAACCGATTTCCGGTTCTGCGTCGCCGAGGGTCGTCAGTCCGAAAACCTTTTCAAGAAAATACCGATATGGCGATTTCAGGAAAGAGGAAAAATCGGTCACGTTCATTCCCCGCGGCGGATCTCCGGGGAGGGTGAGCGTCGGAAACGCAAAGGGGGCGGGCGCTTCCGACCCGGTATCCCTTGCGTCGTCGGCCTTCGGCGGTTTGGGCGCGAAATAGTCGGCGAGTTCTGATTCTTCGGGAGAGACGCCCGGGCGGTCGCCGCCGAAAAAACGCGCGACCCGTTCGGCGATTTTGGTCTCGTCCTCGGCGAAAAGGAGGCGGCTCGGCGGGCTCGGCGACCCGTCGCTTTTGGCGCGGGCAAAGAGGATCCGAAGTCCGTCTTTCCCGTCCGAGGTCAGTCGGCAGACGATCGTGGTCAGGTAATACGCGTCGCGTGCGTAGTGCCGCCGGTTATTTTCGATCTTGATTTCGGTCCGGACGGTATCGGGAAGGAAGATGTCCGACGAGCGTGACTCGGGGACGATCCCCTCGTTCAGCCCGACCAGGATCAGGTTCGGCGTTTCGGCGAAACGCGCGTCGAGCCAACCGGTGATATCGGCGGCGTCGTCGGAAGTCTCTTCGCGAATCTGTCCCGAAGCGCATCGGAGAATAAAGCCGAGCGCCTCGCCGACGGTCAGTTCGGGATTGACGTTTTCGGTGAGCGCCGCGATCAAATCGAACGTTTGGTAGAGAATCCCCAGCCCCTGATCGATCTGATCGTTGACCCGTTCCTCTTCCGGCGAGAGCGCCTCGCCGGACGGAGTCTTTTCGGAGTAGAATTCCGAAAGAAAACCGTTGATCCGTTTGGGATATTCGGAAAGAGGCGCTTTTCGGCTCAGGTCGTCGGGAGAAATCATTTGATTTTCGGAAATACCCAAAAGCGTTTTGAAAACTTTCAGAACGCCGAAAGGATATTTTTCCGAAAAAGCGACGGTTTGGGGGATATACCTGTTCTGGTACTGATCGTAAGCGGTGAATCCGCCGGCCGGGAGTGGGGGCCGTTGGCCGTTTTCGGGGCACGCCGAGGCGCCGTCTCGGGATTCGGCGCGATCGGCCGGCGCCATTTTCTCTCCGTCGGAAAGAGTTTCGTCTTGTTTCTTGTCCCCCTGCTTTAGAAACGCGGTCTCAACATCCGCGTGGCGGATCCACGCCGCGAAATCTTCATACGAGCCGGTCCGCAGATAGTCGGCGGCGCCCCGCAGAAGGAGGGCGACCCGTCCCGAGGCGAACGGCTTTCCCTCGCCGAAATGCGCCTCGATGCCGAGTTCTTCGAGCTTTTCGGAAAGATAGGGACGGGCGGCCGGGTCGAGGAGGCTGATCGCGACTTTCCCGCGTTTGAACGTCTCCCCTTCGGCGCCGAAACGATGCGTATAACACGCCGCGAACTCCCCCTCTTTGATCGCGTCGGGCGCGGCGACGATCGCCTCTTCGCAGGGGATCGGGATCTTGTGGTTTTCCCACGCTTCGGCGTTCACACAGCCGTATTCGTCGAAAAGACCGCTTGCCTCTTCCGAGGCCTGTATAAAGAGAACCACGCGATCCTTAACTTTTTCGAGAATTTTCTTTTGAAGACCATTCAGGTCGACCGTTCCGACCAGGACGACCGTCTTGTCGGTGTGAACGCGGCCGTCCCCGACGGCGTTTAACCGTTCTTTCTGTTTGTCACACAGATTCCACGATTCAAGAGCCGCGTAATATTCCTTTTCAACCGCGCAAAGGGCATCCCAGCGAACGACCTCTTCGGGGACGTTCTCTTTCACATATTTTTGCGGGGATGAAAAGTCGCTCCCTTCGGTCGCGACCTCGTTATGAAGACGCGCCAGATAAGAGGCGGTGTCGAGCCGACCTGCGAAATCGTCTTTGTCGGGGAGGTTCGGAAAGACGGTTTTCGCGGGTCCCTCTTCCGCGTCGAGCGCCGCACGCCACGCCAGGAGGAGGGCGGGCTTTTCGGCGAACGGCTTTTCGGGCGTGTAGAGGTGTTCGGGGAACTCGCCGACCGGGATCACCACTTTCGGCGGGAGCCAGTCGGAGCGGAGCCTTTTTTCCCTGATCAGCTTTTCCGTCTCGCGAGCCAGTTTCTCCTCAAAAGAGCGCCCCGCCAGTCCCGAGGGGAAGACGAAGATGAAATCGGAGAGATCCAACGAGCCTTCTTTTACGGCGCCGAGCGTGTTGCCATGAAGAATCTGCCGAACCACACCGGTAAGAAACGGCTCTTTCCAATCGACATAATGAGGCTGCACAAAAACCTCCCGTGTTGCGTCGCTAAGCGGAACGCGGACGCTTTAGTTGTCTTTCGAAGCGATCGACAGGAGGCGGAGAGAATTCACGAACAGAAAGAGGACGACAACGATGGCGAGGATCGACTGGACGTTGCTCAGCGATATCTGCGGGAACCCGGGAATCTTTTTTCGCCAGCTTCCCTTCTCCTTTTCAGCGCCGTCGCCCTGAGCGTCGGCGACGGTCTGCGCCGCCATCTTCGGATTCGAGGCCGCTTTGGCAAGACCGGCGCCGCGATAAGACGCTCCTTTCCCTCCTGCGGATCTGAATTTAACAGAATTCTTCGAATTTGTCGAGGCTATTGCCACGTTCGAGGCGCCCGTGGTCTGAACTTCGGCAGAGGCCTTCGGGTGCGCGGCGGCGTAGCGGGGGTCGACGTAGACTTCCGGATGAGTCCGCCCGATAGCTTTCCGTTGGGCGGTCAGGGTGGGGGAAGATATTGCCGGATAGGGAGGAAGTGTGTAACCGTCTTTGTGGGCGTTCTTGTAGTCAGCCTGGGTTCGGAGGAACTCCTTCGACGGAGTGCTGCTGTTGGCGCCGTCGATATCGGTGACCGTGGCCGGCTTGTAGTGATCACGAAGTTTGTCGGTTCGCGGGAGTTTCGAGCCGTTGGTGTAGACCGGTTCCGATGAGATCGGGAAGATTCCCGAGGAACGGAGCGCGCTCTGCGCCGGAACCGACGGCATGGCGATCTTCTTTAAAGGAATCTCCTTCCGCGCGGCACGGGCGAAAAACTCCCTCGCCGAATAGCGGTAGTGCATCAGTTGGAACTGTGCCTGCGTCAGGAACGCCTGAATACGGAGGCAGAACGTTCCCATCGCCAGGTGCCCGTCGGAACCCCAGAGGATCCCCGCCAGTTCTCCGTAACGGTTGATGATCGGTCCTCCCGAGTCGCCGTAACGGATTCCGGTTCCGATCTGAATCGTCTCGCACGGGAGGGTCGCCTTCGAGTCGGGGCCGCCGTTCCATTTCTCCGATCCATCTTCGCCGACATCGTTCGGTCGCCCGTAACCGAGAACCGGACCGGAGGAGATCTGATAACCGTCCTCCAGCTTGGGGCTCTGACCGAATCCCGCGACCCAGAGCTCGTCGCCGAGCTGGGGAACTTCCAGCGAAATCGGCATCGGAAGGAACGGTGGTCGGTAGATGACGACCGCGGCGATGTCCCAAACCGTATCGGCCATCAGAACCGTACCGGGAGTCTCGAAACGGTTGAACTTGACCTGGAGAGGTCCGACCGCATCGCCGACCACATGCCAGTTGGTCAGAACAATACCGAACTCGCCGACTTCCGCCACATAGCAGCCGGAACCGTAAAAGATCGACTGCATCTGCGCATTCGAGGAACGTTGGTACTCTCCCTGCCCGACGATTTTAGCGAAGGGAGGGTAGATCGACACGAACGGATCGAATGCGGAGTCGGACTTTTCGCCCGAAGAGACGTCTGTCTGCGCGGAATCGGGAGGGGCGTCTCCCCAGACCGTGGAAACGCAGACGATGAAGGGGAAAAGGATCGGCAAGAGAAAAGAAAAAAGAACGAAAAGCGTTCCGGTTGTATCGATGGCGGCGACTTTAACGGGGGCCGATTCGGACGAGAGATTCCCCCGCACGGAATAACAAAGAATTCTGCGCAGGGAGCTTGTAGGTTTCATGACCCGATCGCTGTCTAAATTCCGGAACAATGTGTATCGATACCTTCTTCTAGTTTCGGCTCAAAAGAAGGGCTGTTCAAGGAACTTTTTTTAAAACGGCAGACTCGTCTTAATTAGACTAATCGATGTCAAATGAAAACTCGGCCGCTTCTCCTTCGTTGAGGAAAAGATTTAGAATATCGAGCGCGGCCGCGCTCTGTTTGGCGGAGCTGACCCCTTCGACCCCGCCCGTTTCGGTCAGAAAGACCTGAATGAAATGAGAATACTCTTCGCAGATGTGCCACCGGCGCTCCTCGTCGATGCGCTCGGCGTAGCCGCTCCAGAAGTGGGTGAGCCGATCGAGCTGCTGCGGCCGACCGCTGAGAACTGCCGCGACCATTCGGTCGAGTTCACGCAGGTTCTTCTCGTCTTCGGGGTAAACCGCCAGAAGCCGCTGGAAAGGGGAGAAGATCGGGTTCTGACCGGTTCGGAGGAAGAGCGGAGATCGGAGACTCGGATTATCGGAAACGTTTTCTTTGAAGGAATGAACCCCCTCTTCGGGACGACCCGTCAGCCAACGACGAATCTTTTCGGGAAGACTCGGCGGGGGGAGGATTTCCTCTTCGGAACGTTTGACTCGGAATATCCGCTTTTCGGACTTTTCGTCTTTTTGGGGGGAAGGGGTCTTTTCGGCAGTTTTCCCGGAATTGATCGGGGCGTTCTCGCTGCGGCGGGGGGAGGGAGCGCTGCGCTCCAGGTCGGCGAGCCACTCGCGTCCCAGCTCGTCGAGCTCTTCGGCGCTCGGAATTTGTGGGGTTCCCCGCTTGATCTGCTGGGCGTAGTCGTGATCATAACTGATCAGCCGCGCCTGGAAAAAATCGAAATTACCGGTTTCCAGGACTCTGTAAATCAGCTGCTGCCAGCCATGTTCGGCGGTGGTCTGTTCGCCGCGGAGAATCAGCCGGTCAAGGTCCAGATAGGGGGCGGGACGGAAACCGCGGAGCTCGGGACAGACGTTCTTTTCGGAAAGACCGATGACGCGGAAATGGCAGTTCGGCGTAAAGAAGACACCGGATGAGAAAGTCAGCTCCGGGCGAAAGCGGATCGGAAAGAGGTTCGAAACCGCCGAAAGGACGTAGAGGGATTGCTGCCCGCCGGTCACCATTGTGGTGAGGGAATGGAGGATCGTGTCGGCCAGTTTTGCCAGGGGCGCCGTACCGGGACAGGCCGAAAGACCGCGGAGGAGAGGAATGTCGAACCACTTTCGCGGACGGCGGATTGTGATCGGTTCGACCGTCTCGCCCGGCTTGGCGACGAATGAAAGACGAGCGTGGGCCAGGACCGCCTGGTAGAGAAAGACCGGGTTGTTCCCGAAGCGCAGGAAAAGGTCGGGGGGGACGACCAGATATTGAAGGTAAAATTTTTCGAGTCTCGCCAGCCGAATCGGCGAGCGGCCGAGCGCGGGAATCAGCCGTCCGATCGCGTAGGCGCCGCTCGGCAGATGGTGGAAGAAGAGATTGAGCAGATCGAAAGAGCCCTCTTGCGGAAGACAGAACGAACCGGCCGACTCGAGGATCGCATCGAAGTCGATCGGAAGGACATCGGCGCTTCGGATCACTTCGGAAGAGATCCCTTCCCGGCGGGTGATGGAGATAAAAACCTGCTCAATCTTTTGCATCGCGGAATTCGGTCGAAACGATTTCGGGGTGAGTGAGACTTTTAGCTACTATACCTTTATACCTTACGCCATAAAAAAAGCTCGATTGGCCGCGCGGTAAAACGTGAAAAGTCGCAAAACCACGCTTTACCGGAAGCGGCCGCTCGAACATCGCGGGAATTCGGGAAGGAGGTTAATTCCCGAGGAAAGATTCCCGCAACAGTCTATACGAACGGGGAAGGGGAATTTCCCATTCCCCCGGCAAAAAACGTTCGCGCTCATTTTTCCGCCGCGGAACGGCTCAAACTACTCGGCAAACCGCTTTTTGACGATCGTCTCGACTTCGGAAAGCCACGCGGCGCGCTGTTCGGGAGTGCTCATGATGATCGACTCAAAATTTCGCCGACCGAAATTCTTACTCCCGACCAGACCGAAGACGACTGTTT
>JAGCAH010000131.1 GCA_017652805.1 Thermoguttaceae bacterium | reverse complement strand
CCGGCGCGGTCGAAAAGAGACCGATCATCCATAGAAGAAACGAAAAGGCGATCATCATCGGGATTTCCCGCCTCGTCAGGCCGCTCGAAACGGCCAGCGGACGAACGAACGACGAAAGACCCAAAATCAGAAGGATGTTGGCGATATTGCTCCCGACGACGTTTCCGATGGCGATGTCGGGGTTCGGCGTTTTACCGAGAACGCCGGTCAGCGAAACCGAGAGTTCCGGCGCGCTCGTCGCCGCCGAGACGATCGTCAGTCCGACGATGAGGGTCGGGATCCGGAGGATCGCCGCGATCCGAGTCGCGCCGCGAACAAAGACTTCCCCCCCCGTGATCAGGACCGCCGCGCCCAGGATCATCAAAAGGAGTGTCAGAAAAATATTAATGTCTGTCGGCATAACAATCCTCTTTTCGCCCAAATATACGTTTATATATAGTGGACATGTGCAGGTGATATAAATCTGCTCAGAAAGCGTCGGCGAAAACCGCCGCGTCAAATCGGTTTCAGGAAAGAGAAAACCCGCGGGTCGGCGAGAGTCTCGACCACCAGATCGGCCCGCGAAAGGTCAACCTCCCTGTTATGTTCGGCGCGGAGCGCCGCGCAGACCGCGCCGGCCCGCTTGGCGGCCTCGATCCCCGCGCTGCTGTCCTCAAAGACAATCAGGTTCTGGGGGGGGACGTCGAGTCGCCGAGCGGCGGTCAGGTAGATCTGAGCGTCTGGTTTTCCCCGAGTGATGTCGTTCGAGGTGATCACGAAAGAGAACCGTGCTTTCAGGTTCTGTTTCGCCAGAACCGCCTCGGTCACCCGGCGCGAGCTGCTTGTCGCCACACATTTCGGAATCCGGCACTCCTCCAGCAGGTCGAGAAGCTCGGGAAGGCCGGGCATCATCTCGTAACCCTCTTTGAGAATTTCCAGGAAGATATCTTCCGACTCGTCGGAAAGTTCCTCCCACCGTTCCGGCAGGTTGTACGTCTCGATAAACTTTTCGAAACAGTAGCGGGGGGGACGTCCCATCACGTCCCGACAGAGTTCGTCGGTATACGGATATCCGCGCCGTCCGAGGAGAACCTCGGCGGCCTTATAGTAAACGCTTTCGGTCTCGAACATCAGACCGTCCATATCGAACGCGGCGCCCAAAATTTTCGTCGTCATTCTCGGAATCCCTTTTTATGTTTCTTTAAACTCCGACCCATTTCAGACCCGCCACGATCCAAAAGGGGGTCGTCGCGATCGCCGCGCACGAATTGCTCAGCGAGGTCAAAAGGGCGGTTTTGACGTCTCCGCCGTAAGTCTCGGCCAGGACGATCGGGAATGTGGCCGACGACATCGCGGCGTAGATGACCGTGACGATCTTCGCTTCGCGCGAAACGGGAATATATTTCGCCGCCAGGAGAATCAGGGCGGGGAAAACCAAAAGGCGAAAGAAGATCGAAACGAACGAGACGCGAAGCGTCCTGCCGATATCCTCAACGAAATCGCTCAGATGGAACTCTTCGGCAATCGCCCCGCCGACGCACAGGAGCGAAAGGGGGATCGCCGAGGCCGAGAGCATATTGATCGGAGTCCAAAAAAGGACGTTCAGTCCGTAGTAGTTGAATCCGAGTCGCCACCTGAGGGGGAGATATTGAAACGGCTCGAAAATGTCAAAGAGGAGACAGCCGACGATCACCAGAACCGGAACGTTGAAAAGGCTCTTGACCGTTTTGCTGTCGAACCGCCCCAAAAACGAAAAGACGCAGACGGTCCAGAGGGCGAACTCCGTCCCCACGTTCTGCACGAAGAGAACTCCCAAAACGCCGCCGTCAGTCGGGAAGAGACGTTCGATCAGGGGGATCGGTACGTACCCGTAATTGAGCATCCCCAGACAGGCGGCAAAAGTGCCGATTTTTTTGGTGTTATCGAGCGTCGTCAGCCCGACCGGAAGAATCTTGGCGGCGATCCACCCGAGAACGACGCTGACCAGGATGATCGAAAAGCCGATCAGCGGGGGACCGTAAAGATTTTTCGGATCTTTGAAGACGGGGTTCATCAGGACGTTCTTGACGATCATGCAGGGGATCAGCACGTTGATGACAATCGCCAGAAGATCTTTCCGCGTCCTGGGGTTGAGCCAGCCGGTTTTACCGCACAGAGCGCCGACCCCCATCACCGCGTAGACCGACAGTACGATAAAGAGCGTTGTTTTGAGACTGTCCGACATCGATTAACCGATTCGCCCCCCGCTCGGTTCAGAGCCAGGCAGCGGCTTCCTCCGCGAAATAGGTCAGAATGATTTCCGCGCCGGCGCGCGTGATCGAATTGAGCGATTCGAGAACAATCCGCTTCTCGTCAATCCACCCGGCGGCGGCCGCGGCCTTGATCATACTGAACTCGCCCGAAACGTGGTAGGCGGCCAGCGGAACCCCGGGAAAGTTCGCCTTGACCTGTGTGACAATATCAAGGTAGGGAAGCGCCGGTTTGACCATAATCAGGTCGGCTCCTTCGCGTAGGTCGAGCGCCACCTCGCGAAGCGCCTGACCCGGGTCGGTCGCCGGATCCATCTGATAACTTCGCCGATCCCCGAAACGGGGCGCGCTTTCGGCGGCGTCGCGGAACGGCCCGTAGAACGCGCTGGCGTATTTCACGGCGTAGCTCATGATCGGCAGGTCGGTATACCCGTTTTCGTCGAACCCTTTTCGGATCGCGCCGATCATTCCGTCGATCATGCCGCTCGGCGCGACCATATCGGCTCCCGCGCGGGCATGGACGAGGGTCTGCTTCACCAAATTTTTGAGCGTGGCGTCATTATCGAGTTCATGCTTTCCGCCGGGCAGCTTTTTCATAACGCCGCAGTGTCCGTGGTCGGTGTACTCACAGAAACAGACGTCGGTAATCACCAAGAGTTCCTCGCCGGCCGCGTCTTTGGCGCATTTCACCGCGCGGGCGATGATCCCCTCGTCGCTCATCGCATCGCTGCCGACCGCGTCTTTCTCTTTCGGAATCCCGAAGATCATCACCCCGCCAATCCCCAGATCTTTGAGCTGTCTGACCTTGGCGCGAAAATCGGCTAAGGTCAGCTGCGACTGTCCCGGCATCGAAGCGATCGGAACCGAATCCTCCCCGTCTTTGACGAAGAGAGGAAGGATCCACTTTTCCGGGGAGAGGGTCACCGTCTGAGCGAGGCGGCGAACCAGGGGATGAAAACGCAGGCGGCGCAGACGTGTCGTCGGAAACCGGGCGTCGAACGAAAACGACATGGAAAGACTCCTCTTGGCTGCTGATCGGTTGAGCGGAACATCCTGACGGCGGCGGGGAAAGAGAGATTCCCGAACCGCACGGGACGTCACCCTTCATTCTACCCCATCCCTTCCGAAAGCGAAAGGGAGAGCCTCACTTTCGCGCGTCCGGCTCCTAACGGACGAAGCGCAACAAAAAAGGCCGAGCGGCAACGGTACCGACGGGGAGTATTTCTCGATACCGAGCGGCTTTAAAGTGTGATGAGACAGTAAAAAGTTCAACTGGTATCATACTGGGTTTTTTGTTAAAATGGCGGAAATACTGAGAATATCCGCGGAAATTGATAACACTCAACAACACAGGCCGAACGATGACTCTGAAACTCCGCTTGTTCACCATTGCGCTCTCTTTTCTCCTGGTGCTCTTTTCCACATCTTTCAGCACGGAAAACCTGCTGGCACAAGACGCTCCTTCCGACGGAGAATCACTCATGAACGCCCAAGGTTTTTCCCCCTCCGAAATTGACCCCGTGCCCGCCTGCGAGGAGATGATCTCCGAAAACGCGCTCTATCTCGACGCGCTGAATATTCTCCGGCCCTGGATTCTCGCCCCCGAAACGGCGTCCCCTTCCCTCTCCCGCGCGATCGAGCTCGCCTGCGCGGCGCTGGAGCAGCTCAACCGAACCGAAGAGGTCGACTCCTTCCTCGAAGAGACGGTTCAGGCGCATCCCGAAGACTGGCGTGTTCAGGCGGCGGCCGCCCGTCAGTACTCGGCGCTCTACCCGCAGGGAGAGCTGATCGACGGCCAATTCCGCCGCGGGCTCGGACTGGGAATCAACACGATAGTCGATTCCTCCGAAAGGGACCGCGTTCGGGCACTTCAGCTCTACTCAAGGGGAATGGAACTTTTGGAAAAGGAACGCGCCGTTAAAGCCGTCGCGCCCGAAGAGGTCTACGACTTCTACTGCGAATTTGCTCGAACCTGTTTCGATGTCAACGCTCAGTGGGCGCGTCTGCAGAAACTGACCGATCTGGAGACCCTTCCCGACTACAACCGAGACCTGAGTGGTTCCTTCTGGAACGCCCCCTCCTACCCCCCGGTCGACGACGAGGGAAATCCGATCTTTTACGACGTTCCCAAATCGTTTGCGGCCGCCGAAAGCGACGGCCAGCGGTGGCGTTTCCTTCTCGACAAAGCGGTCTCGTCCGGTGCCCCCGGCGCATCGAACGCTCGGTTTCTCTACGCCGATTTTCTGATGGAGCAGTTCGGGTCCGGCTCGCTTGGTTTTCCGATAAATCCCTCCCCCGAAGGTGAACGGGACGGGGAAAATCCCCTTGCGGCGCTCGGCTCTCTCGCCTCTCTTTCCGACGACGAAACGATCGCCCGTCTGGCCGATGGGATCAAGCGCTTCAGGTTTCCCGAAGGGCATAACCCGCTCGTCATCTTCCGCGAACTGATGGAAGACTCCTCGGCCGGAATTGACGCGCAGATACGCGCCGCGACCGAACTGGGACGGGTTTACCTGAACCGCACTCAGTACGTGAAAGCCGAAGAGGTCTATCGCCGACTCGTCGACCTCGAGATCAAAGCGGAACTCCCCGAACACGAACGAACCGCCCGGGAAGAACTCGACATCCTGACCGGAAACTACGGCGCCTTCGCGCCGACCACGACCAAAGCCGCCGGAGGAAACGTTTCGTTCCTCTGGAAATACCGAAACGGAAAGAAGGTGAGGTTCCGGGCTCAGGAGATCAATATCCGGCTCTTCCTTCAGGACGCGAGAGCCTACCTGGAAGAGGTCGCGAAGAACCCGCCGGAAGACTGGCAGATCGATAAACTCCGAATCGAAAATATCGGCTGGAAACTCCTGAACGACAACTCGTCGAACAACAAATACCTCACGAGCGACGTCGCCGACTGGTCGGTCGACCTTCAACCGTCGGCAGATCATCGCGACTGCCGGATCTCGATCGATTTCCCGATCACCAAGCCGGGAGCGTACCTTCTCCGCGGCAAGATGGAAAATGGAAATTCCGACGCGATCGTGATCTGGATCAGCGACACCGCCATTCTGAAAAAGCAAGTCGAGGGAAAGACCTTCTGGTACGTGGGGGACGCCAAAACGGGCGCGCCGATCCCGGAAGCGCGGCTCCGCTTTTTCGGCTACTCGATTAACCGGATGCCCTCCTATCGGGACCAGGATCCCCAAAGCGGCAAGACGGACGTATCCCGGGACTCCCAGCGCGTACGAAGTCTCTGGCAGGTGCGAACCACGGAATTCCAGAAACAGGCCAACGCCGACGGCTGGCTCTTTACCGATACCGGCGAGTTGAATCTCCGGTACCGTTGGCTCGCCGAAGCTTCGGTTCCGACCGAAGACGGCGGGGGGCGTTATGCCTATTACGGGTTCGAGGAAATCTGGTACGACCACAACTCGACGACGCCGCTGCTCCGCGAGCGCGCCTGCTTCCTGTCGGATCGGCCGATCTACCGTCCGAAAGATACCGTTCATTTCCGATTCCAGGCGGGAACCGCCCGTTACGATCTGCCTGAGGAGTGGAACTGGAAAGACGTTCCGGTCCGACTGGTGATCACCGAACCGGGCGGGAAAGAGATTGTTTCAAAAGAGACGACGCTCGACGAGACCGGCGGTCTGGAAGACGTACTCGAAACCGACGAATCGTTCCACCTGGGAACCTACACATTCCGGCTCGATACGCCCTATAAGGGGAACATTTCCTCGCAGAAGTGGCGTACCCTCGGTTCCGGGAACGTCAGCATCGAAGAGTACCGAAAGCCGGAATTTGAGGTCAAAGTCGACACGCCGGAAAAACCTGTCACTCTCGGCGAAAAGATTACCGTCAAGGCGCACGCCGACTACTATTTCGGCAGTCCTGTCACACACGCCCGCGTCTCGTGGCGTGTGATACGCTCACGCGCCGATTCGGTATGGTATCCGATCTGCCGCTGGGACTGGCTCTACGGAAACGGCTACGCCTGGCTGGCGCCGAGCGCCCCTTGGTATCCCGGCTGGTCAAAGTGGGGGGTTTTCCCCCCGCCCCTTCCGTGGCAGCACATCTACCATGAAAGTTCCGAAGTCGTCGCCTCCGGTAAAACCGAGATCGGGGAAGACGGCGCCATCGAAATTCCGATCGACACCACCCCGGCGGCGCAGCTCTATCCCGGGATCGACCAGTCATACGAGGTGATTGTTGAGGTGACCGACGACTCGCGCCGTCAGGCGAGCGGTTCCGGAAGAATTCTGGTGAGCGAGAAGCCGTTCCGCGTAACAACCTGGACGGACCGCGGGTTCCACGAACCGCAGCAGCAGATCGACTGCCACGTGGCCGCCCGGCGTGTTGACGGCGAGGGCGTTCACGGGGTCGGCCGCGTCACAGTCAGCCGGGTTCGCCTTACCGGCGAAGTCACACAGAGCGAATTGAAAAAGGTCGAAGAAACACCCGTCCTCTCCGAAGAGATCACGCTCGGCTCCGACGGAACGGGTAATCTCCCGTTCACCCTTCCCCAGCCGGGCCTCTACCGCTTCCGGTGCGTCGTCGACGACGGCCAGGGGCATCAAGTCGAGGGGGGATCCCTCCTGACGGTCGCCGGTCCCGCCGGAGAGAACCCAGAAGACGCAGGCGGCTCGAATCCGCTCGATATCGTCCCCGAAAAACCGGAATACCGACCCGGCGAAAAGGCGCGTCTGCGGATATCCTCCTCGTCGCCCGACGCCACGGTTCTCCTTTTCGTCCGGAGCGAGGGAAACAACGGCGGCAAGCCGCACCTGGTTCATCTGAAAGGGGGGAGCGCCTTTTTTGAGTTTGAGATCGCCGACGCCGACATGCCGAATATCTGGGTCGAAGGAATCGCGATTGCCGACGGCCGCGTCAGACGCACCGCCAAGAGTATTCCCGTTCCTCCCGTCACGCGCGTCATCGAAGTTCAAATCACTCCCGACAAGCCGTCATACAAACCGGGGGAACACGCCCGGATGAAGGTCCGCCTCACCGATCCCGACGGCAAGCCGGTTACCGGAATCGTCACCGCCGCGGTCTACGACCGCTCGCTCGACGTCTTGACTCGGTTTCATTCCGTCGATCTTCGGAAATTCTTCTGGGATTGGACGCGACACTGCGCGTCGCACGATCAGCACAGCCTGAAGCGGTGGTTCCATCCGATCGACTTCCCGCAAAAGAACACCATGCAGCCGCTCGGACCGGAAGAACTGCAGTACGCCGACGACATGACAGACAGTGACGACGAGGGCGCCGTCTTCGAAGCCGCGTCGATGAGGAGTCTTTCGGTGGTTGCCCTTTCCGGCGCGGCAAACGGAGTGATGCGAAAGGAAACCGCCCTCGGAACTCCTGCGCCTGCCCCTGCCTCCGCTCCGGGCGAGGGTGGGGTCGAATCCGCCGCTCTGGCCGAAGACTCCGACGCGGACTCCTCGGGCGGGTCGCCTCTTCCCGAACCGGAAATCCGGAGCGAATTCGCCGACACCGCGCTCTGGATCGGCCGACTCCAGACCGACGAAAGCGGAGAGGCGGAACTTTCGTTCGACATGCCCGAAAACGTCACATCATGGAAGGTGCGCGTCTGGTCGTTCGCGCCCGGCACGCGCGTCGGCGAGGGAACCGGCGAAGTTGTCACACGGAAAGATCTGATTCTCCGGATGGAGAGACCCCGTTTTCTGACCCAGACCGACACCGTTCTCCTTTCGGCGATTGTCCACAACTACACACCGACCGAGCAGAAGGGAGAAGTCGCCCTTCAGATCGATCCCGATACCGATGCTTCTCCGGCGATCCGCCTCCGAAAAGGAAGCGAGCCGATTCGACAGGTCACGATCCCCGCGGGGGGGGAGATCCGCGTCGACTGGCAGGTCGACGCCGCGTCGGCGGCAAGCGTCCCTCTGGTGATGACCGCCCGAACCGCTGACGGGTCGGACGGCGTGCGCGAGTCAATTCCGGTCTACCTGCATGGGATCCGAAAACAGGAATCATTCTCGGGAATGATCCCCCCCGTCGGCGAGGAAGAAGACGCGCCGAACGAAAACTCATCCGGCGAAGAGACCCCGAAGGAAAACGCGCCGAGGGAATACGCGTTTCGTGTGAACGTTCCCGCCGAGCGGATCCCCGAAGAAACATCCCTGACCGTTCGCTATTCCCCCTCGCTGGCGGGCGCCGCGCTCGATGCGATTCCCTATCTTACCGACTACCCCTACGGCTGCACCGAACAGACGCTGAACCGTTTCCTTCCGACTGTCCTGGTTCGAAAATACCTGGCCGAATCGGGTATTGATCTGGCCGAGATCGAGTCGCACCGCGCCAACCTCAACGCGCAGGAGCTCGGCGACCCGCAGTCGCGCCGCGCGTGGAAACGACAGCGGCTCAACATTTTCGGCGAACCGATCGAATCGTCGTCTCCGCCAACCGATCCGGTCTTTTCCACTGCCGAGGTCGACCGACGCGTTGCGGCCGGTGTGGCGCGTCTGCGCGAGATGCAGTGTGCCGACGGCGGCTGGGGCTGGTTCAGCGGCTGGCAGGAACATTCCTCGCCGCATTTGACCTCCCTGGTGGTCGACGGGCTCTGCAAGGCGCGCCAAGCCGGAGCCGAGGTTCCCGACGATGTCTTGCAAAACGGGATCGGCTGGCTGCGCAACTATATGTTCACGCAGCACGCCAACCTGAAAAAATGGCGGGTCGAGGCGGAAAATCCCGACGCCGGACACTCGTCCGACGCCAAAGAACATGTGACGCCCGAAGACGTTCTGGTCTTCTCGACCGTCGAAGAGTGTGACAGCATCCAAGACGGCGAACAGGCGCAGATGATGGCCGAAATGAGCGACTTCATCTACGACGACCGTACAAGGCTGTCGCCGTACGCCCTGACCCTCTACGCCGATGCGCTCGCCAAACTGGAGCGCAGCGCGGCGGTTCAGGAGCGGATCGACACCCTTCTGAACATGATCGGTCAGTATTTGAAAACCGATAAAACAGACGATGCCGCGTGGCTCGATCTTCGCGGCACGTCGGCGGGTGATTATTGGTGGTGCTGGTACGGAAACAGTATTGAAACCCAGGCCGCGTATCTTTCGCTGATGGCGCGTGAGGATCCCCAAAACCCGGTCCTGCCAATGATGGTCAAACACCTTTTGAACAGCCGCAGAAATGCCGGCTACTGGGATTCAACGCGCGACACGGCCCATTGCGTCGTCGCCCTTCTCGACTACCTTGAAGCGAAAGGCGAACTCCGCGGCGGGGGAACGGTCGAAATCGCGGTCGACGGTAAAATCGTTCACACCGAATCGATCACGCCCGAAACCGTTTTCGCCAACGACCACACATTCGTTCTTTCCGGCGACGAAGTCACGGCCGGCCCGCACGAGGTCGTGATCCGCTATTCCGGCGACGGCCCCCTCTTCTGTAACGCGTATCTGGCCAATTTCACCATGGAGCCGTTTATCCGCAAAGCGGGTCTGGAAGTGGAAGTCAGCCGCACCTACTGGAAGCTAACCGAAGACGAGGAAGCGACCGAGACTGCCGTCGGCGGGCATGGGCAGCTGACTCAAATGCGCACACACAAGTTCAAGCGACAGCGGCTCGAAGACGGCGCGCCGATCCAAAGCGGCGACCTGATTGAGGTCGAGCTAAACGTTCAAAGCCGGAACGACTACGACTCCATCCTGATCGAAGACCGTAAGCCCGCCGGGTTCGAACCGATTGATCCGGTCAGCGGGTACGTGGCCGGTCCTTTAAGCGCCTACGCCGAATTCCGCGACGCGCGCGTCTCGTTCTTTGTCTATCGTCTGCCGCAGGGGGTGCATACGCTCTCTTACAGGCTCCGCGCCGAGACCCCTGGAACGGTCAGTGCCCTTCCCGCCACAATCGAAGGGATGTACGCTCCCGAACTGCGCGGGAATTCCGATGAGTTCCGGACGACCGTAAGCGATTAGTGTTTGACACGCCGCGTGAACCGAAAAGGGGGAGCGTTCGCTCCCCCTTTTTGGTTCACGCATTTCCGATTCATTCAACTTGTCGGAAAGACAAAATCAGAATCTTTCATCCAATTGACGCTAAAGAGGGCAAAGTCCCCCGGGCCGACGAATCCGTCCCCGTCGATATCGCAGCGGGGATCCCAATTCTCGCCGTCGGTCACCGACATCCACGACTTTGAGATCGCGGCGTAATCTTCCGGTCCGGCCATACCGTCCCCGTCGATATCGAAGGGGGAGACATAAAAGGACTTCACCTCGCTCCAAGGCGAGGTTTCGTTCGTCTGACCGTCACCCAGAGCGCGCACCTTGTACTGAACAAGCGTCCCGTTTTTCAGATTCGAGATAACCTGAGACGTCTCTGGGACGACCACCGACGTCCACCAGATACCGTCTTCGGTATACGAAAGCTCATACCCCGACGCGCCGTCGACCTTCGTCCAGACGATCCGCTGGCGTCCGAGTCCGTACGCCGCGTTCTCCCCCTGCATACCGGTCAGGATTTCGGGAGCGGAAAGCGCCGTCGGGGAATTCTGAATTTCATAGGCGCCCAGGTCGACCCGCGCGCCGACGATCCGTGTGTTTCCGGCCAGATCGGTCGACGTCGCCACATAGGAATTATTCCCGCCATTGACACAACGCGTCCCCCGGCGGAGCGTGTAGTTCCCCTTATCGGGATTGGTAAAGATCGCGATCAGCCCGTCGTACGGGTAGGACGATTCCGACTCGTTCCAATCCTCAAACGACGAGAGTGTGTAGTACGCGTTGACCGTGCCGGAGCTGACTCCGACGTCGTTCGTTTCGGCGTTGGCGGTATTCCCTGCAACGATGCTGTTGTAGAGGTTCACATTTCCGTCCTTCCCGGCGGCCACGTCGAGACCGCCGACATGGTCGGCTCTGTTTCCTGCCAGGGTACAGCCGATCAGGTTCATACTCCCGTATGTTTCGACGCCGCCCCCCCAATTCGACGCTTCGTTGTCGGTCAGAGCGCAGTTTGTAAGAGAAATCTCGCCGAGGTAGTTGTAAAGCCCGCCGCCGTATCCCCCGTAGAAGCTGTGATCTTTGGGATTGATCCGTCGCAGGGCGGTGTTCTCGGAGATGACGCAGGCGTCTAAGAAAAGCTTCCCCTGGATGACGTCAATTCCCCCGCCGCAGGCGGCGCTGTTCTTCGAGATAACCGACCCGCTGATCGTCAGGTTTCCCAGCTCGCTCTCGATCCCCCCCCCGAACTGGGAAAGCGCACTATTCGAGAGGAAACGGGAGTCGGCGACCGTCATCACCCCATTTTTCAGATAAAGCCCGCCGCCGGCAAGCGCGGTATTCTTCTCAAAGAGGATACCGGTCAGGGTCGCCGTCCCCCCCTCGGTGTAAAGTCCGCCGCCGAACTGGGCGGTATTCGCCGTCACGGTGCAATTGGTCATTTTCAGAGACGCGCTGAGTGCGAAGATCCCTCCGCCGTTTTCGCTCGTCATTCCGCCGGTAATCGTCAAACCGGTCAGCTCAACCGGTTGGGCGGCGGTCCCCCCCGTTACAAAAAGAACGCGGCTCCCCCCGGCGGCGTCGATCGTCAGCCCCCCCTGAAGGTCGGAAGCGTCAATCTCGATTGAGTCGGAAATTTTAAGCTCTTCCCCCGACAGGCTCACCGTCTTCCCCGCCATCGCGCTGACAAAGAGAACGGTTCCCCCCGTCGGCGTATAGTCAATCGCCTCGCGAAGGGTGATCTGACCGTCGACCGGATTGACCAGATCTTCAAGCGAGGTCACGATCGACGAGGGGACTTCCCGAACCTGGAGTTCTCCAGATTCGGTATAGGTGTCGTACCCGGGTCGGGAAATCCGCACCGATAGCGGATAAGCTCCCATTTCGGCAAAGCTCGGGGAAACCGTCGTCCAGCTCGCCCCGCCGTCGGAGCTGTACTCGACAAGATCCCCTTCTTCGATTCCTTCCGGTTCGAGCTGGTGTTCTTCCCCGTCATAGATGACCTGCCAGCCGGAAAGATGTACTCCCTCGGCGATTCCCGATTCGAACGCCCCCAGATCGATCAGACGATGCTGAATCCGCGTCGCCCCGCTCAGGTCGCGATCGGTCGCGGCCAGCGTGTTGTCCCCCGCATCGATCGCCTGCGAACCGGAGGCCGGCGTGTAAATGCCGTTGGCCGCGTCGGAAAAGATCTGTCTCTGAGCGTCGTATTCAACGATGTGATCCGACTCGCTCCAGTCGGTAAAGGGGGAAAGGACATAAGAGGCCGAAACGGTCGCGGCGGAATCTTTTCGGATATTGTCGCTCCCCCCCTCGGCGGCGTTGGCGGCAACGATGCTGTTTTTGACCGAGGCGGTTCCCCCGGAGAGGTCGAGTCCGCCGCCGGTCGTCCTGGCACTGTTTCCCGCCACGGTACAGTTAATCAGGATCAGTTCGCCGGTACTTTCGATACCGCCCCCCCGCGAAGCGCTGTTATCGACAACGGCGCAGTCGGTCAGCTTCAGAATCCCGGCGTTCGAAATTCCCCCTCCCGAACCGGTTGTCGCCCCCCCGCAGATCAGGAGGTTGATCATATTGACCTCCGCCCCCGAGGCAATCGAAAAAACGCGGCTTTTCTTGCCGCCGTCGATTGTCACCCCTTTTTGAAGGTCCGAAGCGTCGATCGTCACGCTCGCCGAAAGAGAAAGTGGCGTTCCAGTCAGGGTAATCGTTCTCCCCGAAAGGGTCGCCGCGAACCGGATCCTATCCCCCGCTTCCGCCGCATCGATTGCCTCGCGCAAAGAGAGGAGCCCCTCGTGATCCCCCGGGCTGTCGCTGGTCGTCGTTACCAGCCATGTCGTCGGTTCATCGTCGGCGGAGGTGGGCATGGGAGTCCAAACCGCGGCCATCCCCGCCGAGACCGCCAGAAGACGGCGCTCTTCGAGTTGTTCAAAGCGGGGGGGTCGACACATTTTCGGTCGCACAGAGTCTCCCGACAGGATCAAAAAAACGAAAAACACCGCGCGCCGGAACGGTTCCTTCACGCGGCATATGTGGGCAAAACTTAGGGGGGGACGGAGAGAGTCCCACTCGCCCCCCCTACAGTCTATCCGATTCTCCCGAAAATTGCAAATTTTTCTCTTTTTTCCATTCGGTCATTTTACTTTCGATGGTGAAATCGTTAAAATAAGGGGGAAATCGTTCGAAAGGTTCGGCGCCGTCTCCTGCCCGGCGGCGCCGAAATGAAGTTCGCCCGCCCTTCCTTCGCGGGTTCACCAGAAAAAAGTTGGAGTCACAGACAGATGCTGAAAGTCGGGATTACCGGTATCGGTTTTATGGGAATGATCCATTATCTGGCTTACCAGAGGATCGAGGGAGTCAAGGTCACCGCCCTGTGCGAATCGTTTTTCAAGGAACGCCTCGCCGGCGACTGGACGAAAATCAAAGGGAACTTCGGTCCTCAGGGGACGATGATGGATCTTTCCGGAATCGCCACCTACGAAAACCTCGACGAGATGCTCAAAAACCCGGAACTCGACGTCATTGACATCTGCCTTCCGCCGAACCAGCACGCCGCCGCCACAATCGCCGCGCTCAACGCCGGGAAACACGTCTTCTGCGAAAAACCGATTGCCCTCCGTCCCGAAGAAGGGGTCAAGATGGTCGACGCCGCCAAGAAGAACGGCAAAATGCTGATGATCGGACACGTCCTCCCCTTCTACGACTCCTACGGATTCGTGGCGCAGGCCGCTCAGAGCGGGAAATACGGAAAACTTCTCGGCGGTCACTTCAACCGTGTGATTTCCGACCCGGTCTGGCTGACCCATTTCTACGACATGAACAAGATTGGCGGCCCCCTTCTCGACCTGCACGTCCACGACGCGCACTTTATCCGCGCCGTTTTCGGAATGCCGAAAGCGGTCCAGTCGGTCGGCCGCAGCCGCGGGGCGGTTCCCGAATATTTCAGCACCCAGTTCATCTACGACAACCCGGGTCTGGTCGTCACCGCCAACAGCGGCTGCATCATGCAGCAGGGGCGTCCCTTCATGCACAACTTTGAGGCCCATTTCGAAGAGGCGACCGTCGCATTCGACTCGTTCAGCGGACTTCCGGTCACGGTTCTGACCAAAGACGGCGGGGTCGAAAAACCGGAATTCGGCGATTCGGACGATATCACCCCCTTCGTCCGCGAGCTTACCGAAGCGCAGAAGGCGTTCACCACCGGCGTCCCTTCGTCCCTTCTTGACGGCGTCCTGGCGCGCGATGCGCTTATCCTCTGCCACAAAGAGGTCGAATCGATCCTCTGGCGCAAGCGCGTTGAGATCTGACCGACTCAGCCCTTTCACCAAAAAGAAACCGAATGAACAACATATCAACATCCGAAAGTCCGGCGTCTTGAAAACGGAACGTGTTTCCCGAAGATGTCTGTTTTGAGAAAGGAAGATTACGATGAAAAGAACGTCACGACGAGAATTCCTGAGTGATTCGATCCTCGCCGCCGCAACCATGTCGGTTCTCGGCTCGGCGATGACCGGAAGCAAAGCGCGCGCCCAGGGCCGTCCCCTCGGTCCGAACGAAACGCTCGGCGTCATGGTGGTCGGCTGCGGCGGCCGCGGAACCGGAAGCCACATCCCCGAATTTCTCGAAGACCCGCGCACCAAGATTCTCTATGTCTGCGACCCCGATCAGGCTCAGGCCGCCCGCGCCGCCGATATGATCGAAGAGGAGCAGAAGTCCCGCCCGAAAATCGTCGCCGATATGCGCGACGCGCTCGACGACAAAAGCCTCGATATCGTCTCCTGCGCGACGACGAACCACTGGCACGCCCTGACCGGTATCTGGGCGATGCAGGCGGGGAAAGACGCCTACCTCGAAAAGCCGATCTGCCACAACGTCCACGAGGGACAGGCGCTCATCGCGGCGGCCAAGAAATACGGCCGCTGCTGTCAGGTCGGTTCGCAGTGCCGTTCGAACCCGGCGGTTCAGGAGGCGTTCCGGTATGCCGCCGACGGGAAACTCGGGGAGATCAAACTGACCCGAGGCCTCTGCTACAAACGCCGCCGGTCGATCGGTCCGCTCGGCGCCTATCCGGTTCCGGAAGGGATTGACTACAACCTTTGGAGTGGTCCGGCGCCGATCGTCGATCCGGTCACCCGGCCGAACTTCCACTACGACTGGCACTGGCAGCGTCTTTACGGAAACGGCGACCTGGGGAACCAGGGACCGCATCAAACCGATATCGCCCGTACCTTCCTGGGAGTGACCGAATTCCCTTCGTCGGTCATCGCCTACGGCGGCCGACTCGGATACCAGACCGAGCGGCAGGACGACAACTACGTCGATGCCGGCGATACCGCCAATACCGAAGTTTCGATTTACAACTACCGCAACGGCAAGACACTCGTCTTCGAAACCCGCGGTCTGGAAACCGACCCGCTGATGGGAGTCGGCGTCGGCGTCATCGCCTACGGCAGCGAAGGGTATATGATTCAAAGCTCGTACGGCTTTGTGGCCGTCTTTGACCCGGACGGCAACGAAGTCACCCGTTTCACCGGCGGAGACGACTCATATCACTTCTGCAACTTCATCGACTGCGTCATCAACGGGACGCCCGAAAAGCTGAACGCCGACGCCCGCGCCGGTCACCTTTCCGCCGGTCTGAGCCACCTGGGGAACATCTCCTACTATCTGGGGGAAAAGAATTACGTCTCTCCCGCCGAGGCCGAAAAGATCGCCGCCGACATTCCGGGGAACGACGACAACGTTGCCACGCTCCGCCGAACGCTTGAACATCTGACCAACAACGGCGTCAATCTCGAAAAGACCCCGCTTTCGATGGGGGTCAGTCTCAAGTTCGATCCCGACAAGGAAGTCTTTGTCGACAACGACGCCGCCAACGCGATGCTCACACGCGAGTACCGCGGCGAATTCGTCGTCCCGAATCCGGACGAGGTCTGAGTCCGAAATCGTTTGAGAATCCTTTCTGATTCCATGTTCGCCCCGGCGTCTCGTCCGCCGGGGCGGTGTTTTTCTTCTTCCCCGAGCCGCATTCCGATCACGCGGGGCCTGTGAGCAAACCGCTTAAAACGCGGTTTGCCGTCCGGTGTTCGGTTCAAACGGCGCCCAGCGTCGGAGAAGACGGCCGCAAAGCCGAAAACCGTATTCCCGAGTTTCTCGAGGATCCGCAGGCCAAAATCCCCTTTGATCCCGATCAGGCTCCGGCCGACAACGCGATACTCACGCACGGGTACCGCGGCGAATTTGCCGCCCCGAATCCGGGATCGTTCGAGAGTCCTGACAAGTTCCACGCCCACCCCGGCGGTCTGTCCGCCGGGGCGGCGCTTTGATTCCCGAGGATATTCCTATCAGAGTCATTCAATGGGTGAAATCCGTTTCCGATGTCCGAACTGTACCGAACCAATCGTCGTTCCGCAGGAACTGGCCGGTCAGGAAGTCTACTGTCGGTACTGCTATCGTAAGCTGACCGTTCCCTCCCGAAGTCAGCCGGATCGGCGCGCCGAGACGAGGGATCTTTACGCGATTGACGACGGTCCGGAAGACGCGCGCGAGCGAAGTCAGAAATTCTACCTTCCCGAATACCGCTGTCCGATCTGTAACGCCACGATCCCGGTCGCGTATAATGAGATCGGAGTGAAAAAAGTCTGTCCCGACTGCGACACTCCTTTTTCGGTTACCGCCGAGTGGTACGAGCAAAAACGCCGTCAGCGGCGTCAGGAGCAGATGCGTTCATGGACCGACCCCGCGATTCGTCTCCATCCGGAGCGATACCCCGAAAAGGAGGCGCCGAACGAAATTTACGGCGTCTCTCCGCTCAACGCCTCGAAAGCGTCGGAACTGGTTCACTGGCCTGAACCGAAAGAAAACACCGTCACGGCCGTCTGTCCCGTCTGTCGTTCGATCCTGTATATCGAAGAATCTCAGATCGGTTCCAAGATTCGATGTCCGGACTGCGCGTCCCCCTTTAAAGTCACACAAAAGTGGTTCGATTCCCGGCGAAAGATCCAGAAGGCGCAAAAGAGGAGCGCGCCGGAACCGTTCCGGAAACCCGCCGCTTCGACGGCCTCCCTTCCCCGCGCCGCGGCGTCCCCTCCGGCGGCTCGAGAAGGTACGCGCTCCACCCCGCCGACGCGCCCCCTCATCCCCTTTAACTGCGCCCGCTGCGGCGGGCTGATCTACCTGGGAAGGTCGTGGATCGGCAAGAAGGTTCACTGCCCCGACTGCGGCACGAGCTTCCTTCTGACCGAAAAGAAATACAAAGAGACCGAGCGGCGCGCCGAAGCGCGGCATGCTCGCCTTCAATACGGCGGGGCGCCCTCAAAGAGGACGCCCCCCCCGCAGCCGTCCGGAGTCCTTTTCACCGGAAACAAAAAAAGTTCCGTCCCCGCTCCGAAAAAGCCGAAAGCGCCCCGGATCCCGGAAAAGAAGTTGATCCCGGTTCTCTGCGGCCTCTGCGGCACTCTCATGTACGCCGAGCAGTCTCAGATCGGAACGAAGATCCGCTGTCCCGACTGCGAGACATACACCACCGTAACGCCTCCGCTCGACTCCTTCGAGACCCCCGAACCTTCTCTGGGCGAAGGATACAGTATTTCCGGCACGTCCGCCCCGTCCGACCCGCCGACGGTGATCGAACCGACCTTTACCGGCGGATACGACCTGGCCGAACCGGACGACCCGCTGGAGGAAGACCGCCCCGGAGGTGAAGAAGAGTCTGAGGGTTCCCCGGGCCTCTGATACGCCTTGCCGGCATCGGAGGTTTTTACCCGTCCCGCTCAAACCGAAGAACAATGAAGTGGGAATTCTGATAGACTTTGTGGTCTTTCACGAGGTCGTCGAACCGCTCCTTAATTTTCGGCTGAGACGCGATGTTATACGGCGGCTGCTCGACCACGATATAATCGATCTTGTACTTTTCGGCCTGACGGGCAATCCGCTTTTCCCCTTTTGCCAGAACGACGGCGATGAGCGGGTCGTTCCACCGGTCTTTCCCCTCTTTGAGTCCGGTGGTGTAGAGGTCTTCCATCAGACCGAACCATTTCACCATCGACGACGCGTCTTGCGGAATCTCTTTCCAGTTGGCGATCTCGGCACGGTGGGCGTTCCATTTCCACGACTCGTAACCACGCGGCACCAGAAACACGGCGTCTTCGGGTGTATTTTCGCGCGCCCAGCGGCAGACGTCGAGCCAGCCGTTCGAGATCGATTCTTTCGGCGGATTGCTCCGCGGAACCAGAACGCCCGTTTTCATGGCGGTCATCTGAGCGGCGCCCCAAACCGGTGCGAGAACCGCTAAGATAAACGCCACCGAAAAGAGCGCCGCCGCGCGAAAAGGCGAGTCTTCTTTCGACCTCGCGAAAGAAGAAAGGATCCCCAGCACAAGAAGCGCCGCCAGGAAGGCGATCGCATCGACCGGTCGGGGGGGAACCGGAAAGAGGGGCGAGACCGTCGCGGCCTCGGCCAACGCCAGCGCGTGAGCCAGAAAAGCCCTTTTGGCAAGAACAAAAAGCCCCGCTCCGCAAAGAACCAGAAAGACGGAAAAGCCCCGGGGGAGATTCGCAAGTCGCCTCAGCCGCTCTATCGCCCCTTCCGAGGTCAACATCGCGCAGCTTCCCAGCGCCACTCCGGCCGGAACAGTCCAGTCGGAAAGGCGAAACCAGTAGAAGCGGAGCATATCGGCCGCCAGAGAGGTCTGCGGAATCCACTTCATCTTGGTCAGAAAGGTGAGTCCGTAGTCCCAGAAAAGGCCGATCGCGGCGAAGAGGAGCGAGACGCCGACGAACCGGTTCCAGAACGTCCACCCTTTCGCCGAAAATGAGGGACGACCGCCGTCGGCCGACGGCGCCGTCGGGTGAAACCGGCAGAAAAAAAGCCACAGGAGCGTCAAAAGGAGAAAACGGACGCGGAACGTCCACGGCAGAGTCGAGGGGACCAGGTGATGCGAGATCCGCTCAAAGACATAAATCCGGTGCGCCTCGTGCTGAATGTCGGCGGAAACGCCGCGGTCGAGCGCCAGAGCCGGCAAAAGGCCGACCAGCGCGATCGCCCCGCCGAGCGCCAGACCGAGCGCCGTCTGCCGGTGAGCCGAAACCGAAGGGGCCGACGCGGCTTCTTCGCGGCCTGGCATGCGCCGATGGGAAAAGAGAAGCGCGCCGAGCGCCGCCAAGACTCCCCAGCCCCCGACCAGCACGTGGAACGCCGAAGCGATCCCCATCAGGACAAACGCGCTTGTATAACGACGCCGGACAAGGCACGACAGGCCCCAGAAAAGGAAGGGGAACGCGAACCCTTTTCCTTCAACGCCGCCAACCACCCATTCCCCGGCAAGATGAAAGTTTTCAATGTAAAAGAAAAAAGCCGAGGCGGTCAGAATCGAGACCCCTTTTTTCGGAATCAGCGCCGACGAAAGGCGCTGCCAGCCGAACGCGGTCAGAAGCCAGATCGCCGTCCGCCCGAACCAGACAAGCGCGGTCGGCTTCAGAAAGAGGGAAAAAAAACCGAAGACCGCGTAAAAGAGGTAGTGGGAATCGGACGAGGTCAGAAACGGGTCGTCGGCGAAATAGTCGGGATTCCAGAAGTGGATCGCCTTGCCGACGTAGTACGGCTCGTTCACGTCGGGAACGGGCCAGAACCCGTAGAGGAGACAAAGAAGAAAAATCACCGCGACTTCAAAAGCCGCGGTGCATATCGATCCCCATCGGCCGGGCGCGGCGGGTTTATTTTCCATTCTGGATTTCCGCCGATGACGGATTCGCCTTATATTGTTCAAACGCCTCGGCGGCCAGACGCGTCCCCCACGGCGTGGGATACTCGTTGTTAATACACGCCAGGCAGAGCCGTTCGGCGGGGAGATCCAGCGCTCGGAAAAGCGCCTCGTGCGAGAGGAAGCGGAGCGAGTCAGCCCCCAGGTCTTTCGCCATTTCGTCTTCCAGAGCGCGGTCGGTCCGCCACTGGCTGATCGGTTTGCCCGTCTTATGGAAGAAGGGAGTCACGAAGAGCTGCCCGTAGGTCGACATATCCGTCCCATAGAAGCAGGGAGCGATGATCGGCGGACAGGCGGGGCGAACGTGAACTTCTTTCGCCTTACCGACCTCGCGGATCCGTTTGAGGAGAACGCGCATCGTCGTCGAACGAACAATCGAGTCTTCGACCAGAAAGACGCGTTTCCCTTTCAGGACCTCTTCAAGCGGCGTGTATTTCGTTTCGGCCTTCCGCCACCGATACTCGCCGCTTTCGATAAAGGTTCGGCCGCTGTAGCGGTTTCGGATCAGCCCTTCGAGGCAGGGAACCCCAAGTTTATACGCCATCCCGTCGGCCGCGGCTTTCGCGGTGTCGGGAACCGGAACGACGATCGAATCTTCGTCGAGCGGGATATCTTCCTGAATCGCCATCTCTTCGCCCAGACGCTTGCGGGCGAGATAGACGCTCCGATCGTCCAGGGTACTGGCGACGTTGGCGAAATAGGCCCATTCAAAGAAACAGTGCGCCGAACGATGACTTTCGGCAAACCGTTCGAACCGGACGCTTTTGCCGTCGACGATGATCACCTGCCCCGGTTCGACGTTTTTGATCTGTTCCGACTTGAACCCCAGGTTAAAGAGGGCGACGCTTTCGCTGGCCGCAGCAAAAAGGGAACCGTCGAACGCGTAGAGAAGCGGTTTGATCCCAAGCGGGTCGCGCGCCACGAAGAGCTGGCCGTGCGCGTTGAGATAGACCAGGCTGTACGAACCGTCGAGTTTTTCGGAAAAACGCCTGCAGATCGCCAGCGGATCGGGATCCCCCGTTTTCGACTCCTGCGCCACCGCAGTGCAGAGAAAGTGAAGGAGCACTTCCATATCGGTGTCGCGCGCCAGCGAGGCGTTTTCGTCTTGCAGAATCTGCTCGCGAAGGTCGTGATAATTACTCAGCTGCCCGTTAAACGCGAAGCTGAACCACTTGTATTTCTTAATATGGTGCCGCTCGAAAGGCTGGGCGTAACTGCGGTCTTCCTGACCGGTCGTGGCGTATCGAACATGACCGATCGCGGCGCAGCCGACGTAACGGTCCATCAGGCTGTGGTAATCGGCGCGATGGCTGAGATGGAAAACTTCGGAAACGCTGCCGACATCTTTGTGGGTATCAATGAGCTGTTCACGAGAAGGATTGTAGGAAGTGATTCCGGCGGCAAGCTGGCCGCGGTTTTGAAGGTCAAGCAACATCCGGGGGATAAGCCGCGAGACCTCGTTGCGCCCCTGAGGCGGCGCCAGGGGCGAGGTTTCGCCGATCGAAAGGTGATAAACCGCGGCTACGCCGCATTCTTCATGAAGATCGCTCATCATTCTGCTTTCTTTGGATCAATGTTAAGGATCGGACGCAAACCGTGGCAGCGACCCGAACTTCCCCCCAAAGACGAGCGGCCGATGCGCGTGCCACCCTTGCATTTTACATTTTATGCGATCTTCTTCAAGACGGAGATATTTAAAAAAAGGGAGCCCCGTCAGTTGTTCAGGTGGATTTCGACAATATCCCCTTCCCGGATTTCGTAGTCCCCTTTGACCGGAGTTCCGTCATGAACTGCGGACCCCCAGACTCGGGCGCCGGCGAATTTTTCGACGTAATCTTTGTGAATCAATCCGGCCAGATCGAGAACCGTATCCCCCTTCCTCACCGTGAACGGCTTCTCCATATCCGGTTCTTTTTTCGTCGGCGACTTGGTATAGACTCTCAGAACGCCGAGCGCCTGATAGATGGCGTCTCGGAGCTCTTCCATCCCCGTCATTTCCGTCGCGGAAATCCGAAACTCTTCAAAGTCGGTCGAACAGAGTTCGTGAAACAGGTTGATTCTCTCTTCGGCGTCGGGCATATCGATCTTGTTGAAGACGAGGAACGTTTTGGTAAACGAAAGACCGACGTCCTCTTCGTCGAGGGACGAGTTGCGCGCCAGGCGCGTCTTGGTCGCGCTCAGACGCCTCAAGACCTCATCGCACTGCTCAATCCCGTCGTCATCGCCGCAGTCGAGCATCAGAAGGACCAGGTCCGCGGCACGAATGAACCCGTACATATACGGCTCCAGATAGTCGGGGGTGATCGGCGGGGTATCGATCAATTGGACGGTCACATCGTTCCAGGGCATCATCCCGGGCATCGGCTGAAGCGTCGTGAACGGATACGGCGCCACCTCCGGTTTGGCCTTGGTAAAAGAAGCCAAAAGCTGGCTCTTCCCAGAATTCGGTCCGCCGATGATCACCACGGTTCCCGCCCCCTGCCGCGGAATTTTCACACTCTTCGCACCCCCTTTTTTCGAGGCGGTTCGGGCGGCTTCGATCTCTTTTTTGACATCAGAGATCTTCGTCTTGAGCATCATCTGCATCTTTTCGCTCGCCTTGTGTTTCGGTATTTCGGCGAACATGACCTGCAGCCATTTCAGCTCTTCTTCGGGGGTCGCGCTGCGGCGGTAATTCTCTTCTGCGCGGAGGTATTGCGGGGTCAGATTAGCGGCCATACAAAACGGTCCCTATAATAACAGACCCCATTCCCGCCGGGGCGGAATGGGGTCGAAAGATTGTTAAGCTGAGAAAATCACAATCGAAGACTCAACGCTCATTCGTCGTCGTCATCGTCCCAGTCATCGTCATCCTCGTCGATGTCGTCCTCATCGTCGTCGACTTCTTCCCATTCGGTTTCGTCGTCGTCCCAGTCGTCGTCATCGTCGTCTTCTTCGTCGTCGCCCCAGTCGTCGTCTTCGTCCCAGTCGCCGTCGTCGTCATCGTCCCAATCGTCTTCGTCGTCCCAGTCGTCGTCTTCCTCTTCTTCGTCGTCTTCGTCGTCTCTGTCTTCGTCGTCGTCCCAATCTTCGTCATCATCTTCGTCGTCGGAAAGGGCCAGCGGCATCGGGAGAAGACCCGTCGTGCTTTCAAACGAATCAATTTCATCGGAGAACAACAACAGACCGTCTTCCATGCTCGAAACATCAGCGCTTCTGAATTCCATGGCAACATCCTTCATCAAATGGGGTTCAAATTCATAGCGGAATGTCCGCCCGCTTCTCTATCGGCAATATGAATAAAAAAATCGGCTTTGTCAACATTGTTTTCCGCCAAATCAGAAAAAATTTCCCTTTTTTCCGCCGTTGTTCTGTTTCAACCGAATCTTCCTGAATTAACGTTCCTCTTCCGCCGTCTCGCCGGAGGGAGGCGGCGTGTCGTCCGGAGCGTCCTGATCGGACGGGTAACTCGGCAGGGCGTTGATATCGGTCAGGCCGAAAACTTGCAAAAAACGTTTGGTCGTGCCGTAAAGGATCGGCCGACCCGGCTCTTCCAGACGGCCGACCATCTGAATTAGATTCTGATCCATAAGTTGACGGAGGATATCCCCGCACGCCGCGCCGCGGATCCGCTCGATTTGGGCGCGGAGGATCGGCTGTTGGTACGCCACGATGGCGAGCGTCTCCATCGCGGTACGGGTCAGGCGAACCTCGACGGGAACTTCTTGGAGTCGGAAAAGCCATGACGCGAACTCCGGATGGGTTCGGAGCTGGAACCCGTCGGCGACTTCGACCACGCAGAAGGCGCTCTTCGCCGCGCGGTAGCGGCGATTCAGATTCTGAACCAGTTCCCGTGCCTGCGCTGCGTCTTCCAGCCCCGCCAGGAGCGCCAACCGCCGGACAGGAAGAGGTTCGCGGCTCAGAAAAAGAGCCGCCTCGAGTCTCGAGAGGGGGGGCGTGTCGTCGGGGCGGCGAGGCTCGGCGTCGGAAATTTTTTGAAACAATTTCATCATCGTCTGACGCGGTTCCTTCCGTCTTCACGGGGTCGGCCGGGTGATTCTTTTCGCGCGAAGCGTTCCGGAGAAAAGGATCAGCCGACCAACTGGATATTGTCGCGATGAACCACTTCCTCATAGGGACATTCGCCGAGTATTTCACGAATATCACTGCATGAACGTCCGTGAATCCGATCCAGCTCGTCGTTGTTGTAGTTGGTCAGCCCGCGGGCGACCTCTTCTCCCCGAAGGTTCAGAATCGCGATAATATCCCCCTTTTCGAACGACCCTTTCACCCCGGTAATCCCGACCGCCAGGAGGCTCTTTCCCTTTTGGAGGAGCGCCCGTGCCGCGCCGTCGTCGATGACAACCGCCCCTTTCGGAACCGCGGCGAATCCGAGCCATCGTTTTCGGGCCAGAAGCCTCCCTTTCGGGAAGAAGGCGGTACCGACCTCTTCCCCCCCCATAATCCGGGTCAGGGTCGACTCGTCATCCCCGTTGGCGATGATCACGCTCCCGCCGGCGGTCGTCAGAATCTGCGCCGCTTTGAGTTTGCTCGACATTCCCCCTTTGCTCCGTCCCGATCTCTTTTCGGCAACCATCGTCATCAGGTCGGGGGTCCAGTGATCGACCAGCGGGATCAGTTTCGAGGATTCCAGCGCCGGGTCGCCGTCGTAGAGCCCGTCGACATCGGTCAGGAGGATCAGAAGCGGTTCCATAAAAAGATTTGCGATCAGCGCCGCCAGGCGATCGTTATCGCCGAAGGTGGAGTTCAGTTCATCGACGCTGACCGTGTCGTTTTCGTTGACGATCGGCAGAACCCCGTAAGTAAAAAGGGAAATAAACGTGTTCCGCGCGTTCAGATATCGATTCCGATGGATCAGATCCGATGCCGTCAGAAGGATCTGAGCGGGGTATTTCCTGTATCGGGCCAGCGCCTCTTCGTAGGTCTGCATCAGTTTCCCCTGCCCGATCGCGGCGATCGCCTGGAGCTTGGGGTGTTCGGTGGGGCGTTTGTCAAGTCCGAGAATCCCCATCCCCGCGCCGACCGCCCCGGAACTGACCAGGATCACTTTCTTCCCCAGACTCTGGATCTGAACCAGGTCGTCGACGAGTTTATTGATCCGTGCGACGTTCAGCCGCCCGTCGGCGCCGGTCAGGACATTCGTCCCGACTTTCACCACAACGTACTCGGAGGTTTGAAAGATTTCCTGTCTGCTTAGACTGACCATAATCTCCTCGAAAAACGGGGTCTGCTCTCCCGGAACGAAGCGGCAGGGAATCTTTTCGCCGCACCGATCCCCAACCGGTATAGGAGTATACCGATTTTTTCCGGGTAGGGAAACCCCTTTGTACCGATTCCACTTGAACGACCGCGCGTAAAAACGTAATATGGGCTTCGTTCGCCCGTCAACCCAAAAGATTGAAAGGAGCCCATGATGACAGAATTTGAAAACAACGGTCAAGCCCCCCTCTCCCCGGAGAACGACAAGGACGAAAAAAACTCGTTCCGTCTTTATGCCGAGACTCCGGAATCGCCCGATCAGGACCTGACCCACTGCCGCGTTCCCCTTTCGGCCTGGTTCGGGGAGACAAAAACATTCTGTAGACGGTATTTTTGGCGTCTCTTTTTCCTGTCGCTGATTCTTTCGATCCTTTCCTTTCTGGGACAGGACATGAGAAAGCTGGTGAACACCGAGTCGAGCAACGGCGATCAGACCGCGCTGAACATCGTGACAAGTATCGCGGAGGCTCAGGAAGAGAGCGACACCGGCGTTTCGGCCGACGGGGAAGAAACGATCGACTTCTTTGACAGAGCCGTCGAAGAGAACGCGGAGAACCCCGCCGAAAAGACCGATGCCGACATGGCGGGGGAAAAGGAAGAATCGTCCGAGTCCGGCGCCGACGCGGCGGCCTCCGGATGTTCGAAAGGAGGCTGCGCGTGCTGCTTCGGAAACGGTAAATATTCGTCGTTCTTTGGAACTGTCGCGATGATCCTCCAGCTGATGGTTCTCGGCTGGACGATTCGAACCATCCAGAGAGACAACGGCGACTGGCGCAACCTTGCGTTCCCCTCGTGGACGACCATTTTCAAGGCCATCGCGGTTGTTATCTTTTTCCTCCTTCTGATCCTCGCGGCCCTCTTCTTCGTGTTCGGTCTTCTGTCCCCGCTTCTTGCAAAACTTCCCGTGGACAGTTCCACGATTCAGTGCTTCCTTCTCCTCATCATCCTCATCCTCGTTTTTATCAAATTCGCCCTTTCGATCTCGCTGGTCGTCGACCGCGACTTCGGGCCGCTGCGGGCGTTGGGCCACTCGTGGAAGTTCATGAGAACAAACGGCGGCACGCTCTTTTTGGGAATGATGATCTTCATCTTCGTTTTTGGGGTGTTGGTATTCCTCATTACGATTCCGTTGGCCACCCTCGTCTTCACCCTCGTCTTCAGGCATCTCGAACCGGCCAAAGCCTCGTCGGACGCCGTTTTGACGATGATCCGCAATACCCCGGCTCTCTGCTGGGGATCGGCGGCGTATTACATACTGGTTAGTACGCTTGCGACGGTCTGGACGATGGGATTCACCTCGGTCTTCTACCTGATGGCGACCGGTCAGAGTCGGCCCGGCGCCTGGCCGCGCGATGTTGAACCGGTCGACGAACCGTCCGATACTCCGGCGGCGTAACCGAACGATCGTTATCAAAAAACTCACGCCAAAGAGAAATTCGACAGGCCGGGAAAAACAGAAAAGCCGAACGGGGCCGACGGATCATTTCCGCCGACCCCGTTTTTGATCGCGCTTCATTTTGTCAACTACGCATCGTCGGTTTTTTTACCGTTGTCGTCCGCGTCGGAATCATCGTCGTCGGAATGATCTCCGTAGTACTTCGAGGCGTCGCCGTATTTTGTGGTTCCGTAACCGTAACTGCTTCCGTACCCGACGCCGTATCCGTAGCCTCCCTGGCCGTAGCCGTAGCCGTACCCGCCGCCGTAGCCGTACCCGCCGCCATAGCCGTACCCGCCGCCATAGCCGTACCCGCCGCCGTAACCGTACCCGCCGCCGTAACCGTACGAACGTTTCCGGGCCACGGCGTTTTCATCATAGAAGCGGTGTTTCTCGTAGCAGTTGACCACCGTTCCGAGAATCGTGGCGCCGACGTCGGCCAACATTCCGATCCCCTGTTCCGCCTGAACCTGACCGCGGCGGCGAACGCGGAAGACGTAGAGAACTCCGTCGGTTTTCGGCGCGATGTTACACGAGTCGGAAACCAAAAGAACCGGCGAAGAGTCGAAGATGACAAAATCGAACTTCTCACGCATTTCGTTGATCGCCGCGTCGAGACGGGCGCTCGTCAAGATCGCCGAAGGCTTCTTTCGATGGAGTCCGGCGGAAATCAGCGTCAGGTTCTCGACCTTCGTCTTAACCATGACGTCGTCGAGCCGCGAGATCCCCGCCAAAATGTCGGCGAAGCCCAGACCGTTTTCCAGGTTGAACTTTTTATGAACATCCGGTTTGCGGATGTCGCCGTCAACCAGAAGAACTTTCTTGCCGGTGTTGGCCAGCAGAATGGCGAGCGTGGCGCTGAACGTGGTCTTCCCGTCCCCGGAAAGGGGGCTGGAACACATGACCACCTGCGGATTATTCCCGCTCGGATTGAAAAAGACGCGCGTCCGGATCGACCGGTAGATTTCGTTCTGGGGAGAGTTGGGGAAGTGATATGCGACGAACGACGAATTCGGCACCCCCGTCTCGTTCCCCGAACTGAGCTTCGAGAGGATCTTCTTCGAAATACGGAATGCGGGAAGCTGGGCGATAATG
>JAGCAH010000130.1 GCA_017652805.1 Thermoguttaceae bacterium | reverse complement strand
GGAGGGAATTATCGTCGCCGCGGCGGGTCTTTCGCGCAAATCGGTTGCCGACGTGATGATCCCGATTGAAGATGTCATACTCCTTCCGAACAATCTGACTCTTGACGAGGCGATCGAAATCGCCTACGTCGACGCGCACACACGTTTTCCGGTCCACGAGAAAGAGAACAAAAAGAACATCATCGGCTACGTCAACTTCAAGGAGATCATCGCCCACCAAAAACTCGAGACGGGCGACAGGCATATCGGAGGGATCGTCCGACAGGTCGCGTTCACCGAGGTCGACAACCCCGCTTCGGAACTGCTCATCCTCTTTACGCATAAGCACGAACATCTGGCGATGGTCCGGAACAAGGCGGGGGACTGCGTCGGGATGGTCACGCTCGAAGATATCATCGAAGAGCTGGTCGGTGAACTCGACGATGAGTTCGACGCGCTCCCGAAACATGTCCAGCACCTCAAGAACCATACGCTGATCATGGGGGGCGGGTGTACGATGGACCGCGTCCGAAAAATCGTGACCAGCGACATCCTCCACGCGCCGCACAACCGCGGCTATGACTTCGTCTCTCAGAAAGACGACTCCAAAAAACTCGACACCTGGATTGAAGAGAGGCTCGGGCGGGTGGCGCAGCGGGGCGATCAGCTTGTCATTAACGGCGTCGAGTTCAAGGTGCGGCGCATCCGGCGCGGACACACATTCGACGTCCAGATCAAAAAGGCGCCCGAATCGGAATCATAGCGCTTTCGGAACAAACCTCCGGGCATAAAAAAACGGAACCCCTCGGCTCCGTTTTTTTATGCCTGGACGAGAAAGATTACTCTTCTTTTTCTTTCGGTTCGTCTTTTTCCTGAACGTAGGTGCCGTCCAGAACCTTCCGGATCGTGGTCAGGAGGAGATCCATCGGGAACGGCTTGCGGATATAGGCGTCAACCCCCAGCTTAAGGGCATAGTCCTTGTGACGGGAACCGTCGTTGGCGGTGATCATCACGATGCGCGTTGTGAACGACGGGGTCTGACGCAACGCCTCAACGACCAGGAAACCGCTCCGCTTCGGCATCATCATATCGAGAACGATCAGATCGGGATTCTCACGTTCGGCGAGGACCAGGCCGGCATTTCCGTCGCGGGCGACAAGAACGCGGTAGTCATTCGCATCAAGGGTAAGACGCATCGACTCGGAAATCTCAGGATCGTCGTCGACAATCAGGATCGTTGTTTTTTTCTCTTCTGCAACTTCACTCATTGAACAAACCTATCTAACTCTCTTACGAGGGAGTTGAGGATAAGCGATAACGGGGGGAAAACACTTATTCCGGGTAAAATTCACAGCCAATTCGGGAAACAGTATACCCGAAATTTCCCGTTCGTCAACCGCTTGTGCCGCGGCAAAACGGAATTTTACCGCGGCTTCTAACAACAGAGGGGGGATCGTAACTATTTTTCGGGCAACTTCGTAAACGGAGTCGGTTCCCCCCGGAGAATCCGCGCTTCAACGATCCGGTCGGGAGCGGGAAGGTTCCGCCCTTCGGGATTGATCCTCTGGAGCTCCGAAAGGACGTCCATTCCCTCGATGACGCGTCCGAAGACGGTATGCTGGCCGTTCAGGTGGACGGTCGGAATAAAGCAGAGAAAGAACTGCGAGCCGCCCGAGTCGGGCGCCGCCGTCTTGGCCATGCTCAGCGAGCCGCGGAAGTGCTTTCGCGCGCCCGGTTTTTTACATTCATCTTTGATACAGTAGCCAGGTCCCCCGGCACCGGTTCCGGTCGGATCCCCTCCCTGCGCCATAAAGTGGGGGAGGACGCGGTGGAACGGCACGCCGTCATAGTACTTCTGGCTGACCAGGGTCATAAAGTTCCCGACCGATTCGGGCGCCTCGCGGAGGAAGAGTTCCAGCACAATGTCCCCTTTGGTCGTGCGAAGGAGAACGCGTGGAAGCTCCTCGGCGGCGTCCTTTTCGCGCGCGGCAACCTCTTCGGGCCAAAGCTTGCGATACTCCGGAAGAACCTGGGTGATCATCGACGGGATCTGAAGCTCGCCCCGGGGATCCTGTTTGCGGAGCCCTTCCAGACCGCCGGTCTCCTTCGCCTTCTGATAGAACGCCTCGGCGTCGTCGAGCTGCATCACGTTAAACGCGGCGTAGGCGCCGTAGGCGTAAAGGTAGCTGTACTGTTCGGGAATCGCGCCGTCGAGCGCCTTGGCAATCGTGTAGGCCGTCTCATACTCCTCGGTGGTGACGACCATCTTATCGAGCATCGACATCAGAAAGACCGACAGTTCCTCGTCTTGAGAATCGAGCGACTTGAAAGCGTCGATCGCCATCGGGACAAGCGACTTTTGGAGCGCCGCCGTCTCCGCCAAGAGCGGGGTGAACTGAGTCTGAATCTCATCTTTTCGTTCGGGAGTCGCCGTCTGATATTCCTCCTTCAGAGAGCGAAGTTCTTTTAGGTGGTCTTTATAAGTCTGCATCTGAGCCTGATACGCGCCGACCGCGTCCGGAGCCGACTGTGCCGAAAGGACCCCGCAGAGGAGAATCAGGGAGAGAACCGTAAAAACCGCCAATCGAATGAATCCGTTTCTTTTCATCATTTTTCCTGTCGCAATTTAGAAAGACTCCGTTACAAAAACGTCGGTTTATGATATCATTATAGAGGAGTTCACAGAAAGACTCAAGACTTTGTCACCCCGGATCCGCAATGCCTCCGAAGAAGAAACGATATTCCGAACCGCCGTCCGAAAAGATCCCCTCCGGCTTGAGCAGCCGGGATTTCCTGAACTATTACCGCGCCAACCCCTCGGCATTCCGCCCGGGAGATGAACCGCGGAAAAAGGACGATTCGGCCTCTCCCGCCCCAAAAAAGAGGGGGCGGGGGGATATCGGCAGCCAGCCGGGAAACCGCGGCAAAACGGCGGGGCTTCGGATCATCGGGGGACGGTTCAAAACCCTTCGGCTCGAATACGGCGGAGATCACCGGGTCCGCCCGATGAAAGACCGAATCCGTGAGTCGGTCTTCAACCTGATGGGGACCTACGCCCCGGGACGGCATGTCATCGACCTGTTCGCCGGAACCGGCGCGCTGGCCTTCGAGGCGCTCAGCCGGGGGGCCGAATCGGCAACCCTCATCGAAATTCATTTCCCCTCGGCGCGAATCATCCGGCGGAATATCGCCCTTCTGGCCGAAAAAGATCCTCTGATCCCCGAGAAAATCGACCTGACGATTACCGACGTCTTCTTCTGGGGGAAAGAACTTGCCGAGCATAACCGGGCGAAAGAGCGGGGCGAGTCGGTCTCGACCTCGCACCTGCGCCACCCCCTCCCTTCCGACCGGCCGTGGCTCGTCTTCTGTTCCCCCCCATACGATTTTTACGTCTCGCGTCAGGCCGAAATGCTCGAACTCCTGTCGGAACTGCGCGCCGCCGCACCGGCCGACTCGATCTTTGTGATCGAATCGGACCGACGGTTTGATTTCGGCCTGTTGGGGGTCGAGATCCCCGAAAAAAAGCGCCGTTCCTACCCTCCCGCCGAAATCGGGATTTTTATGACCGGCCACGGTACGTCTAACGAGTCGGAGCCCCTATGAAAAAGAGTATCTACGCCGCCGCGCTCGGCGTCCTTATCGGAGTCGTCCTGGGAATCATTCTCGGATTTGTCAGTCTGAGGGGCCGAGGCTGGAACCTTTCGATCGAGAATCCCGAATATTGGGAGTCGCGCCGTCAGGCCGAGTTGGCCGCCGCCGAAGCCGCCCTCGCCGGAAAAGTCGAAGCGCCAAGGGTCGAAACGCCCGAAATTGAATTCGATTTCGGTGTGTTGGAGAAGAACAAAGAGAACGTGACCGGTTCGCACGATTTTCCGATCACCAACAGCGGAACCGCCCCCCTCACCCTCAAAGAGAAGACGAAATCGTGCTACTGCACCGATTTCCATATCGCCAAGAAAAAGCTCATGCCGGGCGAGTCGACGACGGTCAACGTCCAGTGGGACGCCGAACGGGGGGGTGGCGCGTTTAAGCAGTCGGTCATCATCTCGACGAACGACCCGGTCCGACCCGAGATATTCTTCAATGTCAAAGGGCTCTTCTCCGCGCCGGTCATCGCCAACCCGAACCATCTGATCTTTTCGGGAGTTTCGAACAGCGACGAACAGTCGCGCGAGTTTCATATTCTCGGATTCGGTACCGATTCGGAGGGAAACCCCCTTCCTCTTGACATCGACAACAATGACGTCACCGTTTGGGATCCGGATCATTTCCGGGTCGTCTTGGAGCCGGGAACGCTCGACGATCTGACAAGCGATGAGAAGGACAGCTCCGTCATCAGCAAGGCGACCTCCCTGGTCAAAGGAACGCTCTTTATCACCCCGGGCCTGCCGCAGGGAGCGTTTCAGGAAACGGTACGCTTTAAGACACATCGTTCCGACCAGCCTCTTCTGGAGATGATGGTCGAAGGACAGGTCACCGGCGCGGTCACGATCACCGGAACGAAATATGACAAGCACAAGACCGGGCAATTGGTCATCGGCCCGGTCTCGTCGGCGGCCGGCGCGCGCGAGTCGTTCCGCCTGACTTTCGACGACCCGGCGTTTGTCGCCGACGAATCGACGGTCCGCATCGCGAGCGTACGCCCCCAGTGGCTCAATGTCTCACTCAGTTTCCTCGATGCCGAGGCGCAAAAGTCGATGCCGATCAAGTGGGTCGACGCCACGGTCGAGATTCCCGCCGGCTCCCCGCAGGAACGCTACTCCGGGCCGGGTCTGGCCGAGACCGGCGAAATTGTCGTCGAAATCGACAAGGACATGAAAACCGAAGAAGTCATCCTGCCGGTCAGTTTTACGGTCGGCCCATAACTCCTTCCGCCCGAGAACCATCTGTCCCACCTTCACTGTTTTGTTCATTTTAACCCGGATCAACCGCTCCGATTCGGGGCGTTTCTTATCTGTCCGTAAAAAAACATTCACTTCTTTCGATTTGCTCCAAGCCGATTTTTCCGGAAAAAACCCCTTGAACTGTTCCTGATTATTCTCTACAATCCCGCCGCATTTCCCCGGTGTTGAGCCGGGGGGTCTGG
>JAGCAH010000017.1 GCA_017652805.1 Thermoguttaceae bacterium | reverse complement strand
GCACTCGCACTTCTTTTCGCATTTGCATTTTTCGGCGCACTTGCATTTTTCACACTCGCAGGGATTGCACTCGCACTTCTTTTCGCATTTGCATTTTTCGGCGCATTTGCAGTCTTCGCACTCACAGGGATTGCACTCGCACTTCTTTTCGCATTTGCATTTTTCGGCGCACTTGCATTTTTCACACTCGCAGGGATTGCACTCGCACTTCTTTTCGCATTTGCATGCTGAGGGTATTCCGGCATCGGGGGCTTGGTCTTCGGCGGCGACAAAGCCGACGAAACAGACGAGCGCCGCGAGAACCGCAAACAACGATTTTTTCATAACAAACTCCTTTCATAAATTCAAACGTGATGCGAGACGTTCAGTCCCTATCCTGGCTTTTTCGGGCCGTTTTGTCAATAACAAATAGCGTGCGGCAAAGGCGGGATCCCGGCCATGATCGTTTTAAGAAAATCCGATGGACAAAACAGACAAAACGGGGAAAAGAGGAACTTGCCCGGAAAGACCGCCTGAAAAAAAGGGCGCGGGCGTCCCGCGCCGACGATCCTCAGAAAAGATCTTCGAGACGGCGCCGGTATTCGTCGCGTTCCTGGCGGGTCGCTTCGAGGTCGAAGATCAGATATCTCATGTTGAGACGAAGTTGGGAAATCGAATTTTTCACAAACGTGAGAACATTCTGGCGGTGCTGCATACCGCTGACCGCCCGGCGAAACGCCTTTTCAAAGCGGGGTTTCAGTTCGGGGGGGAGTTCTTCAATGAGCGCGCCCAACTCGGAGAGACTTGAAAGGTTATTTTTTTCAACAATTTTCTTTTCCGAAGACGGGGTGGCCATGTTTATATCTCGTTCTCTAGGATTATTCTGTGGATTTAGACGGTTCGATTCGACCCGATCGAGAATCCGCGTCATGCGGTGGAATCATCCTCTTTGTGAGAGAATACGTCGCTTGAACCGTTTAATCCCATTATAGTGCGCTGAATCTCTTTTTTTAAGAGGAAATCCGGAGATTTCGCGAAAAAATCTAAAGTTTCCGGAAAAACTCCTCTCTTTCGGCCTCGGGAACGCCTCGCCGCCGGGGGGGACCGCGGATTTTTCTCTTGTCGGGAAGACCGAATAACATTAAAATCAGGCGCGGTTTTCCGGCTCGGAAGTTTCCCCCTTTCGAGGCGGAGCCCGCGGTTTATCAAGGAAGGTCTCCCGGACAGCCGTGAAGCTTAATTTTCCCGTTCCGCGTCTTTTTCGTTTTCGCTCCCTTTGGAGCGCGGGAGGGGTCGCGTCTTTTTTCGGGGCGCTGATTCTGATCCTTTCGACCGGTTTTCTTCGGGGGGAAGGGTTCGAAGGGTATACGCCCGGGTTCTATGATCCCGAATCCGAGGAGACCGAAGGGGGGTGGCGCGAGTCGTTCGAACAGGAGGGGGTCAGCTGGGTTCCCCTCTATCAGGAACCGGACGTCAAAATCACTTTTCAGCAGCGTTCCGGTGATTCCCCCCATAGCGGGGAGCGGGCCGAAGAGATCGTTCTCGACTTTCCGAGTCCGGGCTTCGCGTTTCTCGGCCATTATATCGACTATCCGATCCTCTTTAACGAAACGACGCCGACCGTCTGGGTCCGCGCCGACCGGCCCGGCGTTTCGCTAGGCGTTCTGGTGGTTCTTCCTGAAACGAAACGTTCCGATACCGACACGCCGCTGACTCTCCTTCTGGCGGGAACGACCTTGCGCCGAGCCGGAGGATGGGAGGAACTCTCGTTTGAAAAAGATCTGGCGACCCTTCTCGACGAGACGGTCAAGGCGATTCGCGCCGAGCATAAAATCAAACTCGACCCGAAGAATGCGTATATCCGTCAGCTGATCCTCTTTACCGAACAGCCGCGCGGTTCGCTTCATCTCTGGGTCGACGATATCCGGATCGACGGGCATGCCACGCAGACGATCTCGATTCTCGACGAGGCGGAACAGACCCCCGTCTTCGACCCGGTCAATCTCCTGGCGTTCCGCTATCTGGTGACCGCTTCGCCGATCGTGATGCAGGCGGCGAGCGATAAACTTCGCCGATGGCCGACCGAACCGTTCGCGGTTGGCGCCGATAAACCGAAAGAGATGGCCGAAATGCGCCGTCGGAAGAAGATCGCCGATTCGCGCCGGTTCGTCTCGGTCTACGCCGCGCCGTCGAAGGAGCGGAGTATTTCCGATTCGGTCGATACGGAGCCGGGGACAGGGATCGCCGCGGTCGACTACGCCGAAAGGGGCGAGTCGAGCGTTTCGAACGCCGCGTATTCCGCCGAAGATGAGAGTTCCTCGCCCCTGATTCTGGGGAGCGGCACACGTCTGGCCGCCGCCGATTTTCCCGGTTCTTCAACTCGGGGATCCGGTCTGCCGAACGCGCATTTTAGCGAACGGATTCTGATGATCGACGGGGACACGCCGACCGCGATCCGCGCGGTGGAGTACCAGGGGGAACCGCTGGCGTTTCTGAAAGGGCTTCGGTTTAACGCCGTCTGGCTGAAAGCTCCGCCGTCGGCGCAGCTTCTGGCCGAGGCGCGGAACGAGAACGTCTGGCTCATCGCTCCCCCGCCGACCGGAAGGGAGACGGTCGGCAGTTCGTCACCCGCCTCGGAAAACGCGGCGTATTTCAACGGCACGACCGTCTCGGAAGACTACAATAAGGTTCTGATGTGGGACGTGGGGAGCGGACTGAAAGAGACGCAGTATCAGGCGGTCGCCCAGCGGGTCGAAGAACTTCGCAAGCTCGACCCGTACCGCCGTCCGGTCGCCGCCAACGTGGTGACCGGACTGAGCACCTACACGGACCGCGCGATCGACCTTCTTCTGGTCAAACGCCAGCCGCTTCTGACTTCGTTCGATATGGAGGATTACGGGCTCTGGCTCCGCCGCTATCCGAACCTGATGTTCGTCGGCGCTCCTTTCTGGAACGAAATTCAGACCCAGCCGGACGACCAGCTTTTGGCGCAATGCCGGTTTTTCGGTGCGGTTGACGAAATGCCCTCGCTCATCTCGTACGAGCAAATGCGTCAGCAGGTTCGCCTTTCGCTCGCCGCCGGGGCGCACGGATTTCTGTTCAGTTCCCATTCTCCTCTAAACGCCGAAGACCACGAAACCCAGTACCGCGCCTGCGCGCTGGAATTGATCAATCTGGAACTCCTCATGATCGACTCGTGGGTCGCCGGCGGGATTCCCGAAGAGGTGATCGACATGAACAAAGAGGGGATGTCGGCGGCGCTTCTGCGAACCAAATCGACAAGTCTCCTTCTTCCGCTGTCGACCGAGCCGAACACACAGCTCGTCTTCGGCGCGGGGGCGGCGAACAGCCGTTCGTTCGTCGCGCCGGCGCGGGAAGGGTATTCCGCCGATCTCCTTCTGCCGGGGAACCTGCGCAAAGTCCCTTCGCACCGCCGCGCGGGGGGGATCGATATGCAGCTCGACGAGGTGAGCATGAACACGCTCATCTTTCTGGCGCAGTCGAACTGGTACACACGCGTGGTTGCCGAAATGTCTCCCGCGTTCGGCAACCGGATGGCGGAACTGGCAATCCGCCTGGCCAAGATGAGGCTCGATACCTATCAGGAGACGCTCGGTCAGCTTGGAACTCTCGACGACGAAGGATTGATTCCGCGGGTGCGCCATCTCCCGTTGGTGACGGTTCCCGACCAGACCCATGAGGTTGACGCGGCGTGCCGAACCCTGACGGTCGCCGAAAACGAACTGCGCCGCGGCGACGCCGGCGAGTCGTACTTACAGGCCGAACGCGCCCTGCGCGAAATACGGATGAGCGAACGGCGGCTCTGGCAGGCCGGGACCCGGCTCGACCAGTGTCTGCCGGTTCTTCCCGTTTCGATTTCATTCTCGACTCTTCCCGCCTACATTGAAAGTTACGGGAAGATTGCTTCGGGAAAGGTTCGTCTGACCGGGGAAAACCGTCTGGTCGGCGGCGATATGGAACGGGTCGAAGATTGGACCGCCGGGAGCTGGACTCGTTTCGATTCCCCCTTTCCCGGAGTGATCTGCAGTCTGCGCCGCGATCCCGCGGCGGCGTATCGCGGCGCGCTCGGACTCACCTTTTCGGTCTCCGCCGACGGTCCCGGCGTTCCCGTTCAGACCGAGGTTCCTCCCCTGACCGTGACCGCGCCGGCCAACGTTCATACCGGGGAACTGATCTGCGTGCAGGGGTGGATCCGGATCGACGGAGAGCTCTCCGCAGGAACCGACGGTTTTATGATATACGAGTCGCACGGCGGCGCAGCGCTCGCCCAGCGGTACTATCGGACCGACGGCTGGCAGCGGTTCGCGTTCTACCGTTATGCCGCCACCGAAGGGGATATGACGCTGACCTTCTCGCTCTGTACACAAGGGCAGGTTCAGCTCGACGAGGTTTCGGTTCAGCCGGTTCAATAGGCGGTCTTCCCGCTTTTACTAAATTATCTAACTTGTAAAAAGTGTCTTGATTTTTCTGACAAGGGGGTGAAACGTCGTTTTTTTAGGTTTTTCTCTGGCTTTCGTATTGAATATTACGGATAAATCATTATAATCCGCGTACTTTGAGTTGAGGGCGTTCATCTTTCGCCCTTTTTGCGGCTTGCCGCGTTTTGTACTTTCCGAAAGGAGAACTGAAGATGAAAAAGTTTTTTGTGATTTCCGTTTCCCTTCTTTTTTGCCTCGCTCTGGCGATGGTCGGCTGCAACAAGAAAACCGCCGAAGAGATTCAGAGCAGCGCTCAGGCCACGGCTGAAAACATAACCGCGAACGTCGAAGCCGCCGCCGAACAAGCTCAGGACGCAGCTCAGGCTGCCGCTGACGCCGCCACCGAAGCCGCGACAGCCGCCGCCGGCGCCGCTGCCGATGCCGCCGACGCTGCCGACGCTGCCGCCGCCGCCGCGGTCGAAGAGGTCAAGGACGCTCTCGACGCGCCTCCGGCGGAATGAGTCCGGCCTGATTTTCGCAGCATTTAAAAAACCGGCCCTTTCTTTTCGAAGGGGCCGGTTTTTTGACAACCTTATGCTATACGTCTTTTCCCTTTGAGACTCTTTTCCGCCCGCGACGGGGCGCCTGAACGGTACGTTTTTGAAAGAGAAGTCCGAACGTGAAAAGGAAACGCCGCTCGGAAAACCGGTATGGAAGGACGGGGCTATTTCGCGGCGGTATCGCCGGTGACATCGGCGTTCCAGCTTCGGGGAAGGTCGTAGCCCTTCGGACGCATCTGCATGTCACGCGTGCCGATATTGGCGTACGGGTACGGGTCGGTTCCGTCGGGATACCCCTTCTCGTGCGCGGGATCGAGGTAGCCCGGCGAGATCAGGCTCGGAAACCAGCAGCATCGGTTGTTCGGATCGTCGTTGAGGGACTGACACCCGCCCGCGCTCAAAAGCGCCAGCGCGAGAAAACCGAAAACGATACTCTTTTTCATGGGACTTCGCCTGTCTTTGGTCAATTGACAACGGAGATTTCAAAGAACAGGGAAGATTACTCGTTTTCGCCGATCGAAGTCAAGAGGGATTTCAGCTCGTCGGGAACCTTACGGTCTTCGTGCGGGGTGAGCGCGTCGAGCCGGAGCGCCTCGGCCTTTTCGCTCTGTGCCTTTTCGTCATCTCCCGCCGCGTGAAGCGCCATCGCCCATGCCGCGTGATAGAGCGCGTTGGTCGGAAAGAGCTCGACCGCCTCGGCGTAGGAGGCGGACGCAGCGTCCAGGAAAAGCCGATTTCCGCTCGCCTCGTAGAGGGCGAACTCCTCGTCGGCCATCTCGCCGCGGATCGAGGCGCTTTCGGGCGCGGTGCGGTAGAGCGCCTCTTTGGCGGCGCGCCACGCGCTTTCCCTTTCGGGGGAGGGGATGTAGCCTTCATCGTACATCGCCATCGTACAGAGCGCCCAGCGGATCGGGATCGAGTGGCGTCCGGCCCCTTCGGCCGCGTGGGTGAGCGCCAGCGCCGCTTCGCCCGGCGGGATTACGTCAAGGCGGGGGAGGAGCGTCTTTTCGGTCAGGATCGGATAGAACTCGGTCGAAAGGTAAACCGCGAGGAGGAGAACCCATGCGGCGGCGGTCAGGAGCCGGCAGGCGCGGGGCGTCTTCATTCCGGTATCCGGGGCTTGCGCGCGGTTTAAAAGGATCGCCGCCGGTATCCAGACCATAAGAGCGGTCGGCGGGTAGCCGATCCCTCCCGCGGCGGAGAGGTTCAGGAGCGCTGCCGCGGCGGAGAGGGCGATGATCGGGGAGGGGAGGTGCGCGATCGACCGGCCGAGGAGCGCGGCGGGGAACGCGGAAAGGAGGAAGACGGGCGCCATTCCCAGGAGAAGGGGGAGCCGGCTCGGCGCCGACGTCAGGAAATTGAGGATCAGGTAGAGGAGATATCCTCCGAAAAAGAGGAGAAGAACGGGAAGGAAGGGGGCTTTTTCGTCCGGCGGATCGGTTTCGTCATTCCCGGACGCCGCGCACGACGTTTTGACGACCGCCGCGACGAAGAAGACGAAAAGACAGAGCGCCGGAATTCCGAAGAGGGCGGCGTATTCAAACGCGAAGTTGTGCGGGTCGGCGATCGTCTCGCCGGCGGTCGGAAGGATGTAGCGCGGATAGACGTTCTGAAAATTTCCCGGACCGACCCCAAAGAGGGGAGAGTCGGCAATCATGCGCGATGAGGCGGTCCAGTAGTCGAGACGGTAGCCGAGCGATTTTTTCGCTTCGGAAAAGACTTCTCTGTCGAGGAGTCCCGTCCGAAACGCCGCGCACGCCAAGAGAACCCCTCCCAACAGAATCGCGCCGGAGACGAGCGCGGCTTTCCGTCCCGTCTTTGAATGCCGGCGGAGAAGAAGAACGAAGGGAATCGTCGCCGCCGAGATGAAAAACGCGAGGTACCCCGCCCGGCTCTTGGTCAGGATGAGGGTCAGTCCGAGGAGGAGAAACGCTCCTCCGGCCGAGACCGCCGAAAGGAGACCCCGCCGGGACGGTCCTTCCCGGCGTGAAAAAGCGCCGGTCAGAAAGAGTCCCGCCAGGAGGATCAGCGCGGGGGCGAGAAGTCCCGCGAGCGTGTTGGTCAGTCCGTAGGTTCCGATCGGCTCGGTGCTGTCCAGCACCCGTTTGGCAAAAAGGTCGTATTCGGGAGTCCCCTTTTCGAGGTTCATTCCGCTTTCGCGCAGGAGCTTTTCAGGGTCGGCGCGGAACTGCGCGCGAACCGCCGGGGCGGTGACGAAGGCGTCGTAGAGCGAGACGGTCGACTCGAAAAGAGCCGCGCCGATGATCACGGCAAAGAGGAGCGCCTCGGCCATGCGGCGGAGCCGACTCGAAACGGTGCGGAGGGCGAAATAGAACAGGGGCATCAGGGCGAACGTCCAGAACCCGTTGGCGGCGTGGAGAAGGTTTCCGGCGTGAACGGCTCTCAGCCGAATCCACGACGCGCCGCACCAGAGAAGGAGGAAAAGAACCGCCAGGTCGGCCCCGCGCGGTTTCCGTCCGGAAGAAATCGCCGAAAGAATTCCCGCACCCGCTACAAAAAGAGCGCCCAGCGCGGGCAGAAAGGCGTCGCCGCTGCGCGCCGCCCCCTCGGGGGGGAGAAGAAGGGTCGGTATCAGTAGAAGCGGGACGGCAAAGATGAGGAGGAAAGGAAAAAACGGCGGCCGCTTTTCGGCGGAGACTTCTTTCCGGGGAACGCGGGACCTTTTTTTCCTTTCCATGGAAAACCCTCTTTTGTATAACTTTTCAGCCGACCGATTTCAGATAATCGATACTGTTTTTGCAAAGGACGTCGGCGCCGTCGGAGTAGTCGAACGGCTCGATGCCGATCCAGCCCGAGAAGCCGGTCGCTTTGAGCGCGGCGAGAATCGGGCCGAAATCGAGATTGCCGAATCCGGGGCCTTTCATGTTCGGGTCCTGCGCGTGGAACGTCTTTTCGAACGGGACGATCGCCGGATCGGCGATCACTTCCGGGATCGGGCGGTCTTCGCCGTCGGCCATCGCTTTACAGTCGAGGTGAATCGTGATCGGACCGGGGTTCCCCATCTTGGTGATCAGATCGAGCGCCTGGCGGGCGGTGTTGAGGAAGTTCGTTTCGACCGGCGCCAGCGGTTCAAGCCCCAGAATCATCTGCGACTCTTCCAGAAGGGGGAGGAGCTGTTCCAGAACCGACGCGGCACGGTCATACCCCTCTTCGAGAGAGACCCCTTCGGCGAGATTCCGCTGAACGGGGGAACCGAGAACGAGATAATGCGCCCCGGTTTCGGCGCCGAAACGGATCAGGTCTTTGAAATATTCGGCTGTACGATTCCGCTGGTCGGCGTCGGCGCTGGTCAGGTGCAGGCCGGTCGTCTTGGCCAGGAGCCAGTGAAGACCGCTGACTTCGAGATTGTTCTGTTCGGCCAGGCGGCGGATCAGCTGACGCCGCGCGGCGGAGATCCGTTTGACGTCGGCGCTCGCCTCGGCGCCGCTGGCGAACGCCTCGTCGAGAGTGAAGGGGGCCAGTTCGATCCCGTCGTAGCCGGCCGAAGCGACCGATTCGAACTGCTTTTCGAGGGGCCAGTTACCGAAAACTTCATTGCAAAACGCGATTTTCATAGGGGTACCTCAGAATGGGTTAGGCCCGGCGCGCGGGCGGATGAATTGTTATTTCGTGTCGGAATTCAGCTCGACGGGGAGTTCCTCCTGAAGCTCTTCCCTTTTGGGGCCGCGGATGAGCGAGACCGCTTCGCGGATAATCGGCATATTCTCTTGGATATACGCCTCGTCGATCTTCCAGTCGAGCTGTTCGGGAGCCGAGACGGGAGCCAGCGCTTCGAGGAGAGCCCGTCTCGTCTCGCCCATTCCGGCGTCTTTCTCTTTCAGAATATCGCCCAGGAGTTTGTCGTGGATGTCGTTGACCGTCGGCGTCGGGTCGAATCCCGGTTTGAACCGGAGTCGGAGCTTGATCGAGGTGTCTCCCTGGTCGAAGACCATCGTGCCGTACCGCGCCTCCTGACCGAGCCGGAGCATCTTTCCCGAGATGTTGTCCGAGGCGGCGGCGCCGCGCGGGTCGGTATTTTCCTGAAGAGCGCTGACTGATTCGGCGAACCGCCGCGACGTTTTTTCGTTCCCCGTTACGACGAGCGAAACGGCGGCGCCGGGGAACTCGCCGAGCGCTTCGGTGATATCGGGGCGAGGGTCGGAATGGAGGTTGTCGAACTGATCGCGGATCTGCTGCTGCACACTTTCGCTTTCCGGATCGACGTCCCGCGTGACCGGGGCGAAGAGATAGCCGTACCGCTCAAAGCAGAAGTACATCGGCAGGTTGAGCGTGCGGAGAGAAAGGAGCCCTTTTTTGAGCTCTTCAACCTTCTCTTCGGGGAGGGTTCCGAGGGGGACGGCGAAAAAACCGAGCGTCGTCCCGTTTCCCGGGGTGAAAACGAAGTAAATCTCGTCCAGTCCGGCTTCTTTGTAGGAATTGAAAAGGGCATTGGGCCCCGACACATATCCGATGACCAGAAGGGGAAGGGACGCTTTGGCTTTTTTCGCCATGTCGGGGTCTTTGATGACCGAGTCGATCACTTTATCGGCGACTTTTACCACCACCCGTACCAGGAGGCCGACATCGATATTCTGACAGCTGACGCGAACGACCGCCGGGGTTTGACTGTTGACCAGCGGTGCCAAGGTTGACTCGTCGCCGCGCGCCGCGAGGGGGGCGGCCGCCAGAAGAAGCGCCGTGAAAACGATCCGTAACCGTACTGCGAAATGATCCAACTGCATAACCTTCCTTCCATGACAACGGGTGATGTCTGCGAATGGTTTTATCCTACAACATTTCGCCCGCGTCTTCAATCCCCTTTTTTACGGAGCGCGTGAAAAGCGAGAGGCTCTTTCCCCCGAAAAAAGGGAAGAGCCCCGCGAAGAAAAGAAAGCGCGGCGGAGGGTTACCGCCCTTCCGAAGGCTGGAACGGCGTACCGGTCAGCATTTCGATGAACTTGACCGCCGCGTCCGAAAAGACCTTGTGGTGCCGGTAGATGATTCCGATCGGCCGGGTCATTCGCGGCGAGATGAGGGGAACGACCGCGATCTTTCCCTGTCCGGCGTCGGCCGAGACGGTCGGGTACGGAATGATACTGACCCCCAGGCCGATTTCGACTGCTTCTTTGATCGTCTCGACGTTGTCAAATTCCATCACGGTATTGACGCGGACTCCCCGCATCCGCATACACTGGTCGGTCTCGCGGCGAATGACCAGGTCGCGGCCGAACGCGATAAAATCGGAGCCGCTGAGGTCTTCCATCTTAAGGGAGGGGCGTTTCGAAAGGGGGTGCCCCATCGGGAGAACGACCGCCATCTCTTCGGCGCGGAGCGGAATCACGTCGATGTCGAGCGAGGCGACCGGATAGGAGGTGATCCCCAGGTCGACTTCGGAGTCGAGTACCGATTCCTGCACCTTTTGCGGCGGGAGGTAGTCGAGCTTAATCTTGACCTTCGGGTAATTCATCATGAACCGTTTCATAAAACGGCTCATTTCGTGAAGACCGACCGAATAGATCGCGGCGACTTTGATCTGTTCTTCGTCGCGGCTGCGCATCGTTCGGACGCGGTGGAGAACCGAGTCGTACGACTCGACGATCTGCCGGAACGTCTCGTAGCAGATCTTTCCCTCGGCGGTGAGGCAGAACGGGCGTTTCGCCCGGTCGATCAGCGGTACGCCGATCTTTTCTTCGAGCCGCTGAACGGTCTGTGTCGCGGCCGACTGGCTGATCTGGTTGATTTCGGCGCCCCGGGAAAAGGATTGATGAAGCGCGACGTCGCAGAACACACGGAATGAATCAATTTTCATAATACGGCCGCTATGAGATCCTGTTGTTGGGTGTCAACGATTTCGGCTCGGCAGAACTCGCCGGGAGTCAGACCCGAACCGGTGAGATAGACAACGGGGTCAATGTCGGGAGCGTCGGCTGCCGTTCGGCCGATATAGAAATCCTCGGCTTCGGAACCGTCGTCGTTAATGACCGGGGTGTCGACAAGAACGTTGTATGCCTTGCCGACTTTGGCGCGCGCGTCTTCGGCGGAGATGCGCATCAGGACTTCGTAGAGTCGCGCGCGGCGCTCCTCTTTGATCTTTTCGGGAATCTGCCCCTCGAGTTCGGCGGCGCGGGTTCCCGCTTCCGGCGAGTAGGCGAAGACCCCCGCCCGCTCAAACCGCCACTTTTCGGCGAACTCGAGGAGCTCTTCGAACGCGGCGTCGGTCTCGCCGGGGAATCCGGTGATGAAGGTGGTTCGGAGGGTCAGTCCGGGGATCGTCTCGCGCAGCCGCGCCAGGAGATCCTCGGTCTCGGACTTGCCGACCCGCCGGTTCATCTGTTTGAGGAGCGCGTCGTTACAATGCTGGAGCGGCAGGTCGATGTAGGGGAGAATGACCGACGGAGCGGAATCGTCTTCACCGCCGAACAGCTCGAGGAGCTCGTCGCTGAAGAAGAGCGGATAGGTGTAAAGAAGACGGATCCAGGGGAACGCGTTCATGCCGCGGAGTTCGGCGAGGAGCTTCGCCAGACGGGGTTCGCCGTAGAGGTCGTTCCCCCAGAAGGTCGTCTCCTGCGCGATCAGTACGAGCTCTTTGACCCCCGAACGGGCGAGGATTTCCGCCTCGCTCAAAACGGTCTCGATCGGCTTACTCGTAAAGCGGCCGCGGATCGCCGGAATGGCGCAGTAGGAGCAGAAGCGGTCGCACCCCTCGGCGATTTTTAAATACGCCGTGTGCGGGAGGGTGAGCAGAAGCCGGCTTTCGTCGTGGAATGTGTAGCGGCGATCGAGCGTGTCGCGGAACGGGACCGGCTTTTTCGGAGAAGACCCTTTTTTCTGTTCTTTCGCGGTGGAAATCTGTCTGAGGGGGAACGCCTCGGAAAGGTGTGTCTCGTCGGCCGGACCGAACCAGGCGTCGACTTCCGGATAGCGGCGGGGGAGTTCGCTTCCGAGCGCACGGATCAGACAGCCGCAGACGGCGAGTGATTTGATCTTTTTCCGCCGCTTGAGCGCCAGGAGGAAGTCGAGCGTTTCGATCGCTTCCCGGCGGGCGCTCTCGATGAACCCGCAGGTGTTGAGAATGACCAGGTTCGCCCCCTCGACTTCAGGGGTGAACTCCCACCCGTCCCCGATGAGCCGACCGAGGATCGATTCGCTGTCGACCAGGTTCTTGGGGCATCCGAGTGAAACGATCGATACTTTTTTCGTCATGGGGAGTTTCCGGTAGTTGCTTTCCCGCGGGAATTCGCCTATAACTCTAGATAGATGATATAAGAATTTGTGAATTTGTCCAGTCCGCCGTCAGTGACGGACGGTTTTTCCCTGGGTGATCGACGCCGGCAGCCGCGTCTGTGTGAGGAAAATGATGAAACGAACGAGATTGTTTTCAGCGGTTCTCCTGTTGGGGATCGGTGTTTGGGCGCTTTCTTTGCGCGGGGAAGAACTCCCCCGAATCGACTACTTTGTTTCTCCCGAAGGGAGCGACGCCGCGCTCGGTTCGGCTGAGGAGCCGCTCGCTTCGCTTGCCGGGGCGCGCGACCGAATCCGTGCCGACAAGGACGCGGGAATCTCCGCCCAATGGACGGTTTACATCCAGCCGGGGATCTACCCGATCGCCGAGCCGATCGTCTTCGAGCCGCGCGACAGCGGCGCCGAGGGCGCCCCGATCCGCTATGTGGGGGAGGTGGGACCCGACAGCCGGTATCCCTTTCCCGTGATTTCGGGCGGAATTGAAATCGCCGGCTGGAGCGACGCGGGGGACGGGGTCTGGTCCGCCGACCTTCCTCTCGACGAGGGGGGCCAGCCGCTCTATTTCGAACAGCTCTTCGTCGGGGACCGCCGCGCCGAGCGGGCGCGGGAGCCGAACAGCGGCTACCTGAACGTGGTTTCTGGGCATGACGACAATCCGGTCGACCGCAAGAACAATATCTATCCGAAGAACACCCTCCAGTCGGTCACACTCGAAGAGGGCGCGCTCGACTTTATGAAAGAGACGCCGCCCGAGGAGCTCCGTTTCGCGCAGGTGGTCATCCATCATCATTGGGACACCTCGCACCGGATCATTCTGGGAGCGGACGCCGAAACGAGCACCCTTTCGCTGAAAGGGCAGCCTCAGCCGCATCACAACAAATGGCAGAGCGACTCGCTCGCCGAAATCGTCAACGTCCGCGGCGCGTTCGACGCGCCGGGCGAATGGTTCTACGACGGGGCGCACGGCAAGGTCTTCTATCGTCCTCTGCCGGGCGAGACGATCGAATATGTCCGGTTTTACGCGCCGCGCGCCGGTCTGATTCGCGCGGTGACGCTGGCGGGGAATTCGGTCAAGGTCGAGGGGAAGGACGCCCCCGAAACCGAATGGGTCGAAAATCTCTCGTTCGAAAACCTGGGGGTTTCCTTCTTCGACACCCCGCGGCGCGAGTCGGTCATGCGGGACGCCGAACTCGATCCGGCGGTTGCCGGCCCGCTCGACCGGCCCGGCCCGTCGCAGTTTAACGCGGCGCAGGCGGCGAACTATCTGGACGGCGTGATCGGCGGCTCGCTGGCGCGGCGCGTCTCGTTTACAAACTGCGTGATTTCGCACGTCGGGGAGTACGCCGTCCGTCTTCAGAATGTCCGGCGCTGCCGTTTTGAGCGGTGCGATCTGTACGATCTCGGCGGGGGCGGGATCACGATCAGCGGCTCCGGCGGTCCGAGCGAGGATTCCCCGGGACTGTCGAACTACAATGTGATCCGAAACAACCGAATCCGCCAAGGGGGACGGTTCCACGCCGAGGGGGTCGGCGTCCTTTTGGGGAACAACACGCACGACAACGACGTGGTTCACAACGAGATTGAAGACTTCTTCTATTCCGGCGTTTCGGTCGGTTGGACCTGGGGGTACCAGGGGGGGAGCGCGCTGCGCAATCGGGTGGAGTTCAACAGAATCCACAAGATCGGCCAGGGGTCGCTCGCCGACATGGGGGGCGTCTACACCCTCGGCACCCTTCACGGCACGCGGGTCTGCAACAACGTGATCTACGACGTGAAGTCGAACTCCTACGGCGGCTGGGGGCTCTATACCGACGAGGGGTCCGAGGGGGTGCTGATGGAGAACAACCTTGTGTATAACACGACCGACGGCTCGTTTCATCAGCATTACGGCCGGGGAAATTTGATCCGGAACAATATCTTCGTCAACAGCACGCCGTATCAGGTGGTCGCCTCGCGCGTCGAGCCGCACCGTTCGTTCACGTTTGAGAACAACATTATCGTCTGGGCCGAGGGGCGGGCGTTCGGACATAAGTTCGAAGAGGTCGAAAAAGTCGTCCGCGGGAACACCTGGTTCTGTACGACCGGTCCGGCGATGTTCGGCGACGAGGGGGATAAAACCTACGAGCAGATGAAAGAGTTCGGATTCGACGAGGGGGGTGTCTGCGCCGATCCGCTCTTTGTCGATCCCGAAAACGGGGATTACCGGCTCCGTCCCGAATCACCGGCGCTCAAAGCCGGGTTCGTTCCGTTCGATGACTCGAGGGCGGGGATCGAGGAGTAGCCGCCCGGCGCGGTCGGGTCATTCCCCGACGGAAACCGCCTCTTCGGTGATTTTACACCGGTAGTCGAGGAAGGTGGCCGTCCCGTACGCCTCGGGAACCGATCGGGCGAACTCGATCTCGGTCTTGACCGCTCTGCCGCTTTTCATGTCGAAGCGGCACGAGCCGGTGAAGAGGCGTTCGGCAAGCTGGCCTTCCAGATATGGGTCGCCGATGATCGAGGTCGGGATCGTCCGAACCTCGATCACCGCCAGGTCGCCCGAAACGCCGGTCAGCGTGAACTTGATCACGGCGTTGATTGTCTTGACTGTCTTATCGCGGTTCTGCAGAAAGATCGTGTAGGGGAGGGTCCATGTCTCCCCGACGGCGACCGGCTCGTCGGGGAAGGGGAAAAGGACGCGCGAGTCTTTCGGATTCCCGCCGTACTGGCGCATCATCAGCTCTTTTTCGGTCATCATTCCGAGCCGGTCGATCTTAAAGCGCGAGAGCTCCTGCCCGACCGCCTTTTCTGTTCCGAAAACCGAGATTTCGATCGGAACCTCGTCGTCGACGCGGCTGTCGTAGCGGATCGGGTCTTTTCCCGTCTCCTGCTGGTCGAGGACCATCTCGTCGATGGTGTAGGTGACCGTCTCGACGTCTTCGGGCAGGTCGGCGGCGTGCGGCTCGACGTGCCAGCGCCGGACGATCCGCGAGACCGTCTCGATTTCGGTTTCGAGCCCCGACATCAGAACCTTCTTCCAGACCCGGTGCGAGACGTTCCAGCGCTGGTCGCTCTCCGGCTCGAACCGGTAGCGGAGAAGGTAGCGCTCGGCGTTCTCCTCCTGCCGCTCGACGATTTGCGGGGTAAAGAGAATATCGGGAAGGCGGGTGTAATCTTCCTCGGCCTGAGGATCGACGTTGATCGGTTCGCGCGGGGAATCGTCGGGCGCGTCCGATTCCGACTCGGATTCGTGAAAGAGGTCCGAGAACCGTTCGGTCGCCCCCCCCAGTTCCGAAAGGTCGTCGGCGGAAAGGGAAAGGGGAGCCGACTCGCCGCCGGTGGCCCCGACCGGCGCGGTGGGATTTTCCCCGTCGGTCGGGGATTTCCCCCAATCGCATCCGTAAAGGAGAGAAAGGAGGAGGACCAGCAGGAAAACGGAGGCGCTTTCTCGGCGCGGAAAGGGGGTCGGAAAGGGAGTCATCGCGGTATTTTCCGCTCCGGAGAGACTTCGGAGCCGTTTCGGTTCTTCTGTAAAGATGGGGAAACTCGAATCGATTTCGAGGGCTGTCCTAAGTATATAAATTAAATTTTTTCCCGCGTCAATCTGTCTTATGGACTGGACGAAAACGGGAACCCAATATAGAATAAAGGCCAGGCTTTTTACGTCAGACAGAAAGGGTTATATGGCTTACGAACGATTTACCGAACGTGCGCGGAAGGTGATGCAGCTGGCAAACCAGGAGGCGCAGCGGTTCAACCACGAATATGTCGGAACGGAACATATCCTTCTCGGACTCATCAAAGAAGGGAGCGGCGCGGCCGCCACGATCCTCCGCGATATGGGGGGGGATCTGCGCAAGATTCGTCTTGAAATCGAAAAACTCGTCCGCCACGGACCCGATATCGTCATGCTCGGCCGCCTGCCGCAGACCCCGCGCGCCAAAAAGGTGATCGAATACGCCATGGACGAGGCGCGGGCGCTCGGTTCGCATATGGTCGGGACGGAACATATCCTGCTGGGGCTTCTGCGCGAGCAGGAGGGGATGGCCGCTCAGGTTCTGATGAATATCGGAATCAAACTCGGCGACGTCCGTACGGCGGTCATGAACCACCTCAAAAAGGACGAGGGGGAAGAAGGGGATTCGGATTCCGATTCCCGTGCCGGGGGCGAGTCGGGGGGGCCCAAAGGGCTCGGGATGGATATGCCCTCCCGCGCCGCAAGTAAGTCGAAAACCCCCGCGCTCGACAGTTTCGGCCGCGACCTGACCGAACTGGCCCGTCAAAAGAAGCTCGATCCGGTGATCGGCCGGAACGACGAAATCGAACGGACGATGCAGATCCTCTGCCGGCGTACCAAGAACAACCCGGTTCTCCTGGGCGAGGCGGGGGTCGGCAAGACGGCGGTCGTCGAGGGGTTCGCCCAACGCGTCGTTGAAGGGAACGTCCCCGATCTCCTTCTGAACAAGCGGATCGTTGTTCTCGACCTGGCGATGATGGTCGCAGGGACGAAGTACCGCGGTCAGTTCGAAGAACGGATCAAAGCGCTGATGAACGAGGTCCGCCGAACCGAAAATACGATCCTCTTTATCGACGAGCTTCATACCCTGGTCGGCGCCGGCGGGGCCGAAGGGGCGATTGACGCGGCGAATGTTCTGAAACCGTCCCTGTCGCGGGGCGAAATTCAGATTATCGGCGCGACGACGCTCGACGAGTACCGCAAG
>JAGCAH010000129.1 GCA_017652805.1 Thermoguttaceae bacterium | reverse complement strand
CTGATTCTCTTCGGCTTCTTCAGTAAACCCATCGGTGTTTTCGTCTTCCGCCGCATCGCTTACATCCTGGTCAGACTCCACAACCTCGTCGGCATTCTCTTCGGAAGTCTCTTCCGCGACATCCTGATTCTCTTCGGCTTCTTCAGTAAACCCATCGGTGTTTTCGTCTTCCGCCGCATCGCTTACATCCTGGTCAGACTCCACAACCTCGTCGGCATTTTCTTCGGAAGTCTCTTCCGCGACATCCTGATTCTCTTCGGCTTCTTCAGTAAACCCATCGGTGTTTTCGTCTTCCGCTGCGTCGCTTACATCCTGGTCAGACTCCACAACCTCGTCGGCATTCTCTTCGGAAGTCTCTTCTGCGAGATCCTGATTCTCTTCGGCTTCTTCTTCCTCAGTAAACCCATCGGTGTTTTCGTCTTCCGCCACATTTTCGGATTCCGCGGAAGAGGTTTCGTCAGGTGCGTTGTCGTCAGCAGTGATACCGACCGACGGTTGGGGATCGTTCGGAAGGTTCTCGGAAACGTTGCCGTCTGTTTCTTCCGTATCCGGGACCAGAACAACGCGTAGACCGAAGGAAACGACCCTATAGTCCGTATTTTGCCGGTACTGAGACCTCGTTGACTGCGAGACTTGGCGGTTCCGATATCCCGGCTGGCATTCCTCAGCCTTACTCATATAGCTGCCTCCACGGGCAACCCGGTACTGACCGGTCGCGGGACCCTGGGGATCTGTTACGTCCGCATTACTGTACTCTCCGTACCAGTCGGAACACCATTCCCAGACGTTCCCCTGCATATCATAGAGCCCCCAGGCGTTGGCCTTTTTCTCTTTGACATCGTGAGCGACGGTTGCGCTGGCGCCGCGGCGGCCATACCTGTTGTTGTACCGATAATACCTGTTGTTATAGCCGTTGGATTCGGGTGTCTCGGAACTCCGACTGTTCTCCGCGTACCACGCCACTTCGCTGATTTTGGCGGGTTCGGTCTCTTCGTTCGATGAACCCGCACGACAGGCGTATTCCCACTCCGCTTCGGTCGGAAGACGGAATGTTTTTTTGGTGATCGTATTTAGTTGTTTGCAGAAGTCGTCCGCGCTGTTCCAAGTGACCCCGGTAGCGGGCTGTTGGGGATTGGGAAGTTTGCCTCCGACCCGCATCTGAACCACGCGATCGAACTCCTGCCGCGTCACTTCCGAATCGAGAAGCCAGAAGCCCCGACTCAGCGTGACCTGCTGTTTTACCAGGGTCGATTTTTTAACCGGCCTCCTCACCGTCCGTCTGTAGCGGTCCTTTGTCGTTTCATAATCCGTCGTTTCGACAACGGTTGTCCGCGTAAAGCTGCCCGCCGGACACCAGCGGAACGTGTACCGTTCGCCGCGGATTGTCAGGGTTTTTTCCTGTCCCGCTTCGGTTCCCGCGATGATCGGCATCGTAGCGATGGAGACGGAGCAGAGCTCGTCGTTGAGATAAGTGAAGAAAACCTTCAGCTCCGTTGCTGCCTCCGCTTTGTCTTCTTTGCTCGCGATCGAGTCAAGTCGAGCCTTTATCGTTTGAATCTCCTTCCCATGGTTTTGAGAATCGGCAATTTCATTTTGGGGAGTCTCCTTGTCGAGTTTATTCACAATATACTCGCAGAGATATTTCAGGTCATCTTCATGATAGAGCCCTTCAATCGGGTATTCTTGTTCCTTTCCGTCTTCCAGGACAAGGACAAACTTCGCCTCCCCGTCGGTATAAGAAAGTTTCCACTCTTTCGCATCGACGGACACTTCGTTTCCCTGATCGTCCCGAACGTGCCACTGACGCTGTTTCACTTCGCCGTAGTAGAGATAACGACTGTTGAAGTCGGAACCGATCATTCCGACATTCCGAGCCGTACGAATACCGCTGTTGATTTGACCCAGAACGTTACCGGCGACGCCCCCGACCGAGACACCGACAATACCGAGAACCCCCTCAACAACGCCTTCCCGTCCGGTAACGATATTAACGCCGTGGTTTACATAACTGAGGACCTGTCCTCCCACACCCGGAACGTACGCTCCCACCGCTTCAAGCGGAGTCATTCTTCCGGATGCGACGTCCAAAGCGGTTGAAATGTATCCGCCTGCATACGGGATAGCGCTCAGAAGAGAACCCAACTGCGCCTGGGCCGGTTTTGTCGGTGCCAATACCGAGGCCAGGACAACAGCGGAAGCCACGAAGCACGAGAAAAGCTTTTTAGATTTCATTATTAATTCCTACCTAGTCTGAAAAACTGCCGCTGAAAAAGCGGTCGGGAAACGAACGATGACCTTAAATTATTCCGGCACGGCTACGCGCCGACACGGGGATTGGGACGGGTGTTTGTCTGATTTTCGAGGAACAAACGCACTCCGGCTCCCCCCGGTACTCGAAAGAGACCGGAAGAAAGCCGATTTTGCGCTCTTTCAGTCGGTTTTTATGTTTTTTTGAGTTCGCTTCACCCATTTTGGGTGTTGAAACTTCCTAAATTGCCTGATTTAAAATACTCGGAGATTACTTTTCCGGTTCCCGGGCGTTACTGGTCGGAGTCTTCTCCCGCGGCTTCCTCGGAATTCTCTTCAGATTCCTGGATAAGTCCGAGGATTTCCTCCCGATCTTCCGGGTTTGTAAACGAGGGAGCGTCCGATTCGTCGTTTTCGGACGGAGCGGTTTCGGCTTCCCCTTCGGCCTCGTTCACGTTCTGATCATCAGCCTGACCGGATTCCGCGGTTTCATCGGTATTCTCTTCGGAAGTATTCTCCGGGGCAGCCGGATTTTCTTCGGTTTCATCAACTTCGGTAAACCCGGCGGTGTTTTCATCTTCCGCCGCGTCGCTGACCTCAGAAGCGTCGGTCCGACCGGCTTCCGCGGCTTCGTCGGCGTTTCCTTCGGAAGTATTCTCCGAGGCAACCGGATTTTCTTCGGTTTCATCAACTTCGGTAAATCCGGCGGTGTTTTCACCTTCCGCCTCGTCGCTGACCTCAGGAGCGTCGGTCTGACCGGCTTCCGGGGAAGGGGCCGCCTCAGGCGCATTGACGTTTGCGGCGTTGACCGTTATTAGGTTGCGGTCCGAGATGTTCATGGAAGCGACGTCGCCCGTTTCCCCCGCATCCGGGGTCAGCACAACGCGTAAACCGAAGGCGGTCTGATAGCGCGGGGCCTGCCGGTACCGATATCCCGGCTGGCACTCCTCGGCGTTACTCATATAGCTGCCACCGCGGGCAACCCGGAACTGACCGGCCGCG
>JAGCAH010000128.1 GCA_017652805.1 Thermoguttaceae bacterium | reverse complement strand
CCCATGACGTACGTCAGATTAACGGTCTTCCCTTCCGCCGCGGTCTTATCGGCGAACACGCCGCTCACCGAAACGGTAACATCATCTTCACGCAGAACGCCGGAGAACGTCACCGCCGTCGTTGCGGAGATGCCGCCGTCGTAATCCCTGCTCTGAGCCGTTCCGACCGCCGTAATCGTCGCCGGGGTGATCACGAGATCCGCGCTCCCCGTCCAATCCGTATAGTTCGCGCGCTGAACTTTCGCGTAAACCGTATATTCACCGACATTCGTAAATTCAGGAACCGAAGAGCCATAGTTCTCGCCGTCCGTCGAGTAGAGAATCGTATCCCCTTCGGCCGTGCCGCTCACCCGGATCGACTGCGCCTCAGCGGTATAAGTATTTTCAGCGCCGCTGAACGTCACGCCCTGAATGTTGATCGGACGAATCGTCGCTCGGATCGTGTCGGCAACAGGCGCCAGATAATTCCCCGTATCGTCGCCGGAGATGGTGTACGTTACGTTGACGTCATAAGTCCCGGCATCCGCCAACGGGAACGCACCGGAAGCGGCGACCGTAACCTTATCCTGACCGATAACACCGGAGACCGCACCGAGGGTGATCGACGCGGTCGTCGTCTCGTCGTAATCCTTGTCGGCGACGGACGTTCCGCTGATCGAGAGCTGTTTCTTATTAATATCCGCCGTCGTCGTCGCGTTCGCCGAAAGAACATAGTTCCCCCCCTGCGCGCCGCCAAGCACATACGCCAGATTGACCGTCTTATCTTCGCCCGCCGTCGCGCTGGTAAAGGCGCCGCTCACCGAAACGGTAACGGTATCCCCTTCCAGAACGCCGCTGAACGTCACCCCCGTCGTCGCGCTCAGACCGCCGTCGTACGTCTTATCCGAAGCGGTTCCGACTGCCGTGATCGTCGCCGGCGTAATCGTCAAAACCGCGCTCCCCTCCCAGTCGCTGTAGTTCGTGCGGCTCACCCGCGCGTAGACCGTATGCGTCCCGGCATCGGTAAACGTCGGAACCGACGACGAGAAGTTAATATTGTCGGTCGAGTAGAGAATGACGTCCCCTTCAAGCGTCCCGCTCACCTCGATCGATTGCGCCGACCTGTCATAGTCGGCGGAGGCGTCCTCGAACGTGACCGCAAATCCGACCGGATTGATTTTCGCGCTCACCGTATCGCTGGCGGGAGCGATATAGTTCGCCGCATCGGCACCGGTAATCGAGTACGAAACCGTCACGTTATACGTTCCGACGTTCGCCGAAGGGAATTCTCCCTCCGCGGAAAGGTTCACCACATCGCCGGAAAGAACGCCGGAAAGCTGTCCGGCCGTAATCGCCGCCGCCTGAGTTCCGTTATACGACTTATCCGCAACCGTCGTCCCGCTGATTGTCAGCTGGATCTGATCGATATTCGCCGTCGTCGTCGAGTTCCCCGAAACGACATAGTTCGCGGACTGATCGCCGGTAAGGGTATAGGTCAGATTGACCGTCTTGCCTTCCGCCGCGGCCTTATCGGCGAACACGCCGCTCACCGAAACGGTAACCTCATCTTCACCCAGAACGCCGGTAAACGTCACCGCCGTCGTCGCGAAGACGCCGCGGTCATAGGTCTTATTCGAAGCGCTGCCGGTCGCCGTGATCGTCGCCGGATTGATCTTCAGTACCGCGCTCTCCGTCCAGTCGTTGTAATTCGCACGCTGAACCTTTGCGTAAATCGTGTACGATCCGACGTTCGTGTATTCCGGAACGTCAGCCGAGAAGTTCTCGCCGTCCGTCGAGTAAAGAATCGTATCCCCTTCAGCCGTGCCGCTCACCCGGATCGACTGCGCCTCAGCGGTATAAGTATTTTCAGCGCCGCTGAACGTCACGCCCTGAATGTTGATCGGACGAATCGTCGCCCGGATCGTGTCAGCAACAGGCGCCAGATAATTTCCCGCATCGTCGCCGGAGATGGTGTACGTTACGTTGACGTCATAAGTCCCGGCATCTGCCGACGGGAACGCGCCCGATGCCGCTGTCGTAACATCGTCACCGACGACAATGCCGGT
>JAGCAH010000127.1 GCA_017652805.1 Thermoguttaceae bacterium | reverse complement strand
GAACTGATGGCCGACTTTGTCCATCCGACCGAACTCGGATATAAGCGCTGGGCCGCGGCGGTCGAGCCGGAAATCTCGGCGATTCTCGGCGACACGCCGAAAGCGCCGATGGCCGAGTAACACACCTGTTTGCCGCTTTACAGACGAGGAGTCCTCCGAATGAAAAAACGCGCATTGCGATTCGAATCGCTCGAAGAACGCCAGCTCCTGGCCGTGACCGCCGGACTGGACGCGGCCGCCGCGCTCCCCGCACCGACTGCCGACGCGCCCGTCGGGCAGAAGATCGGCGACCTCTACGTCACCTCGCCCGGCGACGTCGACGGGGACGGGTTCATCGGCCCGGCGGAACTTTCGTATATGAGCTACGCCTGGTTCAGCGCCGACGGGAGCGAGAACTGGAATCCGGCGAGCGATCTGGACGGGGACGGATTTATCGGCCCGGGCGACTTCGCGCTTCTCTCCTCGGTCTGGTTCAAGTCGAACGACGAACTTCCCGACGACCTCAAATCGTACGCCATCTATCCCGACGACACCCAGTACTGGTACTTGTTCGGCGACAAGATCTCAAAGGTTTCCGCGCGGAACGGTTCGCTCACCATCGATGCGGGGACCGGCCCCCTGGAAGCGGTCTACGATTACGAAGGTTTTCCCGACGATCTGCGTCTGACCGCCGATTTTAAAGCGATCGATTCCCCAACGTTCAAGGCGGGGCTGGAACTTGACGTTCAGCAGACCGGCCGCCGTTATTACGCCGAAATTCAGAAGGACCGCTTCAGTATCTGCGTGGTCAGCGACAGCGAGGTGATCACCACTCTGAGGGCGGCGTCCTATTCGTTCGCGCCGAACCGGACGTACACGGTCTGGCTGCAAAGGTCGGGCGATCAGCTCGCGATCGGCGTCGGCGACGAAACGCTCCTGACCGTCAGCGGCGCGTCCCTTTCGGGGGGAATGCTCGGATTCTACGCTTCGGAAGGGGTCGTCTCTTTCAGCAACATCTCCGTCGAGCTGAATCCGGAGCAGATGGAATCTCCCGAGGATCAGGTCGGCGACGTGTTCATTATCACGGACTACGTCCGGGACGGCGTTCCCCTCGACGAGCCGATTCTCTCCTACGAGATCTATCCCGCCGATATACAGAATTGGTCCCTCCGCGGCATTCAGGAATCGAAGGTCTCTCTGAAAAACGGCGAGCTGAAGATTGACGCGCGAACCGGCTCCGGCGAAGTGATCTGCGGCTACGACGCGTTTCCGAACGAGCTCCGCGTTACCGCCGATTTCAAGGCAACCGACCCGACGGTCAGTTTTAAGGCCGGGATCGAACTGGCGGTTCAGAAATCGGGCGCGCACTACTACGCCGAATTCAGTCCCGGCATGGCCGCGCTCTACTACGTCAAAGCCGACGGGACGATGACTCTTCTCGCCTCGACGGCGGTCTCGTGCCTGTCGGGCCGGACCTACACCGTCTGGGCGCAGTATTCCGGCGGCCGACTCGCCTGCGGAATGAACGAAGACGTTTTTCTGACCGTCGCCGACACCCGTCTTTCGGGGGGGAAGGTCGGGTTCTGCGGCGGCGAGGGTCTGAACACCTTCCGAAACATCTCGGTTCACACCGGCCCGGATCTGTATAACATCACGAAGGCGCTTCCCCCCTCCTGTCTTCCGAAAGACCACATGGAACTCGACTGGTGGGTTGACCGTCACGCGGTGAACAGACGCCGCATTTCGCAGGGGAAGGTCGATCTTCTGCTGATCGGCGACTCAATCACCCACATGTGGGATACCAACGGCCTGCCGGTTTTCAACTACTACTACGGCGACCGCAAATGCCTGAACATGGGGTTCGGCGGCGACCAGACGGGGAACGTCATCTGGCGGCTTGACGACCTGCCGATGGAAAAGATCCATCCGAAAGCGGTGATGCTCCTGATCGGGGTCAACAACCTCTGGGCGGGATCCGGCGAAAATCCCGCCGACGTGCCGCTCGGCACGCTGAAGATCGTCCGTAAGCTCGAAGACCTCTATCCCGACGTCAAGATTCTGGTGCTGAACGTCTTTCCGGTCGGCCCGAAACTGAACCAGGCGACCAACGTCCGCGTGGCTCAGGCGAACACCCGGCTGGTCGAACTTCTGAAAGACGACCCGCACGTGATTCTGAAAGACATCACCTCGATTTGGGTCGACGAGAACGGTAACATTCCCACCAGTCTGATGGGCGACAACGTTCATCCTTCGGAAGCCGGTTACTGGCTCTGGGCCGCCGCGGTCGAGCCGGAAATCTCCGCCATGCTCGGCGACACACCGAAAACGGCGCCGGCGACATACTGAAAAAGAGCGAACGACCGTTTTACAGATAACACGCAAGACTAGAAAGACTCAGGGATTTACTGACGATGACACAGTTTTCATTCAGGGGAAAAGGACGTCTTTTCGCCGCCGCGCTTCTGGCCGCGCTGATCGGTATTTTTACCGGCTCCGCTCTCCGTGCCGACGGCGGCTGGCTCGAGGGGAACAACAACGACTATCCGGTCAACACGATCGATTCGGTCCGCGCGGCGATTGAGGATATGATCGACCGGTTCGGGGACGACTACGCCGACGGCGAGGCGTACCTGGACGAGCTCGACGCGCTCGAGGCCGAGCCGGACCGCGGCGCGGACTGGCAGGCGAGGTTCGACGCGTTCCGCCGCAGGGCGCTCCTGGCGAATCCCCTTCTCGATGACCTGAAACTTCTCGTCGTCCGGTCGAATGCGATGGCCGCGCCGAACGACAACTTCCTGACCCTTCTGAAAATCGCGCGCAGCGGGTGGGACAACGAGTTCGCCGTCGTCAGCGACCTGCGGAGCGAGAACCCGACGATCACCCCGATCTTCCGTCCCGAGAACAGCCGGCCGATCAGCGAGCCGGAACTCCACTGGGACGGCAAACGGGTCCTCTTTACGAGCGTTTCCGAAGAGAACGGCAACCTGGCGATCTTCGAAGTCGGGCTCGACGGGAAAAACTTAAAGACCCTCTCGCCGACCGACCAGCCCGACGTCAACTTCTTCGACGCCTGCTACGCGCCCGACGGCACGATCATCAGTTGCTCGAACGCCGGGCTTCAGGGGCTTCCCTGTATTAACGGGAGCGACCTGATGGCGAACATCTACAAGATCGATCCCGAAACGAAAAAAGTCCGCCAGCTCACGTTCGAGCAGGACTCGGACTGGCATCCGACCCCGCTCAAGAACGGCCGGATCATGTATCTGCGCTGGGAATACAGCGACATTATGCACTACTACAGCCGGATCCTCTTCCACATGAATCCGGACGGCACGAACCAGGCGGAACTGTACGGGAGCGGCTCGTATTT
>JAGCAH010000126.1 GCA_017652805.1 Thermoguttaceae bacterium | reverse complement strand
GGTTCGAGCGGAAGCGTTACGATTAACCGCGGCACATTTACCGGCAACAGGGCCGGTACCGGCGGTGCGATCCACCTCTCTGGGATTACGACGACGATCAACGACAGCAAGATCATGAACAATACCGCCAGCGGCAGCGGCGGCGGTATCTGGGCGTCGAACAAAGAGCTGACGGTGAACTACACATGGATCACCGGCAACACCGCCGGCAACAACGGCGGCGGCATCTATGCCGATCTTACCGATATCACGCTTTATCAGTCGCTGATTGCCGACAATACCGCCAACGGCACTTCCGGCGCCTCCCCCGACATCCGCGGCGGCGGCGGTATCTACACGAATAACGGCAGTTCGACCGCCCGCACAGTGACCAACATCCTCTGGTCAACCGTTGCCGGGAACAGCGCCCCCAACGGCAGCGGGAACGATATTTACGGGAATTCGTCCTACCGCACGACGACAATTTCCTACTCGATCGTCGGCGAAACGGCGTTCCGTCAGGGCGAATTCTACTACGTCGATTCCTGCTACAAGAACATCTCCGGTTACGACGGCTGGATCCACATCGATACCGACAGCTACAGGCTGCAGGAAGGGGACATCCTCTTTGCCGGCGGCGACGACATCGAAACGAAGTACACCCTTGCCGACGGTTCGGTCGCCATCGACGCGACCGGCGTGACCGCTTCCGACACCACGGTTACGCCGAACCCGACGAAAGACCTGAACGGCAAGACACGTCCGGTTCACAATATCCAGGATTACGGCGCGTTCGAGTATCTCGGCAACCGCGCGACCGGCCTGTCGAAGGTCTACAACGGTTCCGGCCAGACGCTGGTCGAACTCGACGCCACCGTCGAGACGGTCGAAAAGATTGAGTACTCCGCAGACGGCGGCCAGACATGGACCGAGGACGAACCCAGCAACGCCGGAACCTATCAGGTTCGGGTCAGTTACACCACGAAGGACGGCGATTCCGAAACCGCCGAGGTGACCGGCGAGATCACCCCGCTTCAGCTTGTCATCAGCGGTTCGTCGGCCTCCGATAAGCCGTATGACGGCAATACGAGTGCCACGGTAACCCCGGGCCAGCCGACCAATAAGGTCAGCGGCGACGATGTTACCGTTGCCGTGAAAACGGCCTCGTTCGACACCCCGGACGTCGGCACGAACAAGCCGGTTGCGGTGACCTATGAAATCACCGGTGATGATGCCGGGAACTACACCGCTCCGGCCGGGGAGACCCTCCGCGCCGCGATCAATTCGGCGACGATTACGGTGACCGCCAAAGCCGAGAACAAAGTCTTCGATGCGACGACAGCCGCGACGGTTTACGATGTTTCCGTCAGCGGGATTGTCCCGGGCGATCAGACCACCGTGGTCACCGTGACCGGCGGCCAGTTCTCCGACGTCAACGTCGGAGAGGGGAAAACGGTAACGCTTACCTGGACCATCGAGGGGCCCAACGCGGGCAACTACTCGGTTACCGCGGTGTCGACCACCGCCAACATCACCGAGGCAACGATCACGATCACCGCAGTCGCCAAGGACAAGGCTTACGACGGCAATACCGATGCGGAACTTCTGAGTTACGCGGTAACCGGTATTGCCGATGCTGACGAGAGCACAGTTGTCACCGTGACCGGCGGCCAGTTCTCCGACGCCAATATCGGCGAGGACAAGACGGTAACGCCCACCTATACCATCGAGGGTTCCAACGCGGGCAACTACACGGTTAATGCGGTGCCGACCACGGCGGGAATCTACGAAGCCCCGTCGATGCACGTGACGACCAGATCCGATGTCGTTGATCATTATGACGGTCTGATCTCACTGCGCGAGGCGCTCGGCGATTACTTCGGAACCGTTGAGTCGGGAACTCCGGCCTACACGAACGACGGCAAGACCGTGACGTTCGACGAAAACCTTTCGGAAGCCGTTCAGACGGGTGACGGACCGAATCCGACCGGCGCCGAGCTGACCGTCTTGAGCGTGAACGAGACGTTCGAACTGACGGCCGCGCACGACGGCCTGGTGATCGAAGGCGCCGGGCGCGTTGCCTTCGACGGGACGGATTACGGCGATTACAACGTTTTCACGATTTCCGGTTCCGCTGATATCACGCTCAAGGAACTGACGTTCCGGAATGTCACCAAGGGGAAGGCGATCGCCTCGAGCGGAACGCTGATCACTTCCAAGACCGTTTCGATCGAGGATTCCGTGTTCAGCGGCAACACCGGTTCGGCGATCAGCCTGACCAATATCGGTCTGCATGTGACCCGCGGCACGTTCACCGGCAACACGGGTTCCGACGGCGGCGCGATTAACACAAGCGGCAGCACCGTTACGATCGACGACAGCACGTTCAGCGCGAACGAGGCGACGGCCAGCGGCGGTGCACTTTACGCGTCCGGCGGCACGGTGACGGTTAACAACAGCACGTTCGACGGGAACACGGCGGCGACCAACGGCGGCGCGGTTTACAGCGGCAGCAGCACCCGACTGACCGTTAATTACAGCTGGCTTGTCAACAATACCGCGACAGGCGGAAGCGGCGGCGCGGTCTATACGTCCGGCGGAACCCGGACGATCTACCAGTCGCTGGTGGCGCGGAACCGCGCCGCCAGCAACGCCGGCGGTGTCTATACCACCAACGGCACGCTGAACATTAACTACTCGACGCTTGCCGACAACACGCTGACCGATACGGCCGGAACCAAGCGTGATCTTTACATGCAAAGCGGTACCGTAAACGTCAACGACTCGATCGTTCTGAACGAATACAGTAACCAGAATTCTACAAGACCGACCTATACGGCAACGCTCTACGAAACCGTAAGGAGAATCAATACCTCGGGCAACGCGAACCACCAGCTGCAAACCGGCGAGGTTCTCTTCGTCGGAACCGGCGATTATACTGAGTATTACAAAATTGCCGACGATTCGGCGGCGATTGACGGAACCGGTGTCACTTCCGGCGGTCCGGAAACTGACCTGGCGGGCGAAAATCGTCCGATCGGACCCGCCTACGACTACGGCGCGTTCGAATACACGGGGAACCGCGTTTACGGCAAGACCGAAACCTATAACGGCGAAAGCCAGATTCTGATCG
>JAGCAH010000125.1 GCA_017652805.1 Thermoguttaceae bacterium | reverse complement strand
GCTCCCTGATCTGCGCCGGGGTCAGGGACGCGAAATCGTCCTCTTGCGCGGCGGCGAGTTTTTCGCCCAGCGCCGCTGCGGCGTCGGGCGTGATATACTCTTCTTCTTCGAGCGTTTCCAGAAGGGGCTCGATTCGCGCGCAGAGCGCGGCGAGCGCCTCGGGCGATTCGAGCGTGCGCCCTTCGGTGATCTCCTGCCGGAGCCAGTCATACTCGACCGCACGCCGGAACGCGTCGGCGGGCGTATATCCCTTGACCGCGTCGGACACGGCGCGGATCCGATCGAGGCTCTCGGTTCCGAATCCTCCCGGTCCGGCGACCCCTTCGGCGGTCGTCAGACCCGATTCCAGGGTCAGCGCCGCACCGGCGTCGGCGGCGGATTTCGCCCACGCGGTCCATGCGTCGGCGGAGAGGCGGGGAACGTTCGCTTCCCAGGATTCACCCAGACAGGTCAGGATCTGTGTTTTCCGCCCGTCGGCGTCTGCTGCGGCAAACCCGTCCGGCGCGGGCGGACTGCACGTTTTGCCCGCGGTGAAATCGGAACATTTCCAGTCGGGCGCGCCTTCCCCCGGATCGAATGTTACCAGCGCGTTCGGGTTTCCCGACCGGAGCGCGTCGCGAAAGAGCGCGGCGGTCTCTTCACCAAACCCGAGCTCGGCGCGGCATCCCTCGACCCGCCATGCGAAGACCTTTTCACCGTAAAGCGCCGACCAGTACCTCAGCGCCTCGGCCCACTTCTGCGCCAGTTCCGGAGTCAGCGCCCGTCGCGGTGACTCGGCGCCGGGAAGATCGCCGTTAACACAGATGAAAAATTTGATTCCGCGCCGCGCCATCGCGTCGGCCATTTCCATCAGAAGCTCGTCGCAGACGCGCGTGCCGTCTTTCTCGTCGTAAGGGGGCTGCGGCGGATTCTCCCAGCCGACATACCGGTACTGCGCCATTCCGAAATAGTCGGCGCCGGCCGACGCGATCTGGTCGGCGATCCGCTCGACCCGAAACTCCCGTTGGAGCCGGTCGGCGTCGTTGCCGTCGGGGAAGAAGGGGAGAAAAACGCCGACCTGACACTGCGCCGGCCACGCGGCGTGTTCCTGCGCCGGAACCGCCGCCGAGATCGCGGCGAGCGCTGCAAGCAAAAAGGTGAGACCGAGAAGCTGAAATACACGCATTTTTACCGCCTTTCCGGAACCGAGGGGAAGCTGTTCTTTCCCTCAATCCTAAAAAGAAGGGTCGCCCTTGTCAAGAACGCGGAAAGGTCAGGACACGAAAAAAAGCCCCCTTTCCGTGTCCGGAAAGGGGGCATGATCTCCGCGGTTCGGGTAGCGGGCTATTTACTTGAACTGTTCGGCGAGGAGCTTTTTGAGCGTCTCGATATCGACGTCGTTTTTGATCACGTTGCCGTCCTTGCCGACCAGGATCAGGGTCGGCATGGTGGTGATTCCGTAGAACTCGGCCATCGACGGCTGTTTGTTGTCGATCGACATCTGCTCGGAAAGGTTCGGCCAGGGGACGTTCTTCTGCGCGACGTAATCCTTGTACTTGTCGAGTTCGGTGTCCATGTTGTAGCCGACGATTTCAAATCCCTTGTCGTGGTACTGAATGTAGAGCGCCAACAGTTCCGGGTACTGCGCGATACAGGGGGTGACCCAGGTCGCCCAGAAGTCGACCAGAAAGATTTTGTCCTTTAAGACGTCTTGGTTAAACTTATCCCCCTTGACGGTCGTACCGACGACTTTCAGCGGTTTCCCCTCGAGTTCGGCGAACCGCATCAGTCCCATCAGGCCGTTGGCGGCGTCGTTGAGCGTCTTGTCGTCCGACTTTTTCATATCGGCGGCGAACTTCAGAAACGCGTTTTTGAGGATGGTCGGGTCCTTCTTTTCGGTCGCCATCTGCGAGACGGGATAGACGATGCTCGGGATCATCGTGACGAATTCAGGATCGCGCATCACGATTTCATGGAACTCGTCGATATACTTCTGAAGATCTTCGGGCTTTCCCCCCGACTGCACCACGCCGATACACCCTTCGTGCAGATAACTGACGACCTGTCCGTCGATCACCTTCTGACCCCCTTCGGTCTTGAGCAAAAGCGGGTCTTTCTGAATGGTTCGGACGAACTCCTCGTATTTCGGGAACGATTCCGGTTTCGCCCAGACGTGGTAGTAGAGCATCTGTCCTTTCAGGGCGATCGCTTTGATATACGTCTCGTCGTCGACGTCCATCTTCAGAATCTTATTCGAAATGGTATAGACCGTCTGAATCATCTTCTGAATCCAGGCGTTGTATTCCTCTTCGGTATCGAACGTCTGTTCGGTGTTCAGGAGTTTGTTCGCCATTTCGAAGAGTTCGTCGGGCTTGGCGTTTTCGGGAATGATAAATTCGCTCCCGTCCGACTTCTTCGCCGGTGCTTTGGCGCCGGGCGCCGGCGCGGGAGTCGATCCGGCGGGCGGTTGAGCCGTCTGCGTACCGGCGTCGCGGCCGGGGAGCCCGGGAAGCATCGGCGGCGCCGCGGTGAGCGAGCTTTCCGAGACCGCCATCAGCGCGGAAAAGAGGATTCCCGCAAGACCTGTCCAGAACGTCATCCGTTGTTTCATCATTTTTTTCCTTCCGTTTTCACGGCGCTGAAATACCCCCGTTCCGGCGGGAACGGGCAAGTGTTCGCCGAAGGGGATCTCCCCGGAACGGGGAACACTTTTTCAAGTCGCCTATTTTTTCTATTTTCTGGGAGAGGATAGGTTTTTCCGCGTTTTCTGTCAAGAGGAATCCTCAGTCGTAGAGGCGTCCCGCCGCCCAGAGTTCCGCGATCAGAACCAGCGCGAAAAGGAGCGCCGCCAGGCTGTAAAGGTCGATTCGTCCGTCGAGCCGTCCGCGGGCCGCTTCGAGCCGGTCGGCCGAGTCGATCCGAGTCAGAGGAGTCTTGCCGAAAATCTCGACGAGCCGTTCAAACGAAACGGGTGCGAGGTCGATCTCCGCCGGGCGCGGGTTGACCGAAAAGGCGGCCAGGGGACCTTTCGATTCGGCATCGAGAACACGGTACGCCCCGAGCTGGCCGGTTCCGGTGAACGAAAGGGCGCGGCCGGCGGCCGGTTCCGCGTTGGCCTGGGCGAGCGATACCCCGTCGGGAAGAACCACTTCGGCCTTCGCGGTCCCTTCGACGTTCAGCACGGCGGTCTCGTAGGGGAACAGGTTCAGAGAATCTTTGCCGCCGGTCAGGACGCGCGCGATCCCGTCGGCGAGAATCAGAAAGAGCCACGCCTCGTCGCCGGTGGTGATCCGGTTCCACGCTTTCGGGTCGCCTGGCAGATCGGAAAACGGGGTTGTCGAGAGGACGACGCGGCCGCCGCCGAGAGTCCGTTCGACGAGCGCGGGCGCGCCGTCGGCGAAACGGAGCGCCGCCGGCGGGGGCGTGTCCGACCACTCCATCCGCCAGTAGCGACTGACCTGCAGGCGGGTCCACGGAGCCGACCGCGCGCGGTCGGGCGAGCCGAACGGGGCAAGAAGCGCGTGCGTTCCGGGATCGGGGAGGAGAACCGCCCCTTCGGGAACATTGACTTGGCGCAGCGGCGCCCCCCCCAGGAGGGGGTCGAGTTCGCGCCGCTTCGGATCCGTCTGCCGACCGAGGAAGAATCCCGCGCCCCCGCCGCCGCGGACGAACCGTTCGATTCGGTCGACCAATCCGCTTTCAAATGGGGGAGGGTCGAGGAGAAAGAGCGCCGCGACATTCCCTTCCGAAAGGGGGTATTCCCGAAGCTCGCCGTAGGTGAGAACTACCGACTCGAACGGCGCGCGGCCCGGCGCGGCGCTTTGGAGCTCGACAGCGCTTTTCATGAAGACCGCGTGTGTTTCGGCGGGCTCGGGCGCGGCGAAGAGGAGCTTTTTCGGCGGGCGTATTTCAAAGGTGAAAAAGAGCCGGTCGTCGGCGGCCAGCGGGTCGGGAGGGGTTTTGGTGATCGTTCCCTGGTAGATCCCGTCGGCGAGATCGCGGAGCGTAAACCGCTTTTCGAGCCGATTGTCTTCGTCGAACTCCTCATCGGTAAACGGTTCGACCGCGGCGATTTCGCCCCCCGGCGCGGTGATCGACGAGGCGGTCAGCTCGAGTCGGCCGGACGCGCGCGATTCCGGCGCGGCGAGGGTCACGCGGATCTCGGCGTCCCTTTTCCCCCGATCGCGAGCAAGGTCGATCCGCAGGTCGGTCAGGGAAAAGTTGCGAATCTCTTCCGGAGTGAAGTCGGCGAAATAGAATCGGCATTCCTTCCCAGTCTCGCCGAGCGCGCGCGCGAGCCGGTCGGCCGACTCGGCGGTCCAGTCGGCGGCGGCGCGGCCGGCGAGGATGAAGATCTCCTTTTCACCCGGTTCGGATTTCAGCTGCTCGGCCGCGCGGGCGAGCAGCTCGGCGAGCGATGCGCGCGGCGGCGCGGTACGGAGCCGCTCGATCGCCTCGCGGGCGGCGAGCCGATCGACCTGAAACGCGCCGCCCCCGGTCTGTGTGTCAAAAACCGCCACGCGCGCGTCGGCGGCGAGCCGGTCGAGAAGGGCCAGGGCGAACTCTTTCGCCTCGTCGAGCCGGGTTCGTCCGCTCTTTTCGTAATCCATGCGAAGCGAGGTGTCGAAAACGAAGACGGCGGCCTCTGCGCCTCCGCCGGGAAGGGCGGTCTCGGCCGTCGGGACCGAATGACGGACCGGGCGCGCCAGGAGGAGACCGAAAAGAACCAGTACCAGCGCGCGGAGCGCCAGAAGGAGAAACTGTTTCAGCCGAAACCGACGCCGACTCGACCGGTACCGTTCTTCGATCAGGCGCAGAGGGGGGAAGACGACGTGCCGGGGTCTGCCCCGCGTCAGGATGTGTATCAAAATCGGAATCAGGATCGCCGCGCACGCGGCCCAGAAGAAAGTTCCGGCGGTCAGACTCATCGCTTTCCCCCTATCGGCGCTGGCTTCGCGAGATCAGGTATTCGAAGAGTCCCCTGTCGAACGGAATTCCGGTGTCGAGCTCGACATAGTCGATCTTCGCGCCGAAGCATTCCCGCCGCAGCCGTCCGCGGAAGGCCTCGAGCGCGCCTAAGTAATCGTGCCGGAGCGCGTCGGCGTCGGCGTCGAGCCTTCGCCGCGTTTCGGGATCTTCGAATTCGACCGGCCCGCGGAACGGAAAATCGACTTCGGCGCGGTCCAGGATGTGAAAGAGAATCACGTCATGCCCGGCGTGCCGGAGGCGGTAGAGCGCTTTGAGGAGTTCGTCTTCGTCTCCCAGCAGATCCGAAAAGACCATGATCAGGGACGCTTTTTTCAGCATTCCGGCGGCCTGTCCGAGCGCGCGGGGGAGGTTCGTCGTTCCGGCGGGTTTCAATCGGGCGAGCGCCGAAAGGATCGCGCCGAGCTGCGAGCGTTTCGATTTCGGCGCGACGCGGCCGGTCAGTTTCTCGTCGAAGGTCAGAAGGCCGACCGGGTCCTGCTGATGAATCATCAGATAGGCGAGCGCGGCGGAGAGCGATATGGCGTAATCGAACTTGGTCGGCAGGTTCGGCTGATACGCGTATCCCATCGACGCGCTCGAGTCGACCAGCAGGTAGCCGGTCAGGTTCGTTTCGGACTCGTATTTCCTGACGTAGTACTTGTCGGTCTTCGCGTAGACGAGCCAGTCGATTTCGTTCGGGTCGTCTCCCGGAACGTATTTCCGATGTTCGCTGAACTCGACCGAAAATCCGTGCAGGGGACTGGCGTGCAGCCCCTGAATGAATCCCTTGACGATGAACTGCGCTTTCAGGTCGAGGCGTTTGATCGTCTGGATCGCTTCCGGGTCGAGATACGACGAGGTTTCCATCGGCGGGTTCACCTTTTCACGTATTTCGGCGCGGTCGGCAGAGGCACCGACTCGAGGAGTTTTTCGACGATCCGGTCGTTCGTCAGCCCTTCGGCCTGCGCCTGAAAATTCGTGCTGATCCGATGCCGGAGGATCGGCACCGCCGCGGCGCGTAAATCGTCGATCGCGACCGAGTAGCGTCCGTCCATCGCCGCCAGCGCTTTGCCCGCCGCGATGAGGAACTGACCGGCGCGCGGCCCGGCGCCCCAGTCGACCAGCTCGCGGACCAGTTCCGGCGCCGACTCGTCGCGCGGACGTGTGGCGCGTACCAGCCGGGCGGTATACTCGACGATCGACGGCGAGACGATGACCGTGGCGACCATCTTCTGGAGGCGGAGGATGCTTTCGGCGTCAAAGAGCTTTTTGATTTCAGCGTTTCCCTGTCCGCTTCCGGCCGTCGAAAGAATCAGTTTCTCCTCGTCCAGCGAGGGGTAGTCGATTTTGATATTGAACATGAACCGGTCGAGCTGCGCTTCGGGGAGCGGGTAAGTTCCCTCCTGCTCAATCGGGTTTTGCGTGGCGATCACGAAGAAGGGGTCGGGAAGGGGAAGAGTTGACTTGCCGACGGTGATTTCCCGCTCCTGCATCGCCTGGAGGAGAGCCGCCTGCGTTTTCGGAGGGGTGCGGTTGATCTCGTCGGCCAAAAGGATGTTCGTCCAGATCGGACCTTTCACGAAACGGAAACGGCGCCTCCCGTCGTCGTCGACATCGAGCAGATTCGTTCCGGTGATATCCGAGGGCATCAGGTCGGGGGTGAACTGAATCCGCTTGAAGTCGATGTCGAGGATCCGCGCCAAGGTCGAAACGAGGAGCGTTTTCGCCAGACCCGGCACCCCTTCCAGAAGAGAATGCCCGCGTGTAAAGATCGACGCCAGGAGGAGCCGGATCACCGACTTCTGGCCGACAACCACCTTTTGGAGTTCCGTTTCGATTTCGGCGCAGGCGCGTCGGAATTCCTGGAGAAGGTCGACGGGGGGAGGATTTCCCGCCGCGGTCCGCGGAACGCCGGACGGCTTCGGGGGAACCTGCGGGGGTGTGTCGACGGGAGATGCCGCGGCTCGGTCGATTTTCGGGGGGAGAGACTGTGATCCGTCTTGCATGATCCTGTTCCGTCCTGAGGCGGGCGGCGGAAAACCGGCGCGTCGCTTTTTACAGGCTGTTTTGATGTCCTATTATTGATATTGTCTGTTTTTCCTAGAATAAGGAAAATGGCGTTTTAAATCAAGCGGGGAAATTTACCGGTACAGACCCGTTTTTTGAAGTGAGGAAAGGGAATTTCAACCCCCAATCAGCGATGATCCCGACCCGACTCTTTCTGATTCTGCTCCTCTTTGGTTCGGTGCCGGTGGTCGCGCGCACGGTCGCCGGCGCGGAACCTCTTTCGCCCGAAGCTGTCCAGAAAGCGATCGACGAAGGGACGCGGTTTCTGACCGATCGGCAGCAGCCGGACGGCAGCTGGGAAGAAGACGCCTACAGACAATACGCGCCCGGAACCACGTCGCTCTGTCTCCTGGCGCTCCTCTCGTCGGGAATGACTCCCGACGACGAGCCGGTGAGCCGGGGACTTCACTACATCGAGCAGTTCACTCCCGAAATGCAGCAGCGGCAGACCTACCCGATCGCACTTCAGACGATGGTCTTCTGTCAGGCGGATCCCGAAAAGTACCGCGCGAGGATCGAGGAGAACGCCGGTGCGCTCCTGCGCGGCCAGTTCCGAACCGAGAACCCGTACAGCGGCGGCTGGTCCTATTCGGATCTCCAGCAGAACTTCAGTTACGCCACCGCCGACAATTCGAATTCCCAGTTCGCCGTTCTGGCGCTTTACGAGGCGCAGAAGGCGGGGGTCGAAATACCCGAATCGGTTTGGAAAGGGATCGAGGAATACTGGATCCGCCTTCAGAACAAAGACGGCTCGTGGGGATATCGCGCGTCCTACGACCGAAAGAGTGACCGCCTTTCCGCCCGAAACGCGAGCGGAACCGGTACGGGGAGTATGACCTGCGCGGGGATCGTTGCGCTCTGGGTTTCCGACGCGCTGCGGATTTCGGGGGTTTCCCTTTCGGGCGATAAGATCAGCTGCTGCGACGGCGACGCCCGTCCGAGCAACCGCGAGCGGATCGAAAAAGGGTTCGACTGGCTGGCCGATCACTTTTCGGTTCGGAGCAATCCGGGGAGCGGCACATATCTGTATTACTACCTCTACGGACTCGAACGGACCGGCCGGCTGACCGCGTGCCGTTTCTTTGGGGATAAGGACTGGTATCGGGAAGGAGCCGACTACCTTCTGGGGCTCAAAAACGAACTATCGCGCTCATGGAAAGCGGGCGCCTCGGGCGAGACGCTCGACGTGGTCGCCACGTCGTTCGCCCTCCTTTTCCTTTCAAAAGGGCGCTGGCCGGTTCTCGTTTCGAAACTGCGATACGACAGTCCTGAAAACTCCCAGGAATGGAACTGCCATCCCGACGACCTGGACCACCTGACCCGCTTCATTGAATCAGCATGGGGAAAGAATCTGACCTGGCAGGTGATCGACGCGTCGAAGGCGGCGGCCGACGACTACCGGCAGACCCCCGTCCTTTCGATTTCCGGGCGCGTCTCGCCTTTGCCCGACGACCCCGCCGCCCGCCGGGCGCTTGTCGAAAACCTCCGCGCGTATCTCGAGCAGGGCGGGTTCATTCTGGCCGAGGCGCTCGACGGGGACGAGTCGTTCGAGTCGGGATTCCGCGAACTGATGGCGCTGATCCTGGATGGGGAGGAGGGAGGAGGACTTCAGCTCCTGCCCGAAGACCACCCGATCTGGACGATGGAGGCGAAAGTCGACCCGGCGTATGTCCGTCCGATCTACGGCGCCGACCTGGGATGCCGCACGAGCGTCGTACTGATTCCCGCCGCGTCCGACGGCGTCGGGACCGTCTCCCTTTCGTGCCTCTGGGAACTCGCCGATCCCCTGCGCCGCGGTCCCGAGTATACCGAGTCGGTCGAGGCGCGGATCGACGCCGCCCTGGCGATCGGGCAGAACATTTTGGCCTACGCGACCGGCCGCGAACTGAAGAACAAAGACGAGGCGGCCGAAGAGGCCGCGCTTCGTGCCGGCGAAATGGGAGGGCGCCGCGGCGACTTTTTCGCGGCGCTCCTCACGCTCGGCCGCGGCTCTCCCTGCGCGCCCCGCGCGATTCCGCGTCTGATGGAAAAGATCAACGAGACGATCCCGGTACAGACCGTCGTGCGGCAGGTTCGCCCCGAAGCGGACCAGCTGGGGGGTGCGCCGCTTCTCTTCTTCCACGGGCGGCAGGCGTTTACGCTTTCGTCGGATCAGGCCGCGGCGCTGCGCGACTACTTCTCGTGGGGCGGGTTTCTTTTCGCCAACGCCGTCTGCGGGAGCCGGGCGTTCGCAGACTCGTTCGCCGCCGAGATGAAAAAGGTCTTTCCCGACGCCCGGTTTGAACCGATCCCCGCCGACGACCCCCTCTTCAGTTCCCTTTACGGCGGGAAAGAGATCAGGACGCTCGCCGTCCGCCGTCCGCGCGCCGAGGCCGGAGAGCGCCGCGGTTGGGAAGAGAAATCGGAACCCCCCCGTCTTTACGGGATAAAACAGGAGGGGCGGTGGGTGGTCGTCTTTTCGCCGTTTGATGTCAGCTGTGCGCTCGAAGCGCGCGCGCAGAGCACCTGTTCCGGCTACACGCCCGAAAGCGCGTATAACCTGAGCGTCAACGTCGTTCTCTACGCGATGGAACATCTGTAACGAGTTTCGGTCATGCTGCAGCGCGCCGTTTCTCGTCCGCACCGCGGCGCGAAAGGAAGATCAGGTAAGGGGAAGACAGAGGATGTTCAGCGCCGTCAGAATCGAGACGGCCGCCCGGGAGAACAGTCTGAGATCCTTTCTGTTCTCGATAAAAAACGCCGACGCGGCGAGAGTCCCGGCGCTACTCAGCGCAAAAGAAACGGGTTTGCAGAGAGGACTGAGTCTTGCGGGAATCAGACAGAAATCCAGGCAAACCCGGAACGGGCAGAGAATCCCGATGACGATCAGGATTATGTCTAATCGTTTTTGTCTTCCGAAGATCCCGTCGCGGAAAAGCGAACAGACCGTCGCGGCGACGAACAGCAGCGGCAGCGCCGCCGTCGCCGGGTTTGCGGTCCGGTATCCGAACGTCTGGGCGAGACAGAGAATGAACGCCTGAACGGGAATCAGGAAAAACGGCGTGAGAACGACGACGGCGACCGGAACTGTGATTTTATTTCGCAGACACCGCGGCCGCGCCTGTCAACTGATGAACGGAAGGCATACATCAAGAATCTTGCAGACGATCGTGCGGCACGGCATGAAGGGAATGCCGAGAATGATGTATGACAGCATCAATAAAAGGGTCGCCCGGGACAGTTTCTTAAGCTCGCTTTTGTTTAAGGCGAAAAACGCCAGGACAGCAATACATGCGATGACGCACGCCGTCCAGTGAATCGGACGGTAGACGGCGCTGGGCACGACTGAATGCAGACTGGTGAGGAACGGACAGAGAATTCCAACGGCGATCAGAACGATGTTCAGAGTTTTTTGCCGAGAGAGAACCTTGTCACGGATCAGCGAATAGATCAGCAGGGCAAAGAGCAGGGCAAGTGCGACAGAGACAATAAGTGCGGGAGTATGCCTGCCCGTGAGCTTTTCGGTAAGGACTGAGAGCAATACGACAAACGCCCCGAAAAACGGAGCGAGAACTGCGGCGGCGATCAGAAAAAGCAACACGTGAATTGTTTTTGTCATGGCAAGTCTCCTCACGGGCGGTTAAACGAACGTCGGAACGGGTCACGATACAAACAACGGGCAAAAATCCGCGCGTAAAAGTCACGGCGCGGCAAACTTAATTATAGCATATAGCTGGGGGGGGGGGGGGAAGAGGGAAAACGGATAAAAAACTCCATTTTCCGAAAATTTCGGTTTTCCCCGTTCCGCGCTTTTCCCCCGGGCGAAAAAAAGCCTCGGCGATGCGCCGAGGCTTTGAAGTGTGTCGCCGCGCGTTCCTTCCTGTGATTTAATTTCGCAGACATGGCGGCCGCTCGTCATTGGATGATGACGAACGGAATGTATCCGAGAATCCTGCCGACGATCGGATTCATGAAAGGGATGCTGAGAATGTTTGCTGACAGCAACAGTAAAAGGGTCGCTCGGGACAGTTTCTTAAGCTCGCTTTCGTTTATGGCGAAAAACGCCAGGATGGCGACGCATGCGATGATGCTTGCCGTCCATTTAATCGGATGGAGGGCGGCGCTGGGCACGATGCGATCCAGAAAATCGTGGAACGGATTGAGAATTCCGACGGCAATCAGGACGGTATTCAATATCCTCTTTTTGCCGACAGTGTGGTCCCGAATCAGCGAATAGATCAGGACGCCGATGAGGACGAACAGCAGCGACGCGGCGATCAGGACGGTGATCAAGTTTGCGGTCAAACCTCCGAAAATCCTGGCAAGGAGGCTATTGGCGTCAATTAGCAAAACCGAGAGAATCGGAGCGAGAATGAAGGCAGCGGCGACGGCAACGGCCAGAAAGCACAACACGTGAACTGTTTTCGTCATGGTAAGTCTCCTCACGGGCGGTCAAACGAACGTTGGAACGGATCACGATACAAACAACGGGCAAAAATCCGCGCGTAAAAGTCACGGCGCGGCAAACTTAATTATAGCATATAGCTGGGGGGGGGGGGGGGAAGAGGGAAAACGGATAAAAAAACTCCATTTTCCGAAAACTTCCGCAAAAAGTTCGGTTTTTCCCGCTGCGGCTTGTTCGACGCGTTGCAAAAAGGCGCCCCGACCTTTCGGCCGAGACGCCTTAGTATAAAACCCGGCTATCCTCAGGTCTACTGGATCGGCTTGTAGTCGGCGCCGAGGACGAGCCAGCCTTCGGTAAGGGCCAGTTCCCCGGCGTTAAGGTAGCCGCGAACTTTCAGTTCGGCCTTTTCGGCACTCTCCCCGCCCGCGTCCGCCGAGGTTTCGGAAGTGTCGGTCGGAAGGTCGAAGAGGGGGATCGCTTTGAGCGGAATCGACTCGGGGAACATCGCCTTCAGGCGGTTCTTGACCTGACGGCGGATCACCTGATAGCGTACCGGAACGACGGCGCCGCGGTCGATTTCGGGAGGCCAGGCCTCACAGTCCCGGAGCGTGAGAACCCACTGATCGTCTTTCTTTTCAAGTTTGTATGCCACATCGAGGTCGAGCCCGGGAAATTCCTTCTCTTTCTGAACGAACGTGTCGATTCGGACATGAATGCCCAGAACGCCATCGTCGAACGTCACACAGGCGGGAAGTTCGTCGCAGAAGTAAATGTAGAAGTTTTCGCCGTTCATAAACAATTCGTCTTCACTGCTTTCGGCGGTTTCGTTCCGGAGCTTCTCGGCGGCCTCGTCGGCGAGGCGGTCGATATCGATTTCCGGGATGTTTTCACGGATCCACGCTTTCACCTCTTTTTCGGAAAGGTGCCGACCCGAGAAGAGCTCGTGAAGGGGGTTGTTGATCGCGCTCTGGTGGAATCGAACGACCAGGTCGTGGGGGCCCAGCTGGACGTCCGGAAGGCTCGCGGCGGCAATCTGGCGGTCGTTGCCGACCTTCGCGTTCAGTTCGAGCATATTCGCGGTGGTCCGAGTCTTGACCTCCGGCACGTAATCATACTTCTCGAGCAGATTCCAGACTTTCGCCAGACGCTCGTTTGCCTCGGTAATGACACTGACGCGTTCGTCGAATTCCCGGACCACTCTCCCTTCCATCAGCCGCTGCGACTCGGCCTTGGAATAGGGGTACTCCTGCCCCACCTGGTCGTACGCCACTCTTGTTCCGAGCGGTCCGAATCCGGTATTGATTCCGGTGATCGCCGCGTTCAGGCTCGAAGCCGACGAGGATTTACCGAGCGAAAGTTCTTTTCCGTTAAAGAAAAGCGGCTTGTAAACAGTAACTTTCCCGTAGCTGTTCGACTGAACGGAAACTCCTTTCGGCGAAACCGCAGTGTTGTTTGTTTTGATGTCGGCCTTAAAGACGAGTCGGATTTCGGCGACATCCTCGTTCGCGACGAACACGGGTTTGAGCGTTCCTTCCACCGTGCCGGTACTGTAGGTCGGCGTTCCGCGGATGATTTCCTTTGTCGTGGTCGGTTTGGCGACGGAGAGCGGCTGTTCGGGGAAGAGGACCCGCTCGCCGAGCGAGGCTTGAATGTTCGGCTGGGAGAATCGGCTGTGAAGAAGGTTCGAGATGTCGCGTACGCTGTTCGAGTTCTGCTGGCATTCGTTCAAAAAGTCGAGCGATGTGGCGATCCGGCCCGGCGCCTCGGCCGAGGCGGGATTGTCGATGTAATCCCGAACGTCGTCGGCCAGCGAGTCGCACGTGATCCTGAAATCTTCTTTGACGTTTCCGGCGCCCGCGCGGTCTACCGCTTCGAGGTAGTCGACCAGGATGTTCCGCACCCGGGTGAACTCGGGAAGTTCAAAACCCTCCTTGTCCTCCTCGAGCTTCTCGAGGGACGAGGTCACGATCGAGAGATCGGTATCGGCTTCGGAAAGGGTTTTGCGGAGTTCTTCGAGACGGAGGAATTCGATCTGTTCGGCGGCTTTCTCCTTTTCGGAGTTGCGGTTCAGCAGGTAGAGAAGATTTTTCGTCTCCAGCCGCGCGCGCGTTTTGATGTTATCGACGCTCAGCACCGCCAGCTCGGCGCTGAACGAGTCGGACGCGCGCCTGCTCGCTTCGCTCAGATTCGCGATCAGTTCGGCGTCGGGATCGATCTCCTGCGCCGGTGCCTCGACCGCGGTGTCCGCCGCGTCTTGAACCGGCGCGGGATCTCCGGCGCGGAGAGGGGAAAGAAAAAGAGCGACGGAAAGGAGAAGGATCGCCAGCGGCGCGCCGGCACACTTGTTGTGAAGGTAACCCATAAAGGACGGACTCCGGTGTATATGCTCCTAATAATAATCTGTTTCCGCTGAATTATAGGCGTTTCCCCGGAATGTACAGAGAACGCCTATCGGTTTTTCGTCAAAAATGGTTTTTGCGGTCAAACAATCATAGCGGTAAAACGGGTTGCGAAATCGAAATCGGCGGTTCGGGATGAGGATTGAACCGATCACGCTTTTTTGTCGAACGGGGAGGAGAAGGACGATTCGCGAAACCGGAGAATCACGGTAAATTGTACCGGATTTTCCGATGAATCGCGTCAAGGGAAATTTTCTTGCCGTACGTCTTCCAACGGCGATGGAGCCACCAGTACTGCTCGGGCGTTTGGCGGATCCGCCGTTCGAGGAGCGAAGTGAACCACTGGGTGATTTCAAAAACGCTTTCGATTCCCTCGGGGGGGGCGAGCGGGTCGAAGAAGCCGAGCGGCTCGATCCGAAACCGCATCGGCGTGTTATTGACGCGCGAAACGTCGCAGACCAGAATCGGCGCATTGTATTGCAACGAAAGAAGCGCCATCGCCTTATACGCCGAGGCGGGCCGGCCGAAGAAATCGACCCAACACCCCCTCGGACCGGCCGACTGGTCGGCGAGGAAGGCGAGCCGACCGTTCCCTTCGATCACGCTGAGGATGTCGTCGAACCCTTCGTTCTTATCGATGATGTATTGCCCCGTTTCGGCGCGGAGTTTTCCGATGTATCGGTCGAGAAAACGGTTGTCGAGCTGCCGCGCGACCGAGAAGGTTGGATATCCGAGTACTCCGAGAATATATCCCCCCATTTCGAAGTTGCCGAAATGCCCCGTGACCATGATGAGCGGACGGTGCTGAAAAAAGAGGCGGATCATTTCCTGCGCCTGTCCCGCTTCGACCCGGAGGCACCAGTTCTCCTTGTGAATCATGCGGCGGGCGGCGAAGAATTCTTCCCCCATCAGAAGGAGATGTTCCCACATTCTGCGGATCAGCGCTTTCTCTTCACGCGGAGTCAGTTCGGGAAACGAGAAACGGAGGTTTTCGCGCAAAGTCTTCCGCCGAACCGGAATCACGTCGGTGACCAGCCACGCCAGACCCACCGCGATGTCGTGGAACCGTTCGATCGAAAAGATCCCGACGACGGCGATCACCAGTCGGATCGCCGTGTAGACCGCGAAATCGACCGCGGTTTTCAGAAACGTGTTTTTCGATTTTTTCCGGAACATCGGCAGCGCATGTGGAGGGTGGAACGGGAACGACCGCCCCATTCTATCCCTTTTTTTCCCGAGCGGCAACATCGTTCTTTCCGAGCGTATGACAAAAATGGAGGCTTCCCCGAAAGGGAAGCCTCCCGTGCGAAGAAAGCCGGCCGCGCGATCCGTTACGACTCGGTTCGCCCTTCCCCGCTCTCCGAAACGGGAACCGCCGGAAGATTGACGTCGGGAATGTCGACCGGGGGAAGATCGCCGTTCGTTTCGGTCATGATGGTCGAGACATCTTCGAGCCGATCCATGCCGAAGAGCGCGTCCTGCGGGAGGAACTCCCCTTCGGCGGTGCGGTTGAGGAAATCGCGGTTGACCGCGCCCGGATCGACCCATTTCCCGTCGGCGTCGATTTCGAAGAGTCCCAGCTGCAGCAGGAGGCTCATCCGCAGAACCTGGTAGTCGAGCCAGGTCGACATGAAATCGTTCTGGCTCTGAAGGAGCGCGTAGAGTGCGTCGACCAGGTCGCGCGCCGAGGAGGAGCTCATCGACGAGGCGGTAGCCTTGGCGGGATTGTTCAGGTCAAGCTGTGCCAGATGGACCTGAACCACCGCAACCCGCACCGATTCGCGTTTTAGTTCCAGTTCCATCTGGTTCAGGTAGATATTGCGGAGCGTGTCGCGAATCTGCAGATTGACCGAGTCGACGTAGGAGTAGTAGCCGCGCCGCGCCCGGTCGTAGGCGATCAGCGCCCGGCGGTAGGCGTTCCGTTCGGCGAGTCGATCCAAAGGCGCGTCAAACTTGATCGAAGCGTTCATCTCGCCGTCGTTCGAGCTGAACTTGAGCGGATTCGAGCCGTGGCTGGTGATCGCGCCGCCGACCTGCAGATCGAGCGCGGCGCGCAGCGCGTTGGCGGTGACTTCGATGTTCCGCCACACGTCGACCAGCTCGCTGCGGGCGTTCATCCAGTCGAGCCGGTGCTCCCGAGCCACACAAAACGCCTGCTCTTCATCGATATCGACAACCGGCAGCTCGACCGTCTCGAGGCGGGCGCGGGTCTGTACCAGCCGAATCGTGGTCAGCCGTTCGGTGAACTCGTCGAAACAGGTGCTCACCCATTTCCGGTACGGTTCCTCGATGTCGTATTTGGGGGCGTTGCCGCTGCGCCGCATTTCCCGTTCGATGATCTCTTTCAGAACCGGATCGTCTCCCAGCTCTTCGCGCATCTTTTCTTCGTTGGCCGTGTCGTTCTCGTCGAAGAAATCTTCGAGATTCAGCTTTCTGATCAGCTCGATCGTTTCGGGGCTGAAGGGGGAGCGGGAGGGATTCGCCATCGTCTCGGTGAGCATTTCGGCGAGCTCTTCCGGCGGAACTGAACCGATCGTCATGTTCATCAGCAGGAGGATGTCTTCCATCCCCTCGCGGGCGGTTGCCAGGTCGCTTTTGATCAGCGCGATCTTGTTATCGAACCGTTCGGCGTCGCAGAACGAACTGTCGAGTTCCGGGTGCTGCTCTTTCAGCTTGCGCGAGAGGTTTCTCATCGACTGCTTTCGGTCGGGGGTGACGGCGTCGAGCTTTTTGAGATCGTCTTCCGTCTCGGCCAGTCCTTTCGCGACGCTTTCGCGGATCGTGCCGAGCATTTCGGGAATCCCTTCCGGCATCGGGAGGGTCTCGTTCCGCAGGTCGTGAAGCTTTTCGTTCACTTTCTCGTAAATCGAGGTTAAGGTCGGCGACATCAGGGTGAATCGGTCGAGCAGACGGTCTTTGATCACCACGTCCTTAACGTCGGGGGGAAGCCCGATCTTGATCAGATAACTTTCGATGCTGTTTTGGTATCTGTTCTTCTGACGAACCAGCGCGCTCTGTCTGTCGAGGAGCGTTTGGCGAACCTGTTCGACCTGATAGCTGTTCGGCATACGGCCCGCCTTGAAATACTCCTCGTACTGATTGAGGTTGTCTTTCAGCGACTCGATGTGCTGCTGTTCGTTTCGGATCTGAACCTGGTCCCTCAGGAGGGAATAGTAACCCGTTCCGATCGCCGCGCTCCCGGTAAACTTTCCGGGATAGCCCCCCTCCGACGGCGAGGAGACCGGATTCGAACCGGTCAGGACGCTGACATAGAACCCCTGCTGGAAGAACGCCAGCTGGCGCACGTTCGCCAGGAGCCGCCGTTCGCTCAGGGTCAGGCTTTCGAGGGCGACCGCCCTCCCCGCGCCGCGCAAGAGGGGCTGAGTGATACTGTAGCTCAGCCGGGTTGTCGGTGCAAACGACTGATTTCCGGGACTGAACGTCCAGATGAGCGAGTTGGCGATCCCGACGACCAGATCGGCCCCGGTCGCGAAATGTTTTGTGAGGAAGGGGGATCCGACCCCGTAATGCCCGCCGCCGAGATCATTTTCGAGAATCGAGGTCGAGCCTTTTTTCAGGCCGCCGTAATTGTTGAAGAAGAGCGAATCCCCTCCGTAGAACTTCACGTCGAAGACGTGCCGTTCGGCGGTCACGTCGAGCGCCGACAGATAGAGGTTTTCCATCGCGGTCCGGTATTCCGGCGAATGGAGGAGCGCCAGGTCGAACGCGGCGTCCTCGTCGATTACCACCTCTCCCTTTTCGTTGACCGGAAGGGTCTGCCGCCACGCCCTGTTTTCGACCGTGTCGGTCCAGCCGTTATCCCACCATTTCCGCCACCCTTTCATTCCTTCGACCTCATGCATCAGGCGCTGAGCGGCGGCGTCGTCTTGCGGCATCGGCTTGTGATCGGGATCGTGAAAATCGCTGTAGCGGGAACCGCAGTTCTGTTCGAGGGTGAAATTGTCGACCTTCCAGAGCGGGTCCTGCTGGTCGACGGCGCTGAGCAGATCGTAAACCTCCCGGTCGGCGCTCATCCGATACTGATGGCGCGCGCAGCCGACCAGCGCCGCCGCGCCGCACGCCAGAAGCAGACAGATTGACCCGAACGTCCTTTTCATCAATCGTTCCCCGACAGGGTTGGTAAACTTTACGGTTTGTAACAGATTTATCGGAGATGCGGATTAAAGCGGTTTACTAAAAAGGTATGATTTTATCGGTTTGCCAAAAACTTCCGGCACGAATTGGCGCAAGCGGGAGCCGAACCCCGTTTTTTCAGAAGTGCCGACCCCCGGATTTCCGTAATAAGTAGAGATAGGGCTGTTGTTGACAGCCGGTTTAATATAGGTATTTTATAGAAAATGCGCTTTGCCTGAAAAGAGTATCGGTCAGGCCGACTTTTATCGGTTTAAGCGTAAAAACCATTACGCAGACAAGAAAATTCAGGCAAAAGGGCGAAGTTTCCTTTCGGAAGGGCGTACTTTCCCCGATTTTAGACTAAAATATCAGGGGGGGAGTGCGCGGAGCGTCTTTTCGCGGATCGCCGAAACTCCGCCGGAATCCTTCGTCGCGGTCGGCGAGCCGCGGCCAACGTCCGAGTTACGATTACCACCGGCGCAGCTCGCGGAGGTTTTTGAATGCATAGGCTAAACTGGGTCACGATCGTCCTCATCGTTCTGACGGGGATATTTTATTCCATTCTCCTTTCGAACCGGTTTTCGCTCGGAAGAGATCGCGAAGAGAAAATCGCCAAACAGGAAAAGCAGATCGAGGACAAAACCAAAGAGGTCGAAAAGATCCGAACGGACATTTTCGGGATCCCCCTCAGGTCGGGGGAAGAGTGGGAGTGGAATCGAATGGGGCTGGTCGCCAAGAGCGATAAGCTCGACTCGCTCGTTCCCGGCAAAGTCTGGACGATCTGCCAGCCCGGCTCATTAAACGGAGCGGAGGGGAATTCCGAACTGGAACTCAGTTTTACCGTCTATCCGACCGAGGGGGGAGCGCGCACAAACGACAGCGCGAAGGTCGGCGAAAAGGATCTTGTCTACATCTTCGACAAAGGGATTCTGTTCCCGAATCTGTCCGCTCCCGCCGACTCATCCGCCGAGCCGTCGGAGGTGGCCGCCGAACCGGCGAGATTCCTCGGAATCTTTACCGTCAGCAATATTGAAGGGGGGGGAAGCGTTCCCGCCGCCGAGTCGGAGGGTGAATCCGCTCCCGCAGCAGGCGCACCCTACACCTATACGGTCAGAACGATCGGCGTGGTTCCCCCCGAACAGCGCGAACGGATCGCCGAGTCGATCAACGCCAATCACGCCTGGATTGTCTACGAGGGGCTCCTGCCGATCGACTCGCCGACCGACATTTCGGTCTGGCTCAAGGAATACCCCGAAAGTCCGTTCAATAAATCCCTTTCCGACGACGAACGCGCCTTCTTCCAGAAGACGACCTACGGAACCGCCGCCGACCTGGAAGCTTTCGACGCGGCGCTGGCCGAAGCGAAAGACGACCGTTCGCTTCAGTCGTTCGCCGACCCTCCCGAAGGGAAACGGTATCCCGACCGTTACGACACCAAAATCCTCCGCGAGTATTTCCTGCGCGACAAGCTCTTCATCCTGAACGCCCGCGGCGAAGGCTCGAAGGGGGATCTCGACCAGGTGATCAGCGACCAGCTGACGATGCTTGGCTGCACCGCGGTTCCCGGTACCGAGGATTGGGACGCCGATCCGGATCTGATCGAAACGTTCAACGGGCTCGATGAAGACAAACGCGCCGAATTTGAGGAAAAATCGGCGGCGCTCCTCGAGGTGTATAAAAAGATCGGCAGCGAGGGACTGACGAATATCGCCTCGCTTCTCCCGTCGGCTCAGAACGGGTTCCAATCTCAATCCTTCTTTGACCAGAAACGGGAAGCCGTCGAAAAGCTCCGCGTGATGATCTCACAGCGCGATATCGTTGAAAACCGGCTGAATACGGCCAATGAAACCGTCACGCAGGTTGAGGCGCGGATCGGCCAGCTGATCGGCGAGAACGCCCGACTCGGCCGTTCGATTGCCGAGGCGCAGTTCGAGGCCGCCGACGCCGCCGAAGCGCGCGCCGCCAGCATGGCCGCCCAGGCGATGCAGTAACGCGCGCGGTCTCCTTTTCGCGAATCGAACGCGCCGCGGATCCCACCGCGGCGTTTTTTTCCGCCTGCGGCTTTTACCCAGGAAAAAACTTGTTTTTTCCGGTTCTCCCTGTTGCGTCCCCATAGTCCTTATGGTATAGTCCTTATGGTATAGTCCTTATGGTATAGTCCTTATGGTATAGTCCTTATGGTATAGTCCTTATGGTATAGTCCTTATGGTATAGTCCTTATGGTTCGGCCGCAGTTTTCGTGCGAGAAATCGCGACCCGGGGCGTTTTTGGCCTTTATGACTTCCGAATTTCCGGCTCCGCCGGGGAAAGGGGTTTCCTATGATGCGTGTTCAGAAATGCGTTCGTCAGATGC
>JAGCAH010000016.1 GCA_017652805.1 Thermoguttaceae bacterium | reverse complement strand
CGCCGCCGGCAGCTACACGACCTACGTGAAGGTCAGCCGCGAGAACTACAACGACTGGTACGGTTCGGCCGACGTGGTCATCGCCCCCGCCGACATCACCGATGTCACCGTTTCGGACGTTGAAGTCGATTTCGACTATCTGCCGCACACCATCGAGGTTGCCGGCGTTCAGGAAGGCGATGTTGTCACCTACACCTATGCCGGAATTGTCTATGAAGAAAATCCGGAATTCTACGGCGACAAAGACGTCGATTCCTCCTACGAAGTCACCGTGACGGTCTCCCGCGAAAACTACAACGATTTTTCGGCGGTCGGGACCCTCACCATTCTCGCTTCCGACGCTCCGCTTCCGGGCTCGCTCGTGGTCGACACCCTCGAAGACGTTGTCGACGCCACCGACGAGGTCAACTCGCTGCGTGAAGCGATCGCCTACGCCGAAACCCTGGGCGGAGACGCCGATACGATCACCTTCGCCGAAGGCCTGACCGGTACGATCACCCTTGCTCAGGGCGCTCTGGTCATCAACAGCGACGTCGCCATCGACGGGACCGACATCACCATCGACGCTTCGGGCGAAAGCCGTATCTTCGAAGTCAGCGCCGACGCTTCTCTTGCGATCGAAGGCTTTGTGCTGACCAACGGCTACGACGCCAAATACGGCGGCGCCATCTACAACGCCGGTGAACTCACCCTCACCGATGTCGCCATCACCGCCTCCAAATCGGACAAGTTCGGCGGCGCGGTCTACACCGCTGCCGGAACGACCCTCACCGTTGACGGATCCGTTTTCGCCGGGAATGCCGCCGCTTCTCACGCGGGCGCCATTTTCGTCGAGAAGGGCGCCGAGGCGGCCATCGCCGACTCGGTGTTCACCGAGAACAGCACCCAGGCCTACGGCGCCGCTCTGTACGTTTGGAGCGATGCCGTCGTCTCGGTCGAAACCTCTCTCTTCATCGACAACGTCGCTCCGAACGGCACGATCCGCAACCACGGCGGCTCCCTGATTCTCGCCAGCGTTGTGATTGCCGGGAATGATCAGGGGCTCGCTTCCTCCGCCGGTGTAAACGTCGGTTACAACGTCACCATCTCGAACAACACCCGCAGCGCGCTCCGTGCCGACGAGGGCGCCTCGTTCAAATTCTACAACAGCATCGTCTTCCAGGGGACCGGCAAGAAACTCCTCAACGTCGACGACACCGTCACCATCGACGGAGACTACAACCTCTCGACCTTCGAATTCGGCACGAACTTCATCGCCTATAACGGCGGCGACCTCTTCGCCGAAGACGGCTTTACCCTGGTCGGCGAGAACCAGGCCTTCCAGGCGGGGAACGAAGAGTACGTGGTTACCGAAACCGACGCTCTTGGGAATCCCCGCGTTTACGCCGAGGCGGTTGATCTCGGCGCGGTCGAGCAGATCTGCGGCGCGGTCGGCAATACGGTCGTTTTCAGCGGATTGGTTCCGGATAATCTCGTGACCTTTGACGGCCCCGTGACCTGGGCGATGTACTCCGAAGACGGCGAGAACTGGTCTGACGAATACACCTACCGCGATGCCGGCGACTACACCTTCTACGTCTGGTGCGGCGACGACTACGGCGACGAAGCGACCTATCTGGTCACCGCCACGATCCTCCCGCTGCAGCTCACCGTTGAAGGCTCGACGGTCAACGTTCATCCCTATGACGGAACGACTAATGCCGACGTCGTTGTCGGCGAGGTTGCCACCCTCTATGACGATGTGACCGTTTCCGCCACGGGCGAGTTCGCTTCCGCGGAAGTCGGTTTCTGGGATGTCGCCGTTTCGTACAGCGTTTCGGGCGCCAAGGCCGGCAACTACATCGCTCCGGCCGACGAAACCCTCACCGGCGAGATCCGCCAGGGTGAAGAAGCCTCGATGGTCGTCACCACGACCGAAGACGTCGTCGACGTTTTCGACGGTCTGATTTCGGTGCGTGAAGCTCTGACGGTCTACTACGGGACCGACGGCTGCACCACCGTCACCTTCGCCGAAGGGCTGGGGAACATCAGCGTCGATTCCACCATCGAACTGAGCCGTCGTCACGAGGGCTTGGTGATCGACGGCGGTGAAGGCGCCGTGTTTGACGGCGGTTCCGAGACGCTCTTCCAGCTGACCCAAGACGCCAACATCACCTTCAAGGGCCTGACCTTCCAGAACATCAACACCGGCGGCTCCTTCGGAACCGCCTTCGCCTGCGGCTGGGGCATGCAGGATGACGAATGGGGCAAGACGGTCACTTTCGACGGCTGCTCGTTCCTCAACAACAGCGCTGTTTACGGCAGTGTCATGATGGTCACCGGAACGAACGTTGACATTCTGAACTGCACCTTCACCGGGAACACCGGTTCGGACCGCGGTGTGATCTGGTCGCTTTACAACAATCTGTATGTCGGCGGCTCCACCTTCGAAAACAACTCCGGAACCGGCAACGGCGGCGCCCTCTTTGTTGACACCGAAGGCGATCGTTGCAAAGACCTGATGGTCAAGGATTCGACCTTCATCAACAACAGCACGACCGGCAACGGCGGTGCGATTTACTCGTCCCTCGAAGTTCTGAAGCTCTACAACTGCACCTTCACGAACAACCATGCCAACGGCGAAGGCGGCGCGGTTTACGCGACCCACTGGGGGAACGCCTACTTCAGCTACCTGACCCCGATCAAGGTGACGCTCAAGAACGACGTCTTCGAAGGGAACTCCAGTAATGCCAACGGCGGCGCCATCATGGTCATGGCCGGTAATATCCAGGATGTCGGAGATACCGGATCGGTCTTCACCGGCAACTACACCGAAGGTGCCCTCTTCAACCGCGGCGGTGCGATCTACTTCGATTACGGGACCGGCGCTTCGAACTTCAACGGCACCAAGTTCCTCGGCAATCATGCCTCCGGCGACTGGG
>JAGCAH010000124.1 GCA_017652805.1 Thermoguttaceae bacterium | reverse complement strand
CTCAAAGAGATGGGGCTTCTTCAGGCCGAACGGGTTCGACGGAAGAGTAAAATCTTCGAGGAACTTCAAAAGGAAGTCCCCCGCACCAATCCGCTCGAACTGAACACCGACCAGGCCGCCGCCGTCGCCCGTATTACGGATTACGTCAGAACGGGAACCTTCAGGACGATCCTTCTTCACGGAGTGACCGGCAGCGGCAAGACCGAAGTCTACCTCCAGTCGATCGCCGAGGCGGTTCGTCTGGGGAAACAGGCGATCGTCCTCGTTCCGGAAATCAGCCTGACCCCGCAGACGGTCCGCCGGTTCCGTCAGCGGTTCGATTCGGTCGCCGTGCTGCACAGCCATCTGACCGATATCGAACGGCACGTCGAATGGCGGCGGATCAGCGAAGGAAAAGCGCAGGTCGTGATCGGTGCGCGCAGCGCCGTCTTCGCCCCGCTCGACCGGCTCGGACTGATCGTGATCGACGAGGAACACGAAACCTCGTTCAAGCAGGGGGAACTTCCTCGCTACCACGCCCGGGAGGCGGCGCGCTACCGCGCCTGGCAGGAGGGGATTCCTCTTCTTCTGGGGTCGGCAACCCCCTCCCTCGAAAGCTGGCGTCACGCCCAGTTGGGGGAATACGACCTCATCTCGATGCCCCGGCGCGTGAACAATTACCCCCTGCCGAAAGTCTCGCTCCTCGACCTGCGCACCTCCGGCGAGGCGGGGTTCGCTCACGGCGCCATTCACCGGAAACTGGCGATGGCGATTGAAGACGCGCTTGGCGAGGACGGACAGGTGATCCTTTTTCTGAATCGGCGCGGTTATTCGACCCGAATCCAGTGCCCCCGCTGCGGCGAGGTCGTGAAATGCCCGAACTGCGACGTTCCTCTGACTCACCATCGAACCGAAAGAGCCGCGATCTGCCACTACTGCGACTACGAGACGCCGATTCCACGCCGTTGCCCGAACCCCGACTGCTCCGGCGGCGGGGACATCCTTTTCAGCGGATTCGGAACCGAGCGGCTCGAAAAGGAGCTCGCCGACCGATTCTCCGTGCCGGTCCTCCGGATGGACATGGACACGATGCGAGCCCGGGGGGCTCATGAAAAAGCTCTCGAGGCGTTCCGCCGCGGCGAGTATAAAATCCTTCTGGGAACCCAGATGATCGCCAAGGGTCTCGATTTTCCGAACGTTCTTTTGGTCGGCGTGATCAGCGCCGACACGTCCCTCTATCACCCCGATTTCCGCGCCTCGGAACGGACGTTCCATCTGATCACCCAGGTCGCCGGGCGTACGGGCCGCGGGGAACGGGGGGGGCGCGTGATCGTTCAGACCTACGCGCCGGAGCATCCGGCGATCGTGGCGGCGGCGCGGCACGACTTTCACGCCTTCGCCGCCGGGGAACTCGCCAATCGCCAGCGGGTCGGCTATCCTCCCTTTACCGAACTGATCCGGATCATCGTGCGGGGGGAAGACGGCGAGAAGACCGAGTCGTTTGCCGCGCATCTGGCCGACCGACTCAACGCCTCGCTCGGCGAGTCGAAAGACAAGAGCGGCGCCCCTCTGCGGTACCGTCTCATGGGACCGGCGCCGGCGGTCTTTCCGAAACTCCGGGGGCTCTGGCGCTGGCATATTCATATCCGTTCGGCGTTCGGCGCGGCGATGCGCGAGGCGATTCGCTCCGCGCTGGCCCAGAAGATCGACAAGCCCGACGGGGTCGAGTGGGTCATCGACGTCGACCCGATCGACATGCTTTAACACGTGTCGAGCGGCCGACATTCCGACAGACAAAGACCGTTATTTTCATCTTTCACACAAAGGAGCGAATCATGGCCACCGAAAAACCCCTCTTCACCCACGAAGCGGAAGACCTCATCTTTAACACAGCCCGCGCTCAGGTCGCCGCGACCGTCCTATGGCGCGGTTCCGGGAAGCCCGGCCCCGATTTTTCAAAGGAGCTCGGCGAACTGGCCGAGACGCCGGTCCTCGGTACGTTTGTCAGTTTCAAGAAGAACGGCCAGCTGCGCAGCTGTATGGGCTGGATGAACGACGGAGCGCCCCTCGCCGAGGCGTTGCGCGCTTCGGCGATTTCGGCGGCGCGGGAAGACCCCCGGTTTCCCCCGCTGTCCGGCTCGGAGTTCGAGTCCCTTACGATGGAAGTCTGGGTCTTGTGGGGAATGTCCGAGACGACCTGCCCGCCGGAAGAGCGCGCGGGGGCGTTTGAGATCGGCCGACACGGTCTGCAGATCAGCGGACTCGGCCGACGCGGACTCCTCCTCCCCGGTGTGGCGCTCGAGTTCGGTATGAACAACCTGCAGTTTTTAGAGGCGGTCTGTCAGAAAGCGGGACTTCCCAGGAACGCCTGGCGCGACAGCCGAACCGTTCTGAACATTTTTGAGGGGCTGGCGATCGACCGTCCCTTCTTCGATGAGGAAATCGCCGCCGAGCGCGACGAGGCGGCACGGAAAAACCGGGACGCCGACCGGCGGTTCAACGCGCGGCAGTACTCCTGGAACTTCGGCGCTCCGATGGTCGCGCCCGTCCCGCCGCGCTCCGCGTCCCGGGCGCCCGAGCCGCCCGCCGTTCGGCCGGCGGCGGTCGCCGGCATGTTCTATCCGCGCGGGGACGAGCAGACGAGAATGCTCGACGCTTTCGCCGCCGCGTCGCCGAAAGAGCCGACCTGCGAGGCGAAGGCGGTGATGATTCCTCACGCTGGCTGGATCTATTCCGGG
>JAGCAH010000123.1 GCA_017652805.1 Thermoguttaceae bacterium | reverse complement strand
GAAAAAGACTCCTAACCCGGTGGCAGACAGGACAGCTGACTTCACGGCGGCGTCCGCACTCCGGACAGACCGGCCAGACCGCCACCGTACGAAAAAATTCCTCTTCCGACTCAAAATGATCTTGATACTCTTTCCAAAGCTCGGCAAGAGATTCTTTAGTCAGGGGAGAGGAATTCTCTTTGTTAACCATCAGTTTCCCGTTTAAAAGGATGAATTCCCGCTTCGATAGGTTAAAAAACCGTCAAGACGGTCTTTTAACCTATCGCCGGAAAAAATGAAACCCCGGGAGTTCCCCCGGGGTTGCGAAAAACTCTACTGAGCGGCCCCGTCAGGAGATGCCTGGGGATAGAGCTCGTCAAGCTGAGCTTTAACGTTCTCTTCCTTCTCTTTCAGCGCCGCCTTCTCCTGGTTGGCCGCCTCAATCGACTCGGTCATTTTCGTCGCCTGTTCGGCCGTTAAAGCGCGTTCGGTCACGAGCGTCGAAGCGGCGCCCTCACCGGCGGCTTCCGCCGCGACGACCTTAGTGGTGACGTTATCGGCGTCGGCGTTCATAAAGTTCGAGTACCCGACCAGGAAGGTCGAATAGATCAAGGTCGCCAGGGCCATCATCAGGAGCGATTTGGTGAACTTGCTCGACCCGCGCCATTCATGAAGCGCCAGACCGAAGAAGGTACTGAAGATGAAGGCGAACGCCATGTGGAGCGTCCAGCAGGAAAACTTGAACGTCCCCATCTTCGTTTCACCCATCGTGTAGAAGAAGAACTGCATATACCAAAGGAGTCCGGCGAACATCGCGAAAAAGATATTCGCGAGGATCGGAATCCGGAGCCCCTTGAGCTTCCCGGCCTTTTCGGCCTGGGCGACGGCTTCGGCGTTTTTGGCGTCGATCCCCTGGGCGGTCAGATCGGCCTTCTGATATTTGCCGGTAAACTCGTAAAACGTCTTGTTCTTCGCCAAGAGGTACATACACCAGATGAAGTTGGTGGTGAACCCGCCGAGCAGAATAACGCAAAGTTTCGGAAGACCGGTCCAGAGAGTTTCGGTACCGAAATGTTCGCTCGAGAAGGCAACCGGAGCCGCCTTATCGATCGCAAACGCCATCCCCGCGCTGAAAACGCCGGCGATGGTGGCGATGATCATCCCTTTGACGAAATTAAACTCTTTAACCGATTCTTTCTTCGCCTCATCCGACATTTCTTTCTCTTTGGACATTCCGGCGGCGCCGGCCAGGGCGATCCCCAGCGCGCAGGCGATCAGTCCGAAAAGATTGATTCGACCGGCGTCGGTCGCCAGAATCTTCGAAGCGAACTCCCCTTTGAGGAAAAGGGGCATCAGCGTCCCGATGACGGTGCAGAAACCGTTGGCGACCGCGATCCCGAGGGACATTCCCAGATAGCGGATCGCAAGACCGTACGAAAGGCCGCCGACCCCCCACATCATTCCGAAAAGGTAGGCGGCGATCACCGCGCCCCTATCGACCTGCCAGGTCGCCGCGATCGCGTGAACCGGATCTTTGGTCAGGATGAACGCCATCACCCAGGGGGCGATGATCCAGCTCATGATCCCTCCGGTGATCCAGTAGACCTCCCAAGACCATTTTTTCACCCCGTTATAGGGCATATAGAACCCACCCGCCGCGATACCGGCCAGGATGAGAAAGAAGACACCTAAAAAAATTTGGTTCATCGATTATCCCCTCAATATGAATCAGATACGTTTCGACTGAACTTCAGCCTCATACTTTTTAAGTTCCTTGAGCCAATCCATCCCGACCGGGACATCTTTCGACTGGCAATAGTAGTCCCAAACCGCGGCAAACGGCATCGTTTTCATCTCTTCGAGCGTAGCGAGGCGGCTGGTATAGTCGAAGGATTTTTCTTCTTTGCGCATCTCGGCGATTGGGTCGAGCATCGCCGAAAGGAGCGCCTTGATCATCGAGCGGGTACCGATCGTCCAGGCGGCGACGCGGTTAATCGTCCCGTCGAAGAAGTCCAAACCGATATGCGTGCGGCCCAGGAGGTTGTTCCGAACGAGTTCTTCGGCAATTTGATGCAGCTCGTCGTTCCAGATAACGACGTGATCGCTGTCCCAACGAACGCCGCGGCTGACATGCAGAAGGAATTCCTTGACATAGAGCGAGAGGGACGAAAGTTTGTCGGCGACCACTTCGGTCGGATGGAAGTGACCGGTATCGAGGGTCAGAAGGGTGCCGCGGGACATGGCATACCCCATATAGAACTCATGGCTTCCGACCACGTAACTTTCGCTGCCGATCCCGAAAAGCTTACATTCCACCGAGTCGAGGACATACCGTTTCGAAATATCGACGGCCAAAATGGCGTCGAGCGATTCCATCAGCCGCTGACGCGGAGCGAGGCGGTCGACCGGAATATCTTTGATCCCGTCGGGCATCCAGTGGTTGATGACGCAAGGAGAATGGAGCGCGCGCCCCATCGCCTCACCAATTTTGCGGCAACAGATCCCATGGCGAATCCAGAAGTCGCGGATCGCCTTTTTGGGATGTGCGAGGGTGTACCCGTCGGCGGCGAACTCATGCGAGAAGCAGGTCGGATTAAAATCGAGCCCGTTGAGCTTTTGAGCTTTTGCCCAGTCAATCCACCCCTTAAAATGTTCAGGCTGGATTTCGTCGCGCGGAACCGCCTTGCCGTGATTTTCAAGATAGATGGCATGCAGATTGAAGCGGTGTTTTCCCGGAATCATCGAGAAGGCCTTTTCGGCATCCTGACGCAGTTCGTCGGGAGTACGCGCTTTCCCCGGATAATTGCCCGTCGAAAGGATCCCGCCGCCGGTCAGACCGGCCGCCGACTCAAAACCGCCG
>JAGCAH010000122.1 GCA_017652805.1 Thermoguttaceae bacterium | reverse complement strand
GCAATACGGAGCGTGGTACGCCCAGGCGAAGACCGACTACTGCGACAACCACGCCTACTGGCATCACCCCGCGTTCCCCCACGTCCCGTGGGACGGGAAGGACTGGTATATTGTCAACGCCGCGATGACCAACAGCCGTACTGGCGGCGAACCGACCCGGATGTCGAGAAACCGTCTTCTCGGCAGGGCTCTGGTTGTCAGCGAATACGACCATGCCTATCCGAACCTCTACGGAGCGGAGGGAAATCTGATGATCGCGGCGGTCGGCGCGTATCAGGGGTGGACCGGAATCAACCAGTTTGCCTGGTCGCATGGCCAGAATTTTGAGCCGGACGCGCAGACTTTTTTCTTCGATATGTGCGGTAACCAGGCGAAGATGGTTCATCTGCCCGCCTGTTACGCCATCCTTCAGCGCGGCGACGTGAAAAGCGGACCGGGGAAATACATTCACGTTCAGGATCTTTCGCGCGCCGACGAACTTCGGCTGATCTCCGAGTACAAGACCGAATGGACCCCGATTCAGAACCGGCTCTCGGCGGATCCGACCCTTTCGATGGTCTGCTGGACCGGAATGCGCCCGACCGACGACGGACTGAAAACGGAGCTGCCCGCCGACAGCGTCAACATCACTTCCTGGGATCAGCTTCCGGAGGAATTCGGCTGCCCCGAAGACGGCGAAATCCGCAACGAGTTCGGCGAGCTCCGCTGGAACTGGAAGGAGCCGGAAGGCGGGTTCTTCACGGTTGACACACAGGGAGTCAAAGTCTTTACCGGGTTCGTCCGGGGGCGTTCGTTCGAATTCGAAGGGCTGACACTCACGCCCGGCGCCACACGGATGGACTGGACGACAGTCTCTTTGACCGCGGCGAATCTCTCCGCCGCGGGCGAAAAGGGAACGTTGGCGCCCGGACGCTACCTTCTTGCTGCCACGGGCCTGGTTCGGAATACGGATGCCGTCTTCAAGGTCTATGAGGAGGGGAAACTGACCGCCGCGTCCGACTACGGCGGTTCGGGGGGCGAAAGCCCGGTTCTCTGCGAAGGGATCCCCCTGACGCTCGAGCTGAACGGTCTTTCGCCGGAACGGGTAAGCGTCTATCCGCTCGACGAGGCCGGCGACCGGCGCGAGGCCGTCTCCGCCGAGAGCAGCGGGACCGGCTGCCGCGTTTCGCTCGGCCCGCAATACAAAACGCTTTGGTACGAGCTGGTGGTCGAATGACGCGAAGGGGGGCGGCCCGCCTTCGCATATCGGCGCGCTACCGCCGATCGCGGCGGCGCGTCCACGCGCGGCGGATATAGACGCCGCATGCCAGTAAAAGAGGGGGAAGGGGAGGCAGGAGAACCGCGCAGAGCTTGTACCGTCCCTGAATCTGCCGGACCTTCTCGTTCATACGCCGGCGCGAGTCTTCGACTTTTCGGTTGTATTCCTCGTTCTTTTCGTCAAAGTCGCGCTTGAGCCGATCCTGCATGGCGATCACCGCCGAGTTGATTTCGGCGGTCTCTTTTTCACCCAGCTCTCCCCCCTTTCCGCCGGCGTTCGCCAGCTCGGCGATTCGGCGGTTCATTTTATCGGTCTCGGCGGCGCGCGTCGCTTCGAGTTCCTTATAGAAGGCAATCTGATCGAGCGAGGCGCGGTTCTGAATGTCGCGCAGGGCGTCTTCGACCGCCGTCAGGGTTCGATGGCGCGTCCGTCGGCTGCGCAGGCGGATGAACGGCTCGTCCCCCGCCGCGGCGTCGATCGCGTTCAAGACGAACGTGACGTTGTCCGAATCGAGCCGCGCGCCCCCCGGCAGATCGCTCCCCTCTTCGCGCAGACGGAAAATGCCGGGCGTCAGAAAATCGAGATCGCTGACCAGGATCACGTTCAGCCGCGCGCCGGGGTTGTTTTCGGCGCGCGCGTATTCCGGCGCCGGCCCGGCGATCCGCGCGGCGAGGGTGTAGAGCCCGCGGCGTTCGGTTCGTTTGCGGACGCCGCTCTGCACGCCGGCGCGGATGATGTTGTTCGCGTCGGCCGAAGCGGTCCCCTGCGCTTCGGCGGTGACCAGCGGGATCACGTCCGCGGCGCCGTTTCGCTGTGCGACGATATACCCGGCGAACGGAAAGAGAAGATGGGTGAGCGACGCGACCGACTCTTCGTTCGGATTGAACGAGGAGGATTCCCCCGCCGACGCCGCGGGAAGGAGTTCCGAAACGCGCACCTTCTTTCGGCCGCCGGGGGTTCCGCCGTCCTGCGGCGTCCCTTTCGGCTCTTCCAATTTGAGCGGCTTGGCGTCGACGAAGAGGAACTCTTCCGAAAAGAACGCCAGTTTCGGATACGGGTTATACGTGCTCCAGAGAATGTCGGTTCCGAACAGAACGCCCAGGGTCGACCAGAGCCGGCCGATTTCCCCTTTCGGCGCGGGGAGGATTCCCAGGTCTGGGCGGTAGATTTTCGGCTGATCCGTTCCGGCGAGGAAATCGGCGAAGAGGGGGAACGGATCTTCGAAGATGACCGCCGCCTCGCCCCGCGCCACCGCGTCGGTGAAATTCGCCAGCCGCGCCGGGTCGAGCGACGAGGGCTGAACCGCGACCAGCGCGTCGTAGGTTCCGGCCGGAATCGGGTCGGCGGGATCGACCTCTTCGACCCGGTACTGCCGCGCCAGTTCGTCGACAAGCTGCCAGCGGGGGACGACCGCCCGGCCGGCGGAATCGGTCTTTCCGAAGAGGAGCGCGTCGGTTTTGAGGATTCCCAGGCGTTTCTTTTCGCGGCCGCCGACATTGACCAGCGAGCTGACCAGTTCGTATTCGGGAGAGAGCCCGCGGTTCATGAAAGGAATCACCACCGTCTTCGGGCCGGATCGGAAGACGACGGTCAGGAAGATCGACTCTTCGCGCAGCTGCCCGCGCGTCTCGAACGCCACGCGCCGCGGCTTAACGCCGTATTTCTTCTCGAGCTGATAGGCGGCGCGGGTGTTGGCGCGGATCGAGCTGACGGTAACGAACGCCCGACCGCCAAGCCGGTTTTTCAGCTCGCCCAGGAAGGTGAGCAGATCCAACCGCGTACGGGTATATTCCGGCGGGACTTCCGGACTGATATACGCTTCGATCGCCGTCGGAAAATCGGAGACGTACCCGTCGATCAGGCGGATCGACTCGTCGGAAAGGGAACTCAGTTTCTCTTCGGTCATATCATAGCGCGCGTCATGCTGACGCACCAGCCCGACGAGCGAGGCGGTCAGCACGAGCGCCGAGAGGGCGCGGAGCGCAAAATGCGACAGACGCGCCAGCGGACGGCGCGCCGTCCAGCGGGGCGTGTCGGTCAGAATGACGCAGAGGTAGAGGATCACCGCGGGGATCAGCGTAAAATAAAGGATTCCCGAAAGGGAGACGATCCCGCGGCCGAACGGCTCGAAGAAGGCGTCGAGGCTCGCGGCCTTTAAAAACGAGGCGGCCCGGCGCGAGACCGGCAGGGCGTCCGCCCAGCGAATGACCGCCAACGGCACGTTAAAGAGGACGCCGAAGATATACGCCACCGTCAGCTGGTGCGAAAGGAACGAGCCCAACATTCCCAGGGCGAGCATGACCAGGCCGATCAGTTCGTATCCCAAGTAGGTCGAAACGAAAAGCCCGAAATCGGGCCGACCGAGCCAGGCGAGGATGATCCAGTTTGCCAGAAACGAAAAGAGGAGCGACGTGGTATAGACGCCGACCGCCGCGGCGTATTTCCCCAAGACCGTCTGCGCGGTCGAAAGGGGAGAGGTCAGGAGGAGTTCGGCGGTTCCGTTCCGCCGCTCGTCCGCCCAGATCCCCATCGTCACCGCCGGAATGAAGATCAGCGAGATGAACGGAAACCAGATGTTCAGCTGCGAGAGGTTCGCCAGATTCGAGTTGATGAAATCGTCCGGGAGAAACGCCGCCGCCGAACTGAGGAGTACGAAAACGCAGATGAAGACGTACCCGGTCGGGTTCAGGAAGTAGGAAACGAAATCTCTTTTAAAAACCGCGAACATCGATCTCGCCGGGAACTTTCTTGGACGTTATACGGCGGGCGCCGCCTCATTTTCACGCGACAGTTGGTAGAACCGCTCCTCGGCGTCCCCCTCGGCGAGGAAACGGTCGGCCGACCCGTCGAAGACCAGGCGGCCGCGGCAGAGGAACAGGACGCGGGAGGCGACCGCTTTGACTTCCTGCAGAATGTGCGTCGAAAGGAGAACGGTCTTTTCGCGGCCGATCCGTTTGACCGTCTCGCGCACCTGCAGAATCTGATTCGGATCGAGTCCGGTGGTCGGCTCGTCGAGGATTAAGACTTCCGGCCGACGGAGGAGGACGTTGGCCATCCCGACCCGCTGGCGGTACCCTTTCGACAGACAGCCGATCGGCTTATTCATCACCGAGCGCAGGTCGCACAGTTCGGCGACCTCGTCGATCCGCGCGGGGAGCTCTTTTTTCGGCACGCGCCAGACTTCCCCGAAGAAACGCAAAAGGGCGCGCGGGGTCATATCGGGATAGAGGGGACCGTTTTCAGGCAGATAGCCCAACAGAGCCGCCCCGGCAAGGCGGTTTTCGGTCATGTCGATTCCGGCAAGCCGCGCCGACCCGGAAGTCGGGGTCAGATAGCCGGTAAGCATTTTCATCGTCGTCGATTTTCCCGCGCCGTTCGGTCCCAGGAACGCGACGACCTCGCCGCGCCGAACCGTGAACGAGACGTCGTCGACCGCGGCGAACCGGCCGTAGATTTTTCTCAGCCGGTCAGCTTCGATCATGACGTCGGGCTCAGGTTCCGTGGTTCTTCCGGTCATGACGCCGTTTTAGAATTTATAGCTGTCGAGCGGACCGGAAAGAACGACCGGTTCGGCGATTCCCTGTCGGCGGACCGCCTCGGCCCACGCCTGCGCGTCCTGCGCGATCGGGGGCCATGTGTTGAAATGACCCGGAACGACCGTTTTCGGTTTAAGGGCGGCGATCGCGTCGAGCGAGAGTTCCGGCCCCATCGTGTAGCGGTCGCCGATCGGCAGAACCGCCAGGTCGATTCCCAGCCGGCCGATCCACGGCATTTCGGCGGTCCAGCCGGTATCGCACGCGAAGTAGATGTTATGGCAGCCGGCCAGGATTTCGGAAAGGGGACGGATCGGCTTCGAAAATCCGATCGATTCGTCGTTATTGACGTACCCGCCGTCTTTCATTTTCGGGAACGAGATCAGAAAGCCGACGGCGTTTCCGCCGGTGACGCCGTCGGGGAGGGTCGAGCTGTGCGTCGCCGAAACCACCCCCACCCGAATGTTATACGGGGGGGTCTTGGTCTTGATCCGAAGCGAGCCGCCGACGTTCATCGGTTCGACCTTCTGGCATCCCTTCTGCCGGAACCACGAAGCGACCTCGGCGATCGCGATCAGGGTCGCGTCGTTGATCGTCAGAACCATCTGCGCCTCGCCGCAGTGGTCGCTGTGTCCGTGCGAGAGGAGGACGTAATCGGTCTTGACCACGTTCTGCATTTTCATCGAGTCGCCGTCGTGGAAAATTTCCGGAACTTCGTCGATGAGCCGGTCGGTCTCTTCACGCGTCTGAGCGGTAAAGAAGGGATCGACGACAAACACGGTCTTTCCCAGGCGCAGCCGCCAGAAATTGTGTCCGAGCCAAATCAATTCATTGTTCATTCTTCATCCTTGTCTTTCGTTTCGGGGTTCGGATTCAGTTCAATCTTATAGGCGAAGACTCCCATCTGGTGGGAGACGATAAGGTACGTTCCGTTCGTCCAGACGGCCAGCGCCGCGCCGGTGACTTCACGGCCGACCGAGAATTTATCAAAGAAGGCGCCGTCCTCCTCAAAGAACCAGATCACCCCCTCGCGGGTCGGCACGATCCATTCGGTTCTGCCGTCTCTATCGAGATCGCAGGGAATGATTCGGTCGGTCTGCACGTTCCATGAGCTTTCCGGAAGTTCGGTTTCGGAAACGATTTCTCCTTCAAGCGAGATGATCGCGAAACAGGGGGTCGGGGAATTGTTATGCTTGATCAGCGCCGCGACCGCCTCGGTCGTTTTGGTTCGGTCGCTCGCGTCGTCGGGCGGGGCGAACCAGAGGATCGAAATATCTTCGGGCAGCTCGACCGTCTTGATCCGCTGGCCGCTGTCGATATCGTCTTCGATCAGGATACTCCGTTTTTCCGAAGAGAGGCTCGCCGCCATCAGCGTGCGTCGCGTCGTTCCTCCGGGAACGTTCCGGCGGATGAACCCGAGCTGCAGCGGCAATACAGGGTACTCGTCTTTCCAGAAGAGCGTTCCGCGATCCGAGCCTTCCGTTCCCCGAGTGGCGACCGCGTAGATCCCGTCGACCGGCATCGGATTCGAGGCGGGATCGCCCCAGAGCGCGACGAGTAGTTCGGGCACGCCGTCCTGATTCTCGTCGTTCAGAAGCGCGTCGGCGACCCACTGATGACTCCGCGCTCCCAGATTGGCTGTATTGATCAGTTCGAGCCGGTCGCCGAAAATACAGACCTTGTGCGTTTCGAGGAACGACGAAGCGGCGAAACAGCGCCGTCCGTCCCCCGCCCGGCTCATTCGAACGAAACTGATCGGTTCTCCCGTCCCGGTCTGTTCCGAGTTGAGGAGTTTCCCCTCGGTATTCAAAACCGCGATCAGGCTCCCGCTGTAGGGGACCAGAACCGATTCGGGGGGGACGAGCTCGGAGGTGGGGCCGCCGTCGTCGGCGAGGGCCAGCGGATTCGAGGCATCGGGGAGAACCTGTTCCCAGATTTTCGTCGCCGTCATCTTTTCGGGATCCGATTCCGGCACGTACTTAACGAAATCCTCGGACGGCTCGCCGTCGGTGGCGTAATAGTCGTTTTCTTCGGCCGAACGGAGGAGTTCGGCGTATTCCTCTTTCGCTTCCTTGAAAGCATTGATATCGGCGTTGTAAATATCTTTCCCCTCGGTGAGCATGAGCAGGTTCGAATAGAGCGTGACGTGAGAAGTCGGCTGGTTGTAGTACTTCTGAACGATCCCGTTCCCGTCGATGATCACCATCGAGGGTTTTGACATCAGCGCAAACGGCGGACTTTTGAGGTCGGCCGCTTCGACCCGATAGAGGGGGAATTTGAAATTGAGTTCGCCGTAGTCCGAGATGACCGTCGCATTTGAGCGGCTGTTCTCGTCGACATTGACCGCGTAGAACGCGACACTCGGGCGGTTGACGAACATCGCGGCGGTCTGATCCATCTCTTTCAGGAGTTCTTTACTCCTCTTCCAGGCGAGGGACGAGTTGTCCGCTCCCCCCCAGAGCGCGTAGACGCGGATCTGCCCGTTCGGCTCGTCGAGTTTGATGGGCGAGTCTCCCGAAAAGAGGGGGGCAAGTTCAAGCGAAGCGGCGCGGTTCCCGTAAAAGCCGAGTTCCGCCGAGACGAATTCGTCGACCATTTCGACCGATGGCGGCACACTAACGGTAAAGGCCGGCGGAGGGGTTGTTTCGGAGAGGGGAACCTCATCGGAGATGACCTGGTCGGGGAAATCCATCGTGATTTCCAAAACGCGGTCGATTCCGGTCGGTACCGGCGTCTGCTCGATCGGAAGTTCGATTCGGACGATCCCTTTCGTTTCACGATTGATCCAGAAGATACGCCCCCCCTGCGGCGAGTTCGCCAGAACCCGGTCGCAGGCGATCGTCTCGGCATCGGGATCGCTCGGGTCGAAACGGAGGTATCGGGGCGGAAGGAGCCGTACCAGCGGCGTTCCGGGAGAGGGTTTCAGCGCGTTCGCCCCGATCAGGGTTTTCAGCGGCTCCCGCGCCATCAGGAGAATCAGCTGCGGCGGCGCCCAGAAGATATTGCTCGGGATCGGCAGATTCATGGCGGTTCCGAGTTTCAGGTCGGGATAGAATTCGCGTACCGTCGAAAAGATGTGCGGCGCTTTGACTTTAAGGATCTTCCCGTCATACAGGGGCGATTCGATCGTTCCCCAGAGGTATTCCCCATCGCAGACCAGCAGGCCGCTGCCCACCTCCATGCGGAGGTAGTTCGGCTTTTGGAGCGTTATGCTGACCGGGGAATGCATTTCAAACCTCCGGCCGGCGCTCTCGTAGACGGTACGGATATAACCGTTGTCCGAGTAGTATTTGAGCATGTCGTGCTGATAGACGTTCAGCACGTCGCGGAGAATCTCATCGACCGATTCGGCGGTGGCCGGCGGCTGCGGCTCCTCGACGGGAGCCGATTCCGGCTCGACGGGCGCCGGGTTCGGCGCGGGGGGCGCCGGAGGCTCCTTTTCGGGACGGCAAGCGGCGGCGAGGATCGACAGGAAAAGAAAAAGAAGAAGCGGCAAGCCCCCGAGGCGCTCGGCGCGGAAGGGGATCTTGCGTGAAGCTCGTCCTGTTCGGCCAGGCGTATCCGAATCCGTTACTGTACGCGTTACCGGCATGGTTGTCTGTTCTCCGAAATATCTCGATTACTGATGTACAAGGATCTCGGCGATGTGGAAGATATCGACCTTGCGGCAGGCCGGGTCGTGGCGCATCATTCCGCCGAAATGCATCGCGCACGAAAGGTCGGGGGTCGCGACGACGTCGGCGCCGCTTTTGAGGATGTTCGCGACTTTCAGTTTCCCCATCTCCAGCGACGTACCCGCCATCTTAACGCTGAACGTGCCGCCGAACCCGCAGCACTCGTCGACCGACGGGATCGGCGTATATTCGAGATCTTTCACGTTGAGCAGGAGCGTTTCGGCGGCGTCGGCCATCCCCAACTCGCGCCGTCCGTGACAACCGACATGAAGACCGACCTTGCGGGGATACCGCGCGCCCAGATCGGCAACCTTTAAGATGTTAACCAGGAATTCGCAGAACTCAAAGACGCGCTTTCCCGTTTCAGCGGCGGGCAGATTCGGGTCGGCCTCGGCGAAAAAGACGCGGGCCATCGCGGCGCAGGCGCTCGACGGGGTGACGATCAGATCGTAGCCGCCGAAGACCTCATGAAACTTGTTCATGACCTTGATCGCGTCTTTCCGATAGCCGGAATTGAACGCGGGCTGGCCGCAGCAGGTCTGTTCGGGGGGATAGGTGTACGAAACGCCGAGCCGATCGAAAATCTTGGTCATGGCGATCGCCGCTTCCGGGAAGAACTGATCCATGAAGCAGGGGATAAAGAGCGCGACTTTTTCGCCGGGACGGTATTCGGGAAACTCCCAACGCGGCACGGCCTTGTTCAGTTGTTCGATCGTCATACGAATCTCCTGAAAAAACGAAAATCGGCGCGCGGGCGCCGAGTGAGCGAGACGTTGCGAAAAGGGGGCGGGCGGGGCGCTCCCTGTTAAGGTTTTATTTCAGTTTGCGAAAAATGAAAAAACTGAGCGTGCCGAGAACTCCGCCGCTTACGACGAACCAGATATCGGTTATCATACTTGCCCGTCCGAAAGGGATCCCGATCAAGAGATCGAGCAGGAACATCAGCAGTAAGATGGCGAAAATCGCCATCGCGAAGATACATAGAGCTTTCGGCATAGCACGGAAGTCGGCAAAACTTTTTCGCAAACAGGGAAACTTCCCGCCCCAAAGGGACGGGATCAACAACCAGTCCCATTATAATAGAAAGGAGAATAAATAGAAAGAGGTTTCCCGCGCCCGGCCGACGTCGGCCGAAAAAGCGGGGCTCGCCGGCGCGGCTACTTCGAGGCCGACTCCTGCGCGGGAAGGGCGGGGAATCGGAGCGTAAAGGCGGTTCCTTTCCCGGGAGTACTTTCGACGCGCACTTTTCCGTGATGCCGTTCGATGATCCGTTTGCAGAGGGAAAGGCCGAGACCGGTTCCCCCTTTACCGCTCTCGTCGGGCCCCTTTTTGGTGGTGTAGAACGAGTCGAATATCTTCGGCAGTTTATCGGCGGGAATCCCCGTTCCGAAGTCGCGGATCAGCATTTCGACCGTCCGCCCGGCCGCGTCGGGCGCGATTTTCAGGATGAGGCGCCCCCCCTGGGGCATCGCCTGGCGGGCATTGATCAGAAGGTTGACCAGAACCTGCTCGATCTGGTTGGCGTTCGCCGATATTTCGGGCACGGGCCGGAAATCCTTCTCGACGCTGATCCGGTACTTGTTCATTTCCCGATCAAGGAGGAGGAGAACGTCTTCGGTGATCGCCACCAGATCGGTCGGTTCGAATCCGGGCTTTCGGTTCCGCGCCAGGCCGAGGACGGTGGCGGTGATCTTGGCGGCTCGCGTCGAGGCGTCGTAGATCGCGGTAAACGCCTTGTCGCGGGTCTCCTTGTCCTGATGGCGGATCCCCATCTTGGCATAGTTCAGAACGGTCGTCAGGATATTGTTGAACTCGTGGGTCGTCGTCGAGGCGAGTTCGCCGACCGCCGTCAGCTGCGCCACCTGTTCCAGGCGCTCTTCAAGCTGCCTGATCTGTTCCAAAAGTTCGGCTCGTTCGATTTCCCACGGCTTTTCCGGCTGCATTCCGATCACATCCTTCTTTGCGGAGACTCTGGCGCGCTCCCGTTGTTCCCGGCGGGGAAGGGCGCTTTCGACATTATCGGCCTATTGTGATTTTCCCCTTTTCCGACTCGCTTTCTTTTTCGCGAAAAAATTTTTCCCCCGTTGTGAAACTTGACGCATTCGCTATGATCGGTTAAACTACAAAAGTCGTGGAAAGCTCGTGTCCGACCATTGATTCCGCGTAAAAAAAGGAGCGATGTTATGAAGCTGAAACAAATCTCTCTCTTTCTCGAGAACCGTCCCGGCCACCTGAGTTCTGCGTGCCGAAAACTCGCCGACGCCGGTCTGAACGTTGAGGCGATGGCTCTCGCCGACACCGAAAATTACGGTATTCTCCGCTTCCTGGTCAAGGACTGGCAGAAGAGTGTCGAAATCTGCGAACAGCTCGGCCTGGTCGCCAAGGTGACCGAAGTTCTGGCGGTCAGTGTTTCGAACACGCCGGGCGGGCTCGCCGATCTGCTGGCGATCCTCGCCAAAACGAGCGTCAATATCGAGTACATGTACGGGTTCAACTTCCATCCTTCCGGCCGGGCGGTCATCGTCCTGCGGATCGACAAACCCGATGAAGCGCTCGATGCGCTCAAAGATTCGAAGGTCGAAATCCTCACCGAGGAGAACCTCTTTTCCTGAGGTGTGAACTGCCGGGCCTTCCGGTTTTAGAAAGACGCCAAAACGATGGAAATCTGGCCGGCAATCGATATTCGGGGCGGGCAGTGCGTGCGGCTCGCCCAGGGGGACTATAACCGCGAGACCGTCTACGGCGCGGTTCCTGCCGACATGGCGGAACTCTGGGCAGGCCAGGGGGCGCGGCATCTGCACCTGGTCGATCTGGACGGCGCCAAGGACGGCGGCAACACAAACGCCGCCGCGGTCGCCGAAATCGTCCGCCGCGTCTCGGTTCCCTGCGAGCTGGGGGGCGGCATCCGTTCCGAAGAGACGATACGCGCCTACCTCGAGATGGGGGTGAGCCGCCTGGTGATCGGCACCCTCGCCCTGAAAGAGCGGGCGTGGTTCCGCGAAATGGCGCGGAAGTATCCCGGCCGGCTTGTTCTGGGGATCGACGCCAAAGAGGGTATGGTCGCGGTCAACGGCTGGCTCGAAACGAGCCGCGTCTCGGCGGTCGAGCTGGCGCGCCAGTTCGCCGATCTTCCCCTGGCGGCGCTCGTCTATACCGATATCGCCACCGACGGGATGATGAAAGGCCCGAATTTCAAAGAGATGGAAGAGATGAGCCGCGCCTCGTCGATCCCGCTGGTCGCCTCGGGCGGCGTGACCCGGATCGCCGACGTCGCCCGTCTCGCCGAGCTGGGGATCCCCGCCTGCATCATCGGCCGCGCCCTCTACGAAAAGACGATTGCCCTTCCCGAAGCGCTGAAATACGAAACCGGCGCGTAACGCGCCGAAAGATAACGTTCGGACGCTCTTCTTCCGACGAAACCAAACACCCCCTTGAAGCGAAACCCGGCAAAAATGAGCGCGGAAAGCATCAAGGGTGTGTTTATGTCAAATTGACTCTCGAATAGCGCTTTTCCTCTTCTGACGATCCCGCTGTTCGGAGCGGAGCCCCCGGTTCGGGGGTTCCGCCCGTGAACCGGGAATTGACAATCGGTTTTCCCACGGCGTTGAAACGGAGCCTTGGCGGTTTCGTTTCATCGCAGCGGACCTATCGGAGTTTTGTCATTGGGTATCGGTCGCCCGAATCTGATAGAATTTCACCTTTTTGATTGTCTTAAGTTTGTTCCGTTCTATTGACTTGTTTTACTTCCTGTTTTATTTGTCCGGACGTTCGGAAAAATTTTTTGTTTTACCGGGCAAAAAAGACCGCCACCAATTGACTTCGTTTCGGTATAATATATAAAGGAGGGGACTTAGTTTGAATTTGGCGTTTCGTTTCGGGAACCGTCGTTTTCCGGACAATCTCCCATTCAATTCAAGCGCTGCCGTTTTGTTTGACACCCGCCGTTTGCTTTAACAGCTCCCGCTTTGTTATCGCACTGCGTCGGTCTGTTTGACAAAAAGCCATTTCTGTAACCCTTTCCCGAAACCTTCCTTTTCAGAGGCGGGGTTCGGTGGCGGGGTCGTCCGCATTTCCGGTGCGGACTGCCCCTGTGATTTAAATGATTTTGAAAAGGAAACCCGATGAAAAAAGAACTGAAAACTCGCAGACTTCGTCTTGAATCGCTCGAAGATCGAACCCTCCTCGCCGTGGTGACGGGGGGTGTCGGTGAGTCGGCCTTCGTCGGGTATGACTCGGTTGCGGCGCCGATGGATACCGGGGCGGTTTCGATGACCGATATCGATGTCTTCAAACTCAGCAGTAACCCGGGGTCTTCCTACTCGATTTACCTCGATTTCAACGGGCATACCACAAAAGGGACGGTTTGGAATAAGAAAATCGTCACTCCCGCGTTTTCTCTCGACAGCGACAAGTCGTCGTTTTCCGCGACCGAAAAAGCCGCGATTTACGAAATCTGGCTTCGTGTTGCCGAAGATTTTATGCCGTTCGATATCAACGTGACCACCGTTGAGCCGGAGGCGACCGCCTTCGCCGCGGGACGTGCCCAACGGGTCGCGATCGGCGGAAAGTATACCGACTGGTACGGAATACATGGTTCGGGCATATCGAAAGTTAACTCGTTTAAAACCAAAGGGGATATTCCCAATTTTGTCTTTTCGGAAACCGTCCTGAAGGAAAGTAGCGCCCCTATCAAGTCGATTGCGGAATCCGTGACCCACGAAGTGGGACATACGCTCGGTCTGAAGCATAAGGAAAAGTCCGGCAAGTATTTCAGTGGGCAGAACGGCTGGGGGCCGATTATGGGAGACTCCGGTAAACAGGAGTTGTCTCAGTGGTCGAAGGGGGAATATGGTGGCGCAACCAATAAGGATGACGAGCTCAAGATCATTACCACCAAAAACGGTTTCGGGTACCGCCAAGACGATTTCGGCAACTCCCGTGACGGCGCCGGCCGCCTTTCGATCGCCGACGGAGTCGGTAAGATCGAAGGGATCATCGAGAAGGGGACCGACGTCGACTGGTTCGTTTTTGAATCGGACGGTTCGCGCCTTCATTTCTTCGTTGGCGGTCTTTCGGAGATTACCAACCTGGATGTGAAGGTTGAACTCTATTCCGCGGATAAAAAGGATAAAGATCCGATTCGGATTGAGGACCCCTCGGACCGGCTGAATGTCGAATTTGACTTTGAAGGGGCCGCCGGGACCTATTATCTGAAGGTAGAGGGTACCGGAACCAAGACCAGCGCTTCGGGGATCTATTCCGATTACGGGAGTCTGGGCGCCTATTCCGTTCAGGTGGGGAATCCCGACCGCCTTGTCGTCACCACCCTCAACGATACTTTCGAGAACGACGGACTCCTCTCCCTGCGCGAGGCGATCGCGATCGCTCCCGAACGAGCCGTTATTACGTTCGACCCGAAGCTTTCCAAAGGAACGATAAACCTTAAGGGGGGAGAGTTTCTCCTCACCCGGAACGTGACGATCGACGCCTCTTCCGTCGGGGGAATCACGATCAATGCCGGCGGTAAGAGCCGTGTGATTAATGTCGGGGCCAGTCTGACCAACGTCACTCATGTGACCGGTAAAGATTCAACCTACGTTGTGTCGCTGATCGGTCTGACGATGACGGGCGGGAAGGCCGAAAACGGCGGCGGGGTTGCCGTTGGAACGGCGCTGAAATTGACGAACTGCAAAGTCACGGGGAATACCGCGACGAACGACGGCGGCGGGATTTACGTGTTCCGTTCCGGAAACGTTACGGTTACCAGTTCGATCGTCGAGAAAAATACCGCGTCGAACCATTACGGCGGCGGGATCTATAATGCCGGCACCCTGAAGGTTACCAGCTCGGTGATTAAGGCGAATTCGGCGGTCAAGCAAGTCGGCGGCGGGATCTATAATTCGGGTTCGATGACCCTCGTCGGCTCGACCGTATCGGGAAATGCGGCGAAGTCAAACGGCGGCGGAATCTATACCAAAGAGAAAGTTACGCTGACCAACACCATTGTTGCGCTCAACAGCGCCGCGAGCAACGCCGATATCAAAGGTTCCTATACCGATACCAAGAGCTCCAACATCGTCGGTGTCGATCCCGGTTTTGTTGTCGCTCCGGTCTTTAAGTCGGGCGTCCTTGACAATGCGGATCAACTGGATCTCTCTCTCGCGGAAGGGAGCGCCGCGATTAACGCCGGAACGAACGACGTGGTCGAAGGACGCGAAACCGACGTTCTCGGGAAACGGCGCATCTCCGACGGAAAAGTTGATATCGGCGCGTATGAGTATCGGATGAATGCCGAAGAGCCGTCGATCATCGTGACGACGACGGACGATACCGAAAATGACAGCGACGGAAAGATTTCTCTTCGGGAAGCGATTTACAACGCCTACGAGGGGGATACGATTACCTTCGTTAAAGAACTGGCCGGGAAAACGATC
>JAGCAH010000121.1 GCA_017652805.1 Thermoguttaceae bacterium | reverse complement strand
CGTCAAAGACAGGGTCAACAACGAAACCGGGGTCATCACCGACGATATTGTTGCTCCCGGAGTAGGAACCGTAAACATCGTTAAAATTACCGGCATAATTGAGTGAAATAATGGTATTTGTCAGCGTAAGTGTGGCAATATTGTAAATCCCGCCGCCGTCATAAGAAGCGGTATTCCCAGAAATCGTCGAATTCGTAATGGTAAGCGTGCCATCATTGTAAATCCCGCCGCCGTAGCTGTTGTTCCCCCCCGTAATCGTCAGGCCGATCAGTTCAACAGGGCTTGTCTCGTCACCGCCGGAAACGCAAAAGACCCGGCTCTGCCCGTTAGCGTCAATCGTGATCCCGCCGATATCCGTCGCGTCTATGGAAATCCCCTTATCAACCGTCAGTTCTCCTCCCGCAAGAACGATCATCTGACCGGAAAGCGAAGCGTCGAACAGAATCGTGTCGCCTTCCGCGGCGATGTCAATCGCTTCGCGAAGGGAAAGTATGTTATCGGACGTGTACCAGCTTGTCGGGTCGTCCGTTGTGTTAACCAACCAGGTCGACGCCTCGGTCGGCGCCGCAAGCTGCGACGCCCGTTCGATTCCTCCCGCCATGACGGCTAAAAGGGTCCGTTCTTCAAGAGATTCAAGACGAAGTTTACGGGGGCTGAATACGTTTCTCATTACAAGTCCTTTGGTTTGGTGTAAAACTGTGTAATAAATGCTCGGTTAATATTTTCGGTTTTCTGTCCGTCAGACGTATTTTTTGCGGAAATTCGCGATCACCGGGCAAAATCTTCACCCCGGTCCAAAAGCTCTCCTTGCCCGTTTATACCCTTCCCATTCCGTTTGTCAACTATGCGCTTCTTTTCTGACCGCAAAAATGAGATTCTTTTCGGAAAGGGGAAAAAATGGCCTGAGTGCGCCAATCATCTCGATGCGAGCATTTCTTATCGCTGGAGGGAATGATTCGTTACGGGATGGTTTCCGATAAGAAGAGGGTAAGCCGCCCGATTCTTCACCCGAGTCTGGCCGAAATCAGTCGGCGGACTTCTTCTTTCTGCCGGCTGATCTCGCTGAGGACTTTTTCACTGCGGGCGCGGAACGACTCGGTCTTCTGACGCAGGGCGGTCTCGCGGGCGTCGGGATCGGCGGCTTTCCGCGCGATAATCGCTTCGCGTCGGCGAAGGTCGTTCTCGCGGCCGGTCAGAGCGTCGATCTCCTCGCGAAGCTCGTCCCGCCGCGCCGAAAGTTCAGAACAGATCCGAGTCAGCGTCAGGCTCCGCCGAGGCATACTCGGCGAAGGCCGTGTCGGCGGCGCGAAGCGCGCGGGGATAGAGCAGATCCGCGTCGCCCGCCTCTTTCGTCCAGTTACCCCCGATAAACGGCCGGTCCGTGTTTGAAATTTCGCCGTCACCGTTGATATCGGCATAGCTCTGATAGTTGTCGTCCCCATCTTCGGCAAGCCACATCAGCGCGACAATCGAACGGTCGCCGCCGGAAATGTCACCGTCGCCGTTCACGTCCATCGGACAGACGTTGAACGTCTTGGTGCCGCTCCACGCCGAATCGGTATAGGAACCGGTTCCCAGCGCGCGGACGCGGTAGGCCACGTCGGCGCCG
>JAGCAH010000120.1 GCA_017652805.1 Thermoguttaceae bacterium | reverse complement strand
CGTGACGGTGACCTATACCCTTGGCGGCAAGGATGCCGGCAACTACACGGTTGCGGATTCGATCGCTACCGGGAACATTCTTCCGAAGCAGCTTACGGTTGCGGGCACAAAGGCGTCGAATAAGGTCTACAACAGGAAGACGGACGCGACGGTTTCCGGCGGCACGCTCGTTGGAGTTGTCGGAAACGATGATGTTAAGATCGCTTTGATGGAAGGTACGTTCGGCGACAAGAACGCCGGTACGGATAAGACCGTGACGGTGACCTATACCCTTGATGGCGCGGATGCCGGTAACTACACTGTTGCGGATTCGAAGACCACCGCAAGCATTTTCAAGAGGCAGCTTACGGTTACGGGCACGACGGCATCCGATAAGGAATACGACGGGACGACAAGCGCGACGGTTTCCGGTGGCACGCTCGTCGGAGTTCTCGGAAACGATGATGTTAAGATCGCTTCGATGAAAGGTACGTTCGGCGACAAAAAAGCCGGTATGGGCAAGAGAGTGACGGTGACCTATACCCTTGGCGGCGAGGATGCCGGCAACTACACGGCTGCGAACGCGACCGCTACCGCGAGCATTACTCCGAAGCAGCTTACGGTTACTGGCACGACGGCGTCCAATAAGATTTACGACGGGACGACGGACGCGGAGGTTTTCGGCGGCGCGCTCGTCGGAGTTATCGGAAACGATAAAGTTAAGATCGTTTCGATGAACGGTGCGTTTGACAACAAGAACGCCGGCCCGAACCGGACCGTGACGGTGACCTATACCCTTGGCGGCGCGGATGCCGGTAACTACTCGGTTGCGAACGCGGCCACTACCGCGCACATTTTCAAGAAGCTGCTTGGCATTGCCGGAACGACAGTGAGCGATAAGGTCTACGACGCGACGACGAACGCCCAGATTACGGCCGGTACGCTCCAAGGCGTCATCGGTTCAGATAACGTCACCGTTACGGCTTCCGGCGCGTTCCCGTCGGCGAATGTCGGAACTTATAAAGTTCCGGTCTGTTACACGCTCGCCGGAAAAGATGCGAACAACTACATCGCTCCGGTTATGCAAAGCTTCTGTGCAGCGATTACACCCGCGGCTTTTGACGTGACGTTCAAGGACAGGACGGTTCAATACGATGGGGCCGCTCATTCGATTTCGGTAAAGGTGAATCAATCCCTTGTGTCCCCGACGGTTCTTTATTCGCAGGACGGCGTGAATTACACGTCTGCGGTTCCTTCGTTCACGGAAATCGGCTCGTACACGGTTTACGCGAAGGTTATCGGGCCGAACTACGACGCCTGGACCGGCAGCGCGACGCTGACGATTATGCCTTTTGACCCCTTGCTCGTGACGACCGAACTTGATGTCGTTGACAGCACCGACGGGCTGACTTCGTTGCGCGAGGCGGTCTCGATCGCGGAAACGGGCCAAACGGTGCGGTTTGCCGACTATCTGGCGGGCGAGACGATCACGCTCCGCTGTACGCAGATTGATATCCCCAAGGGGATCAACATCGACGCGACTTCCATCGGCGGGATCACGGTCGACGCAGCCGGAAAGAGCCGAATCTTCTTCATTCCCGACAATGGCGGCGCTGAGGTGAAGATTATCGGTCTGACGCTTACCGGCGGAAATGCCGGTGACGGCGGCGCGATTAAAAACTCCGGTACGCTGTCTCTGTTCAACTGCTCCGTGACGGGGAATATATCGACGCATTACGGCGGCGGGATTTTCAGCACCGGGAACCTGACGATTGTCGATTCGGTTATTTCCGCGAACTCGGCCGATTCCTACGTCGGCGGCGGGATCTATACATCCGGCGACCTGACG
>JAGCAH010000119.1 GCA_017652805.1 Thermoguttaceae bacterium | reverse complement strand
CGCGGGCGAAGCGGCATCCGACGGCGCCGGTGTCGTCTACACACAGCTTCACGTCACCCTCCCCCCGGTCAGCGACACGTTTATCGTGGGTGAGAGAGAGTAAACGAAAGAATAACGAGGCCGGAAATGGTTTTAAAGAGTCGTTCACTTACCCTCCTTTCCGAAATGGTGAATAACCAGCGGGGGGTCTTTTTTGCCAGTCTTCTCGAACGGGAAGAGCGGAAAACAAAAGAGGGAAAACCGTATTTCCGCGCTCTGTTCAGCGACGCAAGCCGCCAAGTCAACGCTGTTCTCTGGGAAGATTCCCCTCTTTTCGCCGAATGCCGCGACATGTGGAAGATCGGCGCGCTCTACAAGCTCGACGCCTCGTATAGTATCACCAAATACGGTCCCCAGATTCAGATTTTCCGAATCCGCGAGGCGCAGGAAAAAGACTTTGAAGAAGGGATCCCCCCCCGGTTCGGTCTCCCTTCGGCGGCGACGAACCCCGACATTCTTTACGACAAGATCGTTTCCCTTGCCAAAGAAAAGATCACCAAAGGCGCCCCGCTCCAACGGCTCGTTCTGCGTATATACAAAGAACACCGCGAGCAACTTCTTTCGGTGTCGTCGTCGCGAACCGGCCACCACGCCTATCCCGGCGGACTTCTGGAACATACACTTTCGGTCGCGCAGATCGCCGTTTCCCTCGCCGAGCATTTTTCCCGGGCCTATCCGCAGACCGCGCCCACCCTTTCAACCGATTTGGTCGCCGTCGGGGCGATCCTGCACGAGATCGGCAAAATCGAAGAAATGGACCCCGCTTCGCGAATCCCGGTTCATACCGTGGCGGGAGACCTGATCGGCTATCCGATTCTGGGACGGGATATCGTCCGCCGCTACGCCCCCGACGCCGAGCTTTCAACCGATGAGCTTCTGCGGCTCGAACACATCCTTCTGACGCATCCGCGCTTTAACGACTGGGGAGCGGTCAGACCGCCCGCTTCGCTCGAAGCGCTCATTGTGCATCAGGCCGACTACGCCGACTCGATCTTTGCCGACGCCGCCCGTGTTCTGGGCGCCGACTCCGGCACGGCCCCTTTCACCTCGTCGGCCGGCCCGTTCGGAATTCCATGGCTCAACCCGCCGCGGGAGGCTTCCGAGCCGCCCCGAACGGAATAGACGTTTCCACGGAGAACTAACCGATGGCAAAACTTTCTGTCGAAACATTCCTTGATCTGCTCCGCAAAAGTCAGCTGACCGAAGAGGAACATCTGAACTCCACGCTGGCGGTGATTGCCGAAGAAGGGGACAAAACCCGTCTTCAGGATGCCGACTACCTGGCGGGGATGCTGGTTCGTAAAGGTTTAATCACCCGCTGGCATGTCCGCCAGCTGATGAAGAGGAAATACAAGGGGTTCTTTCTGCGGCAGTACCGCATTTTAGACCACATCGGCACCGGCGGGATGAGCACCGTCTACCTTGCCGAACACACTCTGATGCACCGAATGGTGGCGATCAAGATCCTCCCGAAAAAGAGGATGACCAACTCGGCGTATATCGAACGGTTCGTCAGGGAAGCGCAGGCGATCGCCGCGCTCAATCACCCGAACATCGTGCAGGCGTACGACATCGACCGCTACGACGATATGCACTATATCGTCATGGAATATTTTGAGGGAAACAACCTGCGTCAGCTCGTCGATAAAGAAGGGCCGCTTCCCTTCGAAGACGCGGTCAGCTATATCCGGCAGGGGGCGGAAGGACTGATTCACGCCCATCGCATCGGCGTCATTCACCGCGACGTCAAACCCGAAAACATCCTCGCAAACTCCGAAGGGACGGCGAAACTCCTCGACTTGGGTCTGGCGCTGCTGAAAGAGGAAGACGAACCGGGTTCCTCGTCGAAGCAAGACAGCATTCTGGGAACCGCCGACTACCTGGCGCCGGAACAGGCGATCAACAGCAGTAAGATCGACGGACGCGCCGACATCTATTCCCTGGGATGCACACTCTATTTCTGTCTGACCGGCCATCCCCCGTTCCCGTTCGGGACGATCCCGCAGCGTCTTTTGGCGCACCAGCGCGAGACCCCGGCGAGCATCCTCATCGACCGGCCCGACTGCCCCGACGACCTGGTCGATATCTGCAACAAGATGATGGCGAAAAAGCCGGAAGACCGTTTCCAGACGGCAAAAGAGGTGACCGACATCCTCGGCCGCTGGCTCATTCACCATGGTTACGCGCAGCCGGAAGAGCTCGGTTTCAAGACGAGCGAGGGGGAAGACAACAGCGACGGGTTTTTCTCGGAAGACTTCGCCTATCGAAACGACCCGTGGAACGCGACGGGACTGAGCGAGCGGGAGGAGGACAGCCGAATCGGAATCGGTCGCGAAAACGTCGTCAACCTGTACGGTTCGAGTCTCGGGAGCGGATCGATGGCCGGAAGCGACGACGGACGGACAACCGAAGAATTTGTCAAACCCCCCGCCGACATCGTCCTTTCGCAGCGGGCCAACCGCGATAGCATGAAATCGGACGCGTTCGAACTGGCGCTCAACGACATCAAAGTCGAGCATTCGGGAGAACACTCGACGATCTCGCTGGCCGAGGCGGCCGCGGCGTCGTCGGCCTCGGCCATGCATCCGGCCGCCCCGCTGAAAAACCCCGGAAAAACGCGCAAAGAGAAACACGACCGTTCCTGGTACAAAGAGATACCGGTCTGGTTCTGGACCCTCTTCGCCGCCGGGTACATCCTGGCGATCATCATGGGGTGTTTCTTCTTTATCTCGGTACTCTTCCAGATGAAGTAGTGCGCGGAAGAATTACGATTCCGAAAGAGAAATCCCCGAATCGGTGATATCGTAGAAGAGGATTTCGTCGGGACAGACGCTTCCTCGGTGCTTCGCCACGTAGAGGGCGCGGCGAAACTTCACACCGTCGCGGATCTTCCCCATGTAGATGATCGTGTTCGCCTGGGCCAGAAGATCCCCTTCGTCGAACGGTTTGTCGATAAGCGCCTCGAGCGAGGTCTCCGGCGCTGTGTAACTGACAACCGTGGCAACCGACCCGGCAGTCCAGAGAATCGGCAGGATTTTCTCCTCAAACCGGCGGAAATCCTGCCGGAACAGGTCGCGCGCCACCCATGCGGGCTCCTTTTGAAGAATCTGATGATAGACGTATTCCAAAAGCTCGAACTGGATCGAGTCCCCCTGATGGTCGACCGGTTCGATCCCGTCGATCAAAACGCGGCGAACCCCGCGGGTGAAATGAGTAAAGAGGAACGCGACGGCGGCGTCGAGTCGGCGCGCGAGCGACCCCTGCCACTGCCGCCAATCTTCAAAGTCGAGGTCACGGCGCGTGACGCGTTTCCCCCGCCCGGCCAGCGCGCCGAAATAGTCGCCGACGGCGAAGCCGGGGGTGAAAAATTCCTCGGGGTTAAAACGCCGCTCGGCGTCCTCGACGACCGGAGTCCATCCGAAGAGACGCTCGGCGTAGTCGGCGTGGTTCTGAGAATCCCCCCGCGCGGTCATATCGAAGATAACGCCCCGCTTCTCTTTCGGGGGAGCGGCGAGGAACTGAAGACCGAACTGAGTCTTCCCGATTCCGGACGATCCGACCAGTACAGTCATCGTTCCGGGAATGAGGCCTCCGCCGATCTTTTCATCGAGTCCGGGTATCCCTGTCGAAAGGCGCGTCATAATTTCTCCCCTGGTTCATCACGGGTGGGTCAAACAAAAATGGTGAGGATATTATGACCTCTTCCCCTCTTTTTTCAAGGTGCGCCGCACCGGCGGAACACTTGCTCTTTTTCGCCGCGTCTGTACAATGAAAGGGTTCCCTCCAAGGGAATCGGAAAGGAAAAAGTATGCACAAAGAGACGATAGCGGTCTATCCCGGGTCGTTCGACCCGATCACCCTGGGACACCTGAACATCATCGAACGGACAAGCCGCCTTTTCGACCGGCTGGTCGTCGCGATCGGGATCAACCGCGAAAAACGTCCCTGGTTTTCGCCGGAAGAGCGGGCCGAGTTCGTCCGCGCCTCGGTTGCCTCGTTCTCGAACGTCACCGTCGAGCTCTACGAGGGATTGACGGTCAACTATGTCCGACGCCGGGGAGCGAAAATCATGATCCGCGGCGTTCGTCCGATCACCGACATTCCCGCCGAGATCACGATGATGATGGCCAACCGCCAACTGGCGCCGGAAGTCGAAACCCTGTTTCTGGTCGCCGACGGAGAGCTGGCGCACGTTTCGAGTTCCCTGATCAAGGAAATCGCCGGGGGAGCCGACGCCGAGATGCTCGCGTCGTTCCTCCCTCCGGCGGTGACTGAAGCTGTTATACGAAAGGCGGAAACCGAATGAAAAGTCAGCTTCGGCTCTTTGCCGCCATCGAAATCGCTTCCCAGGTACGGACGAAAATCGCCCGCTATCTGAACCGTCACGTGACCGATCTGAAAAGGGTCAAGTGGGTGGCGCCCGACCAGTTTCACCTGACACTCAAGTTTCTCGGCAACGTGCCGCAGACGGAAATTCACCACGTCATTCAGGCTATCAAAAACGCCTGTGATCGAAACGAGCCGTTCGATCTGGTCTTCGAAGAAATCGGCGCTTTCCCGAACGTCGAACACCCCCGAACTTTGTGGGTCGGCGTCAGCGAAGGGATTGAGGAATCGACCGATCTGGCAGAAGCGATCGATGAAGAGCTCGCCGAAATCGGCTACCCCCGCGAGCCGCGTCGTTTCGCTCCCCACCTGACGATCGGCCGGGTCAAGAAAAGCGATCACGAAGACGAAACGGGGCTCGACGCGTTTCTCCTTCCCGCCAAGGGTCCGTCTTTTTTCGGAATTTCGTCGGTCACTTCGGTCACCCTCTTTTCGAGCGAACTGAGCCGCGGCGGTCCGAAATACGAGCCACTGGCCGAGATCGACTTAAAGAGAGTCGAGTAAAGCGCTTGCCGTTCGGCGGCCGACTGTTATAATAACCGAACCCGGGCGGGCGTGGTGGAATTGGCAGACACGCCAGACTTAGGATCTGGTGCCGCAAGGCGTGGAGGTTCGAGTCCTCTCGCCCGCATCTTTTTTCAACAGACGAAACGACGATTTTGTTATGTCCCCGCTTCTTACCGGCAAAACGGTACTCCTCACCCGCCCCCGACGTCAGGCCGAAGAGTCGCGTCCACTCTTCGAGGCGGAAGGGGCGAAAGTGCTGATTCAGCCGGTTCAGGAAATTCTCCCCGCCGAGTCGATTCCCCCCGAGTCGATCTCGCCTGAAGCTCTTTCGGCAACCGACCGCGTTATCTTTTCGAGCGCCAACGGCGTGTTCTTTTTCCTCGCCGCGTTGGGCAAAGCCGACCGCGACGGGGGCGGACGGCTTGATCGGCTCCGCAAAATCCCCCTGGCCACCGTCGGGCCGGGCACCGAGCGGGAATTGACCCGCGCCGGATTCCGCGCCGACGTCGTTCCGCGCCTCCATTCGGCCGAAGGGATGGCCGACGCGCTCGAAGACGAGGCAAGGCGGGGATGTCGTTTTCTTTCGATACGGGGGGATCGCGGGCGAAAAGTTTTACAGCAACGCCTCGCCGACGCCGGGGGAAAGGTCGCCGAACTGAGTGTCTACCGAGCGGTTGAAATAAAAAAGCCGGACGGGGAGATCGTCCGGCTGATCGATTCGGGTCGGATTGATTACACGCTGGTGACCAGCAGCGCGACCGCTGCGGGGGCGGTCCGTCTTTTCGGGAAAGGTCTCTGCAACACGAAGTTGATCGCGATTAGTCCGCTGACCGGCTCGGCGCTCGAAGCGGCGGGGTTTCCGCCCGACTGCGTGGCCGCCGAAGCGACGGTCGAGGGGATGCTCGAAGCGCTTCGCTATGTTTGACTATTTGGCCGCCGCGCCGCTCGGATTTTGGCTGACGCGGGCGGGGGTTTCGCCGACGCTGACCGTCTCTAAGACTTTCTCTTCAAAATTGACGATCATATCACCGGCGCTGAACCCGGCAACACCCCACTGGTTCGACTCGTTCCGAAGGGCGAAAATCAGTTCTTCGCTGGTCACATCTCCGGCGTCGTTCAGGTCGCTTACGTTGATGTAGACGTAGGCGTTGTTGTTATCACGGTCGACCTTGGTAACGTTCCAGCGGATGGTATCGCTCGCCTGAGCCTCAAACGAGTCTTTGGTGGCGCTCTGCGCCTCAGGGGTCAGATAGGACCACGCCTCGCTGTCTTTCCCGGAAAAGAACGCTCCGAAAAAGTGGTTCGTCACTCCTTCGGGGGTCTTGTCGGAACGGATGTCCAGCGCCGTGGACTCGGCTGCTTCGGCGGCAGGTTCCGTTTCCTGTTTGGGAGGTTCGGCTTTCCGGCAGCCGAGCGGAAGGAGCGCGGCGGTCAGAAGAAGAGCTAAAATCGAAAATGAACGCGAACGCATGTGATGAAACTCCTTTTTCTGTCACACTGTCGTGACGGTACAAAACGCGCCGCCTTTCGTTTTTCGAAAGCAAAGACGCGGAAAAATCGTTTTGAGTTATAGAGCCCAAGCCGGGAACTTCCAAGGCGAGTATCCCAAAAAGAGGAGTCCCCGTCAAGAGGTTTTCTCCTATTATTCCCCGCCGAAAACGATTTTTATTCTTTTCGTGTCGGCAAACTTTTCCTATCTTCACAAACTTCCGAAGAATGAGGGAGAAGAAACTCCGGCCGGTCTTGACGCGTGGAACCGTTTGCGAGGCGGCGCAACTGGACGGGTGTGATAAAGAGGGTAAAATAAAACGTGGGCCGTGCGGAACAATTTCCGGCGGCCGAAAGACGAGAGCCATTTTCGGAAGGAGGAATTTGTGAAGGTATTGATCATTCTGGGGCACCCGAACCCCGGGGATAGTTTTAACCGCGCCATCGTTCAGACCGTCTCCCGCACTCTGCGCGAAATGGGGCACGAGCCGGTTCTGCACGACCTGTACGCCGAGAAGTTCGACCCGGTCATGCCGATGGGGGAAGAGAAGCTTCCGATTGAGGAGCTCCCCGAGTCGGTCCGGCGCGAAATTGACGCGGTTCGCGAGACGGGCGGGTTTGTCATCGTCCACCCGAACTGGTGGGGAACCCCGCCGGCGATCCTGAAAGGATGGCTCGACCGCGTCTTCCGCGCGGGATTCGCCTATTCCTTTTCGGAAAACGGAGTCGTCTCGAACTTCACCGATAAGACGGTTCAGGTCTTTACCACCTCGAATACCCCGCGCGAGGTCGAGCAGGAAGTCTACCACGATCCGCTCGAGAACTTCTGGAAAACAGTCGTCTTCGGTCTGGTCGGGAGTAAGAATTTCGGTCGGCGAAATTTTGAGTCGATCATCATGAGCACTCCCGAACAGCGCGCCGCGTGGCTTTCCGAAGTCGAGACGATCGTCAAAAAGCGGTTTGCCGAGTAGT
>JAGCAH010000118.1 GCA_017652805.1 Thermoguttaceae bacterium | reverse complement strand
TGACACGTTTACCGTCGTAGTCGAAGGTTAGCGACCCGCCGGTTCCGAATCCGTTCCTTTCAAAGAGGACTCCAAGCTCCCGGGGATCTTTAATATTCCCTTGTTGAGTGAACGGTGTATCGCTGACGAAGACAAAGGACATGGTTCGCCTCACTGTTTTCGCAGAGCCGCAAATGTTCTCTTTTCGGTTCACTGGCAAAAAAATACCCCGGAACCGATTACGGAATCCGGGGACGGCTGATTAAACGCTAACGGGTCGTGTCAGATCTCGACAGTTTCCATTCCCAACGGTTCGAGCGGTTCCGCTTCAACCTTCCATTTATCATAGTTTATATCCAGCACGATAAATGATTCCGATTTACTCAGAATCCGATTCGGTTTTGTGGAAGGCGTGGGGAGCGGAATCCGGTGTTTCCGATAGGAAGCGATCAGATTGCAAATACAGTCTTTCGCCATATAAAAGGCGTCTTCCAGATTATCGCCCTGCGTTGCACTCTGAAAATCAATCACGTCGACGAAATACGAACCGCCGCGGCGTTTCTTCATTACTACCGGATAAGAAAAGCATTCGGCCATCATTCACCTCGTCGTTTCTTCTGGTTTCGTTTGATCAAAGACACGCCCGTCTGTTTTTCTATTTGTTTGATGACGTCTGCACCAACTTCCTGGTTGGTGTGGAAAGGAACGGGAACAGGTTTAAACCCTTTTTTAAAGTACATCCGATGTCCCCCGGCTGAATGGTCGTAGACCTAGCCGTTTCGCTCTAACTCCCTGATGATGTCCCGCGCCTTCATGTGAGGTGGCATAACGTCAGCCTTTTCTTTGCCCGTTCCTCAAACCGAGAGAAATGCTACAACATTTCCGTTTCCGTCGTCAATACGTCTTATCGGGGCGATTCAAGCAGCTTTTGAACGAAAAAGCCTCCGTCCACTCGGAATTATATCCCCCTTCCCGCCAGAATCAAGGATCCGGTTGGAGAAAAAACCGTTGATCCACCCTCGGATTATCCTCCCGGAATCAAAGGGTAAACGGCCCATATCTAACTTCTGAAAAGCCCCGGGTTTGTTGTTTACCCCCCTCTGATTCGACCCTTAACGGGTGATTCGCCCCGTCTCTGTTTGCTCACCGCGATGGTCCCACGGGGCGTTCTCTGCGGCAAACCCCACCCCATACTTCTATCACTCCTTTAAAGGGGCAAAGCGCTCCACAGTGGAATCTACGCGGTCTAACGGGCGTTTACGGACGATGGTTACCTACAACAAGACACCTTATGAACTGCTTCTCGACTTCCAGACCCGGCTGCAGGGAGTCGGCAACTCGCTTGCGGCCGACATCGGGACGATATCTCCAAAACCGACAAGGCGCTTCTGAACACCGTCATCAATTCAATGCCGAGCGGCCAGTCTTCCGTGAAAACGCCCGGCGCGCCGGGAAACCCGCTTTTTCCCAGGTTAAGGGGGACGTTTCGTTTAAAGAATGCTTCGAGAGCCAGCCCGAATCGTTCAAGCGTTCCTGGCTCGGCCCGAAACTCTATGAACTCTATTCCCAGGGGAAATATTGCCTGATGAGTCTCTGCAACCCCGACACGGGGTACCGGGTGCCGGTGGAGGATTTGAAGTGAAAACGGGCGTTTGGGTCGAGGGACGATGTAAAGGTGGTTTTAACTTGCAGGAACTTGTGGAGTGTCCTCCTTTTTTAGGTATATGCCGCCGCACTAGAACTTCAGCCACGAGACACTGCCGTTTTCAATCCGGAATTTTCGGGCACGGATGTTCGAACCTTCGCCTTCCTCATAGTAGACAATGAGAGTGGAACCGTCCTTCAGGTTGACCATTGAAGGATACGCCCCGCGATGGGTATCGACGGTTACCGGAGTACTCCATGTCTTCCCTTCATCGAAACTGATCCGTATCGTTGTTGTGCGGGGAGCCACGCCTTCACCTTCTAACGGATTTGTTCCGGATCTGGTTCCCAAGACAAGAACCCCGTCGGGAGTTTGGCAGAAATATGGGCAATGCCCGGAAAATCCCGCGCTTTCACCCTGTGACCATGTGTCCCCGTTGTCATACGAGACACTGTAGACCATCGGTTGCGGTCCGAATCCTTCGCGGTGGCGAATGAACGCAAGAAGCGATCCGTCCGAGCGTTGAAAAATATCCGTTTCAGCCGCCAGCAGAAAATCACCGGTGGGGATCGTGACTTTGCGCCAATGTTTTCCTTCATCATCGGATATGGCAACGCCGGCATCCCAGTCCGGCGCCATCCCATATTCGCCGATAATCCAGCGTCCGTTTTTCAGGACACGGATTGGTGCTGAGGCCCAATGATCATCGGTAATCGGAATCGGCTCCGACCATGTCGTTCCGTAATCCGTTGAGCGGATATACCATTGCCCTAATTTCCGGTACGGCGGTTTTGGGTGATTTTCATAGGGGATTTTGTCGAGGATGAAATAATTACAGAGAATCGTTCCATCAGAGAGTGCAGTCACCGAAGGGTCCCTGTCATCGAACGGGGAATCGAATACCACGAAGGGATCGCTCCATGTTTTTCCTTCGTCTTCGGAATAGCAAGCCGAGATTCGGCCGCCTGTTTTGAAAATCGAAGAGTCGGGATAGGAAATATGACTATACCCATCGTAAAAAACACAGAAGAGACGGCCGTCAGCGAGTCGGCAGATATCGGGGAACGCCTCGTATCCTCCCGCCCCGCCATCGTGGGTCACGAGAACGAAATCCTCTCCCTCAATCAGTTCTTGCGAGTATCCAGACCCGACCAGAACAATAATAAACAGGATTGTCACAAGGATCGACTTCAAATACTGATTCACTGTTCTATCCTCCGTTTGCTGGATTTTTCCAAGATTTCGAGAATTTAGAGAGTTTCTAAGGCTTTGGGGAACACGCCTGACAGCGCCAAAACGAAGTTTTCAAGGCAGGAGCAGTCTCTTTTTTGCATTTTTGATGTCATCAAAAACTCCTCCTGCTCAGCAATCATATCACAACCAGACCGTGAATACCAGCGGATTGTCCAACGACTCCCAGGCGTTATAATGGGAATCAGAAAGTGAAGTTTTTGGCTGGCGTCGGCAGGAGGCTGACGTCGGCCGCTTTTTTGTATTGGACGTAATACTAATCTGCCAAGTTCAAGTTCCGCACCGGTTCTTTACCGTCAAGTGCATTTCCCAGTCCCAAGGGGCAGGCGGGTTGTAAAAGTATTCTGCGAAAGATACTCGATACTGCCATCGAAACCGCTCCGGCGGCGCATAATTTCGGCGGGGGCGCGGCAATCGTTTGACAAATTTTTCCGGCGGGTGTATATGTACTCATGAAGGCGTAATATCCGGAATTTAAAGGGGAAAGGCATGGCGTACGATTGTCTGTTCGAAGATCTGCTTGACCTGGCGAAAAACGGCATCGTCGGCGCGCAGTACGACGTCGGTTTTTGCTGCGAGTACGGGTACGGCGTCAGGCGGAATCTCAAAAAAGCGGCGAGATGGTACAAACGGGCGGCGAAAAAGGGACTCGCGGCGGCGCAGTTCAAACTGGGGTACTTCTGTTCCGAGGGAATAGGCCTCGAACAAGATTTCAAAGAGGCGGCGAAATGGTTCCGTCTGGCGGCGGAGGAAACCTACAACCGTCAGGCGCGGGAAAAGGGGCTTGAACGGCGCTACGAAGATCTCGCTCCCTCGACCCGGCTCAAATACTACCACCAGGCCCAGAAACAGTATGAGAAGGAGACCGGGAAGCCCGCCTATTCCCAGGTTAAGGGGGACATTTCGTTTAAGGAATACTTCGAGAGTCAGCCCGAATCGTTCAAGCGTTCCTGGCTCGGCCCGAAACGCTACGAACTCTATTCCCAGGGAAAATATAACCCGATGAGTCTCGGCAACCCGGACACGGGATACCGGGTGCCGGTTGAGAGGCTCTGAGGCGGCTTTCGCTTGCATGGGGGAACCGGTACTGGTAGAATGATCCTGTCATATCACTAGACACAGAGACATTCCACAAACAGAAAGAAACCGGAATGAAGAAGGACGTGATGATCGTTACCGGCGCCGGGCAGATTAGTATGGCGATTGCCCGAAGAGTCGGCTTCGGGAAGAAGATCATTCTCGGCGACAAGAAAATCGAAAATGCCGAAACTATCGCGTCCGTAATGACGGAGGCCGGATTCGATGTCATTCCGTTCGAGACGGACATTTCGGACCGTTCGGCCATTCTCGCTCTGATTGCCAATGCCGAAAAGTTCGGTGACATCAGGTACCTGGTCAACGGTGCCGGAGTGTCCCCTTCGCAGGCGTCGATTGAAACAATCTTAAAAGTCGATCTCTACGGAACAGCCGTTCTTTTGGAAGAGGTCGGCAAGGTTATCGCCGAGGGAGGATCCGGGGTCACGATATCGAGTCAGTCCGGGTGGCGTATGCCCCAGCTTTCCCCCGAAGAGGACCGGCTTCTCGCCGAGACACCGACCGAGGAGCTCCTTGACCTTGAAATTCTCCGTCCGGAAATGATTCGCGATACCCTGCACGCTTACCAGATGGCAAAACGGTGCAACGAAAAAAGGGTTATGGCCGAATGCGTGAAATGGGGTGCCCGGGGCGCGAGGCTTAACGATATTGCGCCGGGGATTATCGTGACCCCGCTTGCCGTTGACGAATTCAACGGGCCGCGTGGCAACTTCTATAAGAACATGTTTGCGAAATGCCCTGCGGGTCGGCCCGGAACGGCCGACGAGGTTGCCAACGTCGCCCAGCTCCTGCTGAGCGATGCTGGTGCCTTCATCACAGGCTCGACCGTCCTGATCGATGGGGGCGCAACCGCAAGCTACTTCTACGGTCCGCTCCGTCCGGAATGATAAAACGATTTAGACCGCTTTGTCGGAGTCATTACCCCTTTAAACTTTCTCGAACCTCACAGTTCTCGGGGAAAACTGGAACAGACAAGAAGAGGCAGTTATGCAATATGTAAAATTAGGCAATACTGGCGTTGACGTATCAAGGATCTGTTTAGGCTGCATGAGTTTCGGGAAACCGGGGAAAGAAAACGGGGTTTTCCCCTGGGCGAAAGACTACGATGAAGCGAAACCGATTTTCAAAAAGGCGGTTGATCTAGGCATCAACTATTTTGATACCGCCAATGTCTATCAGCTCGGAACCAGCGAGGAAATCACGGGCCGCCTGATAAAAGAATTCGGGCTCGATCGGGACGAAATCGTGGTGGCGACAAAAGTGCATTTTGCAATGAGAGAAGGCCGCCCGAATGGCGCGGGCTCGTCAAGAAAAAACATCATGGCCGAGATAGACCATTCCCTCAAAAGGCTGTCCCTTGATTACGTTGATTTGTACCAGATCCACCGGTTAGACCATGAAACCCCCATGGAAGAAATTATGGAGGCGCTGCACGATGTGGTCAAGGCTGGCAAAGCGAGATACATCGGTGCCTCGGTAATGTGGTCGTGGGAGTTCGAAAGATTGAACCAGATAGCGGAAAGAAACGGCTGGACCAGATTTGTTTCAATGCAGAACCAGTACAACCTGATCTATCGGGAAGAGGAAAGGGAGATGATGCCGCTGTGCCTGGACCGTAAAATTGCCGTCGTGCCCTGGAGCCCTCTGGCGGGTGGAAGAACGGCTCACCCGTGGGGAACGAAGACTGCCCGCAATTCCATAGACGAAGTTTCGCCGATGGTTTGGGGCGCAGCGGAGGAACAGGACAAAATCGTCATCGACAACTTGGAACGGATCTCAAAGGAATTAGGGAATTCCATGGCGCAGGTCTCGTTGGCGTGGATGCTGTCAAAACCTTATATTACTTCGCCAATCGTCGGCTGCACAGATGTCAGGCATGTCGAAGAGGCGGTGTCGGCATTGGATATCAAACTTGATGACGAAGTGATCAGAAGACTTGAGGCGCCTTACGTGCCTCACGTTCAAACAGGTTTATTTTGAAGGAAGGTGCAAATGAAAGTTTTGCTGTTCAACGGTTCGCCGCATAGAGACGGCAGCACGTTTACGGCGCTGGAAGAAATCGCGAAAACCTTAAAAGAGGAATCCGTTGATTCTGAAATTTACCAAATCGGAACGGGGGCGATAACTCCTTGCAGGGGATGCAACGCCTGTCAGCGGCTCGGCAGATGCGTCATCAATGACGACAAGGTCAATGAGTTCGTCGATCACATACTGGAGTTTGACGGCTTTGTTTTCGGCACGCCTGTTCACTACGGTTCCGCGTGCGGCGGCATTACCGCTTTTTTGGATAGGGCGTTCTTCGTTAATTTTGTGTGCGGGAGAAAAGGCTTTGAGCACAAACCGGCAGCTGCAGTCGCCGTTGCCCGCCGTTCGGGAACGACAGCGACACTGGACCAGTTAAACAAATATATGACAATTACCCAAATGCCGATTATTTCGGGCCGATACTGGAATATGGTTCACGGACACAATGCTGAAGAGGTTAAGCAGGACTTGGAGGGGATGCAGAATTTAAGAATACTCGCCCGCAACATGGCTTGGTTCCTGAAGCTGAAACAAGCGGGTGAAAAGGCTGGAGTCCCCATGCCGAAACAGGAAGAAATCGTATTTACTAATTTCATCAGATAACATGGCAAGCCCTAAACCGGGGGCATACCATAATTCTTACGAAGAGCTTGAAGCCGTTACGAGCAAATTAAATCCTTTTGCGGGGGGGTGAGGGCGTCACCCCCTAAAAAGAAACTCTCCGGGTCTGTTAAGAGGGATCTGAAAACGTTGTTTCTGGCTGGCGTCGGCAGGAGGCTGACGTCGGCCGCTTTTTTATGTCTTGTTCATGACACCGATCCGTAGGCGGAAACCCCCCGCAAGCGCGGAATCGCCCCCTGTTGCTATTACTAATCTGAAACGAAGCCGCTATCTGGACGGTCCCGTTGAAAATCTGCGTTCAAACAGCGCCGGCAATGTTGGAATGCCGCTGGCTCAACCGACACTATACCCCCCCAGCCCGCAGAACGCCACAGGCCGGGTTTGCCGTCTTAAACAGGAGAGCCGGTTCCGAATTCCGGATTATGTATATAGCCGTTGTGTGAAGCAGTATAAAGACTGTGTCAAGTCTGTAAGAAGTCTGTATGTCACATGAAACATAAATCGGAAGAGCAGATTGTCCAGAATTCCCTTCCCGGCCTCTCTCACCACAGACAATCAGAACGACAACCGCCGGTCCAAAAGAAACGGCCGATAAGAAGAACAGGAAATCTAAGACTTTTCTTCCTTCCAGCCCCCTGCAGGGGGCTGGAAGGAAGCCCAAGATCTTCTACGATGCAAGCCTTTTAGCTGTCCATAAAATCCAGTCCGCCTCAAATAACGTTGGCGGTTTTAAAGCATTTCTCCAACACGTACTTTCTCGAAGCCGATTCGCTTCGAACCGCATTTTCATAGAATCTGATGCTCATATAAACATTTCATCAGTCCAAATCTAGGGCAATTACCAAAACTAAGTTGTTGTCCAACCTGCGTTTCCGGCGCCGCGGCCGGCGACGATTTCGGGGACAGCAGGAGCCGCCGTTTATCGCGCTGCCGCTGCCGGGGGTTCCGCGAACGCGCCGCGTTGTTCAGCATTTCGAAACAATAAGCGCTTTTTTATTGATTTTTGCCCGTCTTTGATTATCATGGTAGGGGAGGAAGCGAAAAATGAAAGTCTTTTACTACAAAGACGGCGTCAGAATCGGTCCGATCAGAGGATCGCAGTTGAAAGCTTTGGCTCTTTCCGGCGATATCGGACCCGAGACTATGGTCGAAGTGAAAGGGAAGACGGTTCCGGCAAGAAAGGTTAAAGGGATCGAGTTCCATCCGGCCGAAGTGTCCAGGCCGTTTGAAGTCCCTCCGCTTATCGAGCCCGGTTCGTCGGCGTCGTCCGCCGACGACTTGGTCGATTCTTCGGCGTTTTTGGAAGTGTCGGACGAACCGGATTCTCGGTCGGCGTCGAAAAAGATCGAACAATCGGCTGAGCCCGCCGGAGACTCGAAAGGGTCCGCCGCCTATCGCGCCTTGCTCGATCAGTCGGGCTTTCTCGTTCGGTTCGGTATTTTTTTCAACGTGGTCGGCTTTATAGCTCTGATCGTGGCTATCGGCGTCGGCATTCGTGTTTCCGCTCAGCATGGGACCGGTATCGGTCTGGCGTGCGTGTTCGCCATCGCCGCGTCCGCCGCCTCCATGTTTGTTACTGGTCTGTTTTTCCTGTGGCTTGGCGCGCTCGGGCGCTTTCTTTCAACGGTTTTTACGGCGGATAAGAAGGACTAAATCCCGGTATTCCGTCCTTTCCGACTTTCTCCTTTTATCGTCTCTCGATCGGCATTCCGGCGCTTTCCGCCGCCCGGGAACGGCTATCCCCTGCCCAAAATGACGTGCCAGCCCCTCGAGACTGTGTTGCGTACCAGAATCGCGCGTTTACCCACGTCGGAGGCGGTGAGGGTGTCGAGCGGAGCGGCGGCGGTGACGCCGCAGGCCATTTGCGCCGTTCCCGCCGCAAGGTCGACGGAAACGATCTTATCGAGTGCCGGACCGGTCGGCGCGGCGGTGACCAGGGCGAAGACGTTCCCCTCGCCGGTCGGCGCGGCGGCGTCGACCACGGTGAAGTCGCCCGGATATTTCACGAAAGAAAGACGCCGGATCTGCCGACTCACTCCCCGCGGGTCGGTCCAGTCGGTCGTCTTCCAGTCGGCGCGTTCCAGGAATCGGCGCGACTCGCCGATCACGTCGGGGTCGCGCCAGACGAGCGCCATGAAGACGCCCGGCGCCTCGCCCCGGCCTGTAGCGTCGGTCGGGATCCCGTCCAGCGCCACGCCCCGAGCGAGCCGGGCGGCGTCGGCGTCGTCGATCAAACCGATCCGCTTGACGCGGAGCCGAAGCCCGCTTTCCGCCCAGTTGTCGATCGCCTCTTCGCTCGAAAGGTCGTTGTCGACCATTCCGATGATTCCGACCGCCTCGCCCGCGGCGATCGGCCAGCGTCCTTCGTTGGTGAACCAGCATCGCCATTTCTCCCGCGTCGGCGGGACGTGGCGGGGAGGCGCGATGTTCTGAATGTCGTAGAGGACGGGGTCGGAGCCCGCGTCGACGATTCGCCGAGCGGCGTCGGCGGTGAGAACGAGTCGGTTCATCAATCTTCCTTTCTGAAAAACGGGTGAATTTCTCATCGGCGAAAGCGGGTCGAACGGACCGCGCTCTTTTAGACCGGTTTTGAACGAGTCCGGGGTTTTGCGGCGGCACGTGCCGGGTCGGAATATAAAAAACGATCGAGGGGGTGTCGGATTAGCGTTATTCCGTTATAATGCCCTAAACTCCTCTAACGGGGAAGGAGAAAAACGATGGATACCGATAAGTACCGCAACGAATTATACAAAGACATTCAAGATATATTTCGCAGGGTCAACCTACCGGAAATCGAAGGATTGACCCCGAAATCTAAACGCCTCGATTGGTACGCGCTCAACACGAAACTCCTCGCGGAACTCGTTTTGGATATCGACGCTGCCCGCAGAACCCCTCCGCACAAAACCGCCGCGATTAAAAGAAAGATTCTGAATCTTTTAAACGAACTCTACGGCGGCGATCAGGAGCTCCTCGCCGTCGCGGAAAAGAATATCAGAATCTGCACGCTCAAATATAAAATCTCCGAATACGAACAGAAAGAGAAAGACGAGAGGTATTACGAGCTTCGCAAAAAGCTCGCCCGTGTCACCGTTCGGCGCGACCGGCTTCTCCTGAAACGGTATCCGACCGAGAAAAAGTATAAGAAGATCTTTCGTCTTTCCCGCGACAACCTCGTGAACGAAAACTGGTATGAACAGATTCATATCGTGCCGCTCCAGATCGAAAAATTCAAATACCAGCTGGCGAGGCTCGGCTGCGATTTCTTCGCCGAAAGGATGAAGCTCGTCGAAGAACTGAAACAGTCGAAATTGGCGGAACGGCTCGAGGCGGATATCGAAAGATTGCGCGTGAGGTACAATCGTCTGAGCCGATGGCCGATCTTCTGATCGGCGGCGCGCCCGTTCCCTCCATTTATCTATAAGCCCGAGCGGCGCGGGCGTTAGTTCTTTCAAACATTTCGGTCCGGTCGGCTTATAGTTCTGTGTCGGGCGCCGGCGGTTTTTGCGCTTTCGGCCCGTTCGGCCGGTATCCCGCCGCGCCGCTTTTTTTGTTAAGCCGGTTCTCGTTTGATTCCGGCGTCCCGTTTTTTGCCGGTACGCTCTTTCGGATAGGTGGTTTATGGAGACTCTTTTCGCCGAAGCTTCGGTGTCGTTCGACGGCAAGACCTTTTCGGAACTGGCGTATGCCGGGGACAAGGGGGTGATCGTCGCGCTGATTATCGCCTATATCGCGCTGACCCTTGTTTTCGCCGCGCTCTACTCGTTCTCGTCGTGGTGCGAGACTCGGCGGTACGAACGGAAAGAGATCGAACGCGAAAAGGAACTCGTTCGTCTGCGAACCGAAGAGAACGCCGGTCGCGAACGGCTCGTGCAGACGCAGTCGGAACTGGCGGCCCGGATCGAGGAGCTCGCCGGATCGGTCGGCGCGGTGGTCGACGAGGTGCGCCGGGTCGGCGATCGGGTCGCGCGGCTCGCCGCCGTCTGGGAGAAATGATCCGCCCGCGCGCGGCGTCGAATCGGAACGAAAGAGATCGAAGTATGGCACGGCTGGAAGGTTCGCTTGAGATCACCGGATACGTCGAGGCCGCGGAATACCGCGGTCTGCGGTTCGAGACCGCCCTGGTTGGGGACGGGCGAACCCGGGAATTCCGCGTTCGACATTCATTCGGACGCCGCCCGGTGAGCCTGACTCTCTACGACGGCGGCGGACGCGCCGCCCTTGCGGCGTATCGGTGTCCCGACGATTCGGAATTGATTGTCTCGTTTTACTATCCCCCGGCGGCGGGGGAAACGTTTACCGCCGTGGTTCGGCGTTGAGAAAGGAAACTTGTATGGCAGTGAAGAATTACCTCTTCTATTCGGCGGAAGTCGACGAAAATTCGGGCGCGCAGTCGAGCGTACTGAACCTCTATTCCGACGCTAACGGCACGCCCCTGACGACCGGAACCCTGATCGCCTCGTATGCCGGTTCAGGACCGAATCTCGGCGTCGAAGAGGTCGGCGGCGAAGTTCGGCCGAACAAGACCGCGTGGACCGAAACAATGTCGGGCGCCGGCGGCACGCTCGAAGTCGCCGTCGCCGACGCGGGGACCGGATCGGCGGAGATCCGTTTTACCTACGGCGGAACCGAAATGAGGTTCGACGCCTCGCGGCTCGCCTTTACGCGGTCGACGAATTACCCGTCCCTCTACGCGTATAACAGAGACCGCGCGGCGGCCGAGCCCGCCGGCGCGGGGTATACGAGCTCGATCACCTCGGCGGCCGCGGTCGGTTTCGACAGCGTGTGGATCGAAGGTACGCTCGACCCGGCGGCGGAATCGTTTTCGCTCCGATGGCGGGAGGGCGGCGGGTCGGAAATCCTCGGTCAGATTCCCCTGACGGGCGCCGCCGCCGATATCTTTCCGATTCAGATCAACGGGCTCAGAGCCGAAACGACGTACTCTTTTGAAATCGTATCGACCGGATCGCGGGGCGCGTCGGTCAGCGCCGCCGTCTCGGCGACGACCGGCGCGGCGCCGATCCTCGCGGTACCTTTGTTCGAAATCGTCGATACCGATAACGCCGCCGTTAAACGGGCGATGATCACCGATGTCGCCGGCGCGGCGTATTTCGATCTGCAGATCGCGGCGGGAGACGATTTTACCGACGCCGAAACGATTCGTGTTACGAACGTCGGCGGCGCCGCGGTCTTTCTGCGCGACTGGCCCGAGTCGGAAACGGGCGCGTACTCGGTTCGCGTTCGCAGCGCGTCCGGGTCGGACCCCCGGCTCAACTCGGCGTGGAGCGAGCCCGCCGCCGTCCAGGTCGACCCCGCCGAAGGGGAACCGGCCGTGAGCGGCGCGGAAATGGCGATCTACTCGAATCTCGCCATCCACGCCGCGCCGACCTCGCCGCATCACGCGGCGACCGTCTCGAAAGTGTCGGAACTGATCTCGGACTCGGTCGGCGCGCTGGTCAGCTCGGTCGGCGGTCATACCGGCGCGGTGACGACCGCGCAGCTCGCCGCCAGCGCCGCCGCCGACGGCGTTCTGGTCGTTCAGAGCAGCGACGCCGCGCCGAACCCGAATAACTCTTCGGTGATCACCGCCTCGTCGACCGACGCTCAGGTGGCGAGCGCCAAGGCGGTCTATCACTATGTCAGGAACGTTCGAAGTACGCTCTCCTCGCTTATCGCCGATCATCGCCATTCGTACCTCTACGCGTTCGGCAGCGACATGATCCTCGCCGCGCCGACTCTCGACGGAGACGGGACGATCGTGCCCGACGCGGCGCTCGCGCCCCCGTTCGACCCGAGCGCGACGTATCAGCCGAACGCGGTTGTCGCGCAGGAAGGATTCCTCTATCAGAATACGAGCGGTACCGCGTCGACCGGAAACGCCGATTTCGCCTCGAAATGGACCAGGGTGACCGCCGCCGAACTGATCGCCCAAGCGGGCGGGTCCGGCGGGGGAAGCGCCGCCGGGCGATACGAAACCGATTTCTTCGGCGCGGATCTCGATCAGGATCGCGCGATCACGATTACCCATAATCTGGGCGAGCGGTTCGTCTCGGTCGAACTGATCGATATGACCGCCGACGTCGGCACGCCGGTGATCAGCGCGCTCATTAACCTGACGAGCGCCAACGCCCTGAAACTCACCTTCAGCGAAGGACTCCCCGCCGCCCGGCAGATCAAGGCGATCGTTCGCGCCTAACGCGCGTCGGCCGCCGGCGCCCCCGTTCCCGAAAGAACGGAGGGCGCTGTTCATTTGAGGAGGGGGAAGGAGTCGGACACGGCGCGGGAATTCGTCAAACGCCGCCTCGCCGCGCGTTGATTTTTCTTATGTGCCTGTATGAACAACCGTCTCGTCGAATCGGAGAAACAATGATGACACACACGTTTTCGCTCGGATGTCTTCCGCTCACCGCGCCGCGGCGCAAAGAACTCGAACGGGCGGCGGCCGACGCCGTCTCGATGCCTGAATACCTTTGGCAGCGGCAGGCCGATATGCCGGTCGTGAAATGGGACGCGTATTTCGAAAAATGGCTCGATCGGCGGATCGCGCTCGCCGACGCGTACGCCGCGCGCGGGTTCTGCCTCCATCCGTGGGAGATTTTCCGCGCGCTCCCCGAATCCGCCCGGCGTGGGAATGTCTTCGCGTGGGATCAGGGAAACCTGCCGAGCTGTTCGATGCACGGCGCGGCGCACGCCTATCAGTGCGCCACGCTCACCGCGATCGCCCTCGGCGCTCCCCTTTACTACGAGTCGTTCAATCCGATCTACCCCTTCTACGGCGCGCGCGGCGGGGATATTTCCGGCGGTCTCGACCTGTGGACCGCCGCCGACTGGGTTAATCGGCGCGGAATGACCCCCGTCTCGCTCGTCGGGCCGGATAATCTGCGCGTTCGCCGGGAGAACATCCCCCTGATCGACGAGGCGCGGAAATGGCAGGGGGCGATCGTGCTGATCGAAGACGATTTCGAGCGGAAAATCTTCCGAGCGTGCCGGGCTCTCTGTTCCGTTTCGTTCGGTTCGGGCCGCCTCTTTACCCGATCGCGGATTGACGGCGGCGGAGTGAAAGTGATGGACGGCGCGGCGTCGGGCGGGCACGCTCAATGCTTCACCGCGTGGCGCGCCATCGGCGGGACGGAATATATCTTCAACCTGAACTCTCACGGCGACATCTACGGCGCGACCGCCGAAGGGGAACCCGCCGCCGGCGCGTGGGTGACCGCCGAACATCTCGAAGTCTACGCGCGCGATATGGAGCGGTTCGGATACCCCTACGTCGTCTTTACCGAAGGGGATTTCCGGCGTTCTCCCGCGATGGTCAACGAGTTTCCCCTCCCCGAATTTCCGGCGGGGTATAAGAGGTAACGCGCCGCGCCGATAAAGTCGGCCCGGCTTTGATTCGGAGACGCGGGCCGCCGCCGGTTTCGGTACAAAATCATCATCTTTAAAAATGCCGCCCTTGACATTGGGCGGCGTTTTTCATAGATTATTGGGGAAGCGATCTGCGGGCTTTTCTTTCGGTGTCTGTCCGAAGCCGATACCGAAAGGGCGCTCGGGTCGTTTTTTAATATCCCAGGTTCTCATGTTGGCGGACGGCTTTCTTCCCGCAATTACGCCCGAAGCCCCCAATTCTCCAGATTCTTCGGAAAGTTCGGACATGCTGAGACGAGTGTCTATTATAATCGTTTTCGTGCTGTTTCTGGCGGCCTTCGGCTCGGTACTCCTCATGTCGAAACCGGTTCGCACCAGGTGTGCGAGGGTCGGAAACAATATTAGAAGGTCTGTGGACAGCGCAAGAAGAACCGTGGCGAAAACGAAAAGGAAAGTCGAAAACGGATTGGTAAAACCACGGGATATGGTCGTGAAAGATACCGATGAAACCGAAGGAAACGGAGAGACCGAAGCGACCGGAGAAAACAGGGCGACAGGAGGAGACGAAGCGTCCGAAGAAGCCAATGTGATCGATCCGCCGGAGGGGAGCAAGAAGTATGCGCTTTTGGTCGGCGTCAATGATTACGAGAAACTTCGGGGGCTGAGGTTTGCGGCGAACGATGTCAAATTGATTCGCGAGCGGCTCCTGAAGATGGGGTTTCAACCGGACAATATTTTCACGCTGACCAGCGAATCCCCCGCGGCCGATCATCCGACCAAACGCCATATCGAAGAACGGATCGATCAGATTCTCAGTCTTGCCGGTCCCGACGACATGATCTTTTTGGCGTTTTCCGGCCACGGTATTCAAATCGATAAGACGATCTATTACTGTCCGCAGGACACTCAGGACACTCAGGACAAGGTGGCCGATTCGGCGGTCTCCATTTCGGCTCTCATCGAGCGTCTTGAAGATGCTCCCGCACGATTCAAATGGATGGTGGTCGACGCGTGCCGGGATAACCCATTCCAAACGAGATCGTTCGGTGCCGACGAACAGAATATTCGGACACTCGACGATCCCCCGAAAGGTTTGATGATTCTCCAAAGTTGCGCGAATAAAGAAGTCAGTATTGAGGACGAAAAGCTGGAACACGGTCTTTTCACCTATAACTTTGCGGAGGCTCTCGACGGGGCGGCGGATACCAATAAGGACGGGAAACTGACGTTGTTCGAAGTCTGCAAGTACACAAAGAAAAAAACGGCCGATATGTCGCAGAAGCTCAATAGAGACCAGCATCCCTTCACGACGAGCGCATATGATGATTTTGACGATTTTGTCATCTTCGGCGGCCTTCTGATCGACGGGCTGACGAAGGAGGAATGGGACGAAGTGGAGCGTTTGTATCTGAGCGCCCAAAATGATTTCATCAAGGGGCGTCATCATGACGCCAAAGAAAAAATTGATCAAGTGCTGAAAATGGTCGAATCGGTTCCGGAGACGAATAAAACACTCCTGAATTGTAAAGTCATGGAGCATAATATTGAAATCGCTCTCGGGCTCGGACACGACGACAAAAGCCCCGATGAAAACTATCCTGTCTCGGAGGACGACATCGGGCGCGGCCTTTTTTCGGGGCAGAAAAAGACCCTCACCGTCAACGGAATCGATTTTACCTTCTGCTGGTGTCCGCCGGGCGAGTTTGAGATGGGGAGCCCCGCGTCGGAAAACGAGGGGCTCGAAACATCGCATCATGTCACGCTGACCAGTGGTTTTTGGCTGTTGGAATCGGAAGTGACGCGGGAGATGTGGATGGAGATTATGGGGGACGAAAAAGAAGACGACCTGGACGAGAGGGAAGATAACGGCTCCCAATTCCCGATGTATAAAGTGAACTGGTACGAAGCCCAGGATTTCTGTAAGAAGTTAAGCGAACTTTCAGGGAAGAACGTCACCCTTCCGACCGAGGCTCAGTGGGAGTACGCGTGCCGGGCGGGGACGACGGGGAAATACGGCGGAACGGGACGCCGCTGGGATATGGGATGGAATCGCAGCAACAGCAGTCTCCGCAAAAACCGTTATGAGCGTCATCAGGTGAAAGGGAAAACGAAGAACGCCTGGGGGCTCTACGATATGCACGGAAATGTCAAAGAGTGGTGCCAGGATTATTACAGGGATAATTACCCGTCTTCATCGGAAACTGATCCGGTCGGATCAAAAGAGACGGAAATTCGGCCTGTTCGGGGAGGATGCTACCGTGATGACCCGGATAAATGCCGTTCGGCGTTTCGGGGGTCCGCTAACGCTAAAATGTCGTCTGATGATCTCGGTTTCAGGGTCGCGATCCTTCCCGGGTCCTGAATTCCGCTCCGATCTCCGATCGGCCGAACAACGGCGTCAAGCGCGGCGAACGGTGCGCTTGGCGCCATTGTCCGGCTTACGTGTTTCACTTAATACTCATCCGAAAATAATCGGGAGACCCCGTCAGAAATCCGTATCGCCTCAGAATCCCGAGAAACTTCGCATAATTCCGCGGTTCAAAATTGGATCCGGACGAACTGAAGTATCGGTCGGAATTGGAAAATTTTACGAAGACGGACCAGCTCAGACCGCAGGCGATCGGGGTCTCGTAATGGCGGTCCCATTTGAAGAGACCGATCGAACGTAATTCGTTAAAGAACTGTTTTCCGTGCTGAGGATTCCATTTGCCGCTGCGCGCATTTTCTTTCTCTTCGATGTAATTCTCTTCTTCGACGCTCCAATACCAGTAGGGGCGGTCTTTGTAAGAGGAGACCGTCAGCGTGTATGAGGAATCGATGCTGCCGAACCAGACGACGATCCCGTCGATTTCGGCGTTTTCATCGAACGAACCCTCTTTCCACGGAAAAGCCTCGACGGTGATTTCATCGCCGTCGAACTTTCTTTCGATCTGGTTCCGCGGCTCTGTATCCGAATAGGCAATCTGCCGATCCTGACAGAGGGCCCAATTTGCGTAGAGCTCGATTTCGGTTTTCGGGGAATCGTCGTCCAGCATCTTTCGGGAATTGACCGGCGATCCCGAAAAGGCCGAAGGAGCGATGGAGTTGAGCGTGGAAGGAAGCGAAATGGATTTCAGCGACGGACAGTCGGCGAAAGCGCGTTCCCCGATCGTCACGACGCCTTCCGGAACGGCAACCGAAACAAGTGCGGTTCCGGAAAAAGCGTCGGAACCGATAGCGGTTACCGGCAGGTCGTTCAGCGTGTCGGGAATCCGAAGATTCTTTTCCGAACCGGTGTATCC
>JAGCAH010000117.1 GCA_017652805.1 Thermoguttaceae bacterium | reverse complement strand
GGGCGCGGACCCGATAGAGAACCGTCTCGCCGTAAGGGAGGTTCTGCGCCCGATAGGATAGGTCGGGCGTCGTTCGGGTCGACCATGACTCGCCGCCGTCGGTCGACCAGGCGATCTCGTAACCGGTGCTTCCCGCCGCTTTGTTCCACGAAACGGTCTGCCTGTTCCGGCCGGACGAGACGACGTCGGTGATCGACGGGGTGCGGAGGGGATCGGGATCCGCCGGTTTGATGGTGATCTGAACCGGAGCTGACCAGACCGCCTCATAGTTGTTTCGGACGACGACCACGTTGACGACGTGGCTTCCCGGATACTTGTACGAGATGGGCCGGTCAGTCAGTAGTCCGTCGCAGGTGTAGAAAACCTGGTAGGAGTCGGGGCCGTCCCAGTCGATCCCCTCAATGGTGACGGTATGCCCCTGGCCGTCGTACTTCCCATTGTAGCCGCGAATCTTGATTCCGGTCAGGGGAGAAGTCGGTTTCAGGCAGACGAAATATTCGAGCCACCCCGTCCCGGCGCCGTAACCGGAAAGGCGGTAGAGGTTATAGGTCGGGCTCCATTCGATCGAGCAGGTGACGGTTCCCGTGCGGCCGTCGTCCGAGTCGGTCAGGATCAGGGCGGTGTAGTAATTCGGGTCGGCCGGGTCAAGCGCGGTGTCATACGTGTATCCCCAGACCGTCAGGGAATGCCCTCCGAACCGATTCTCCGATCTGGGAATGCTGTTTTCATAGAACCCGATCCCCGCCGAGACGCCGTAGCCCCGCCCGAGGTAGTCGGCCATTCGCGAAATCATCGTTTCGGCGGGCGCGTCGATCAGCGGCCAGAATGTTTGACCGCTGCGATCGAACCCCGAAAGGCTGGGATAGAGCCCCCCGCCGCTCCCTTCCAGCTGCGCGTAGGCAGAGTTGTACGTTCCGGTAATAAACCAGGAAAGGGCGGCCTGGGTATACCCCCCCTCGTTGGCAAAGTTCGCGGCGAAATAGTCGAGGATCGACAGGGCCGAATAAAAGAGGGGAGATTCGGGCGTGGACGCGAACCCGCCGACCGAGAATCCCCAGTTGGTGTAGGCCAGCAGGTTTGCCGCCGACGCCGCCCAGCAGAGCAGCGAGTCGTCCCCCCCCCGCTTGTTGGCGTCGTGGTAGGTGCCGACGTAGAAGGTTTCGGTTGCCGCGGTTGGCTGGGGCGTTCCGTAAAACGCGGTTTCGGTTTCGGCAATCCCTTCGGCCGAGGCGAACGGAAGTCCGATCGGAGCGGTTCCGCTCAGAAACAAACGTTCTTCGAGCCGCTCGATACACGGACGGCGGATTCGCAGACGCGGTGCGGGAAGGCGGTTTTTCATAACGTCACGCTCCATTCTTCTCGAAGAAAGACCACACTCGATTATACTCCTTTTGACCGTCGGGGGGTAGAGATTTTACGGTGCGAATTTCAATAAAATCAGACCGGTCCCTTCGGGAGACGTTACGAAAAAAGATCTCCGGCGAAGCGATAATTACTATATTAAAAAAGGCATCTTGCGGCAAATAGGCAAAGGCGGTTTGCGCCGTTCCGGGAAAATTGATCTGGATAAAAGGAGGGGGGACGGGTATAATCACCCTATCATTTTCGCGGGGGTGAGAGACACGGAAGTCTCGCGGGACACGGACGTTCGCGCCCCTTTGCGAAAGGTTTAAAAGGTCGGGAGACTTCTCCCTGTTCATATTTTTTCAGAGATCGGAATCGTATGCTCGGACATGGATGTCCGGCGGGTCGGCGAAAATCCCCCTTTACCCTTTGGGTATCGGAAACGTGTGGTTTCGCGCCGTTATCCCTCTTCTTTTTTTTCTTCGTCGGTACGGTCGTGTCGGCCGTCTGCGGCGCCTCGTCTTTATCGACCGCCGATCCCGATCCGGCCTCCTCTTCGTCGGCGCGTCTGAATGTCAGTTGGACGAGCGATTCTCCCCGAAAGTGGGAAGGGGAACTCCGCCTTGAAGAGGGAACCTTCGTCGGTCTGGCGCCGCTTGGCGCCGAACCGGGCGCTTCGGTGACCTTTTACCCTTCCGAAGATCGAAAAACGATCTCGATTTCTTCCCCCGAACCTTCGGCGTTCTGCGGCGCGCAGGTGACGGTTGCCGCCGCGCCCTCGAGCCGATTTTCTCTTTCGTTTCGCGCGGCCGAAGGGGGGGAATCCTTTTCACGGACCTTCTCGTTGGCCGAGGTGAGCGAGGCGGCGCTGCGTATTCCGCTGGACGACAGCGGACATGACCTGGTGATCGAACGCGCTCCCGGCGACCGAATTCCCGTCTCGGTGTATCACATCGGACGCGACGGCAAATCGCTCCTTCCCGCAAGTCCGTCGATGGTCTTTCAGCAGGGGGAAACCCTTCTGATCCGCGTTCCGGTCAGCCGACTGGACGAGGGAGCCGATCGGTGCGAACTTTTGGCGGCGATGGGGCCGACCGGCGGCGGTGAGGCGGTCTGGACCGAACGAAAACCGCTCGGCGGCCTCGCGCCGAACGCCCTGGTTGAATTTGCCGTTCCGATCCGTCAGATCGAAGGGGCGTTCGATGTTACGCTCGAACTGGTCGAGCCGGGGAGCGCGAAAGGAAAATTCTTCCTCCCGCCGAATCCGTTTTCCTCCGGCGGAAAAGAGACGCCTCCGGCGGCGAAGCGCGTCGTTCAGGGAATCGCCCTGGCTCCCCCCCGGCCGAGCGCGCTTCACGCTTCTTCTCCCGAGCCGACCGATATGCGCGAGTCGCTCCTCGATACGATTGATCCGACGAATCCTTCGTGGTGGAAAATTTTCGCCAGACGAAGCGACGCGAAAGAGACGGCCGCCCCGGATCTGAAGCCTGACGAAAACCCGCTCAACTTCGACTTTCTCGAAATGTGGCAGTGGGGGGAACTTCAGGCTTCGGTCAAGTCGCTCGCCCGGATGGGGGACTGGGGACAGTGGGATTCCCTCTGGCAGCGCCCGCTCGGCAGCGGCCATCTTCAGCCGCTCGAGTCGGATGATCCTCGCGACGCGTCGTTTATCAAACTCGCCTCGAGCGGGAATCCGGCCGACCCTTCGTGGGAATCGTATACCGTACCGATCAAAGAGCCGGGGAAGCCGCATATTCTGGAGATTGAATATCTTCCTGATTACCCGCAGAAACTCGGTGTGAGCATTCTGGAACCCTCGGTTTCCGGGGGGCTTTTTCCCCGCACGCTCGATACCGGTCTTATCGTCGGCCGCCAACCCCTTTCGGATCACGTCACACACCGCGTTCTGCGGTACAGCATTCTCTTCTGGCCGAAGACCTCGGCTCCGACGATCCTTCTGGTCAATCGCGATACGGAGTCCCCCGCGGTCTACGGACGGATCCGGATCTATCGCGCCAAAGACGAGTTCACGCCGATGGTTTCGCCGAACGTCGCCGGGCGCCGACGGATGACCGCCGTCATGTCGCGGCCGACCTTCTGCGATCAGTTCCTCGCCGAAAATGCTTCCGCCACCGCCGGAGTGGTCGGTGCGCGCGACTGGCGAACCTTCCAGCAGGGAGGGGAGCGGCTGACCGGCTACCTGAAAATCTGCGGCTGGGATTCCCTCCTCCTTTCGGTGATGGCCGACGGGAGCACCCTCTATCCGAGCCCGATCCTTCGGCCGAACCCGCAGTTCGATTCGGGGGTCTTCCTGACCGAAGGGAACGACCCGGTTCGGAAAGACGCGGTCGATTACCTTCTG
>JAGCAH010000116.1 GCA_017652805.1 Thermoguttaceae bacterium | reverse complement strand
CGCCGCGTGCCCCCGGAGTCCGAAAAGGGGCGCGTCCTGAGACCAGCCGCTTTCCTTGCCGTCGGTCGCGATGTTCAGGTTGTCGATTTCAATGTTCTCGTTCGTCTGTCCCGTCTCGGCGCCGCGGTTCAGAACGACGTGGATGTAGCCGACCGCCTTTTTCAGAACAACCCCGTCGGCACAGACCAGACGCGTGTTGTCGTCGATCAGAACGGTCTTGTCGAGCGGGTAGGTTCCCGGCGTCGAAATCGTTACGGTCTTGTTTCCGCCGTCGAGCGCCTTCTGGAGCGCGGCGCTGTTGGTAGCCGGTTCGGCGTCGGGCGAAAAGCCGAAATCGGCGGCGTCGACCGTCGGGCCGGGCCAGGTCGGATTTTTCGTTAGGAGAACGGTTTTCGGCTCGGTGGTGATCGGCAGACGCGGAATGGTGATCAGACCGTCTTTATCGGCCTGGGCTTTGCCGCGCAGATTGCCGAAACTCCAGCCGACCGCCTCGCCGGGAGCGGCGCGGAAATTCTGCAGGCGGCGGAACGAGACATCGGCGGTCGATTCGGTCGGGATGGTGAAGATTTTGGAATGGAGTTCCTCGCTCGACGCGAGACGAAGCGTCATGGCGAGTTCGTCGGCGGTATCGCGTTCGGCGGTCCATCGGAAGAACCCGTTGATCTGGCCCGCGGGCGCGCTGACCGGACATTCTTCGACCGGGTCGGGCCACGGGTTGGGAGAATCGGTCGAGGCGTAGGTAAAGACGGGATACGCCTCGTCGCGTCGGACGTCGGTCCACGCGAATCGGTTCGGCAGATCGTTGATCTTTTCGATCTTGGCGTGATTGTTCTCATGACCGTGGGGACCCCAGAAGATCATGAGCGGATATTTCCGAAGACGCATTCCGTTGATCAGCAGCGCGTGGTCTCTCGACCAGTGGTCGTTCGAGCCGGAATAGTCGATCGTGATCGGTGGGTCGGGGATTTTAACCCCTTCGGGAATTTCATCCGGGGGGAAGTAGAGACGGTCGGCGGCATGGCGGCATCCGGCGGGAACGTTCGCCTTGATCGCCGCAAAGATGTTCCCGTGGCGAATTCCGATCCCGAGCGTGCCGCTCCCGCCCATCGAGTTGCCGCTGAGATAGACACGGTTCGGGTCGATCTTATAGTGCGCCATCGTCCAGAGGATCGTGTCAATCACCCGTTTCTCGCAGGGTGTGAGGTTTCCGCCCGCCTTCTCGTTGTTTTCTTCGTCCGCCTCGCGGCCGCCCCACCACCAGTCGGTCTCCTGATTGGCGCGGCAGTCGAGAACCAGCGCGTAGAAATCGTCGGGGGAATCGTAGATGTCGTGGTTCCCCTTTTCGGACTGGCAGCGGAGAGTCGATTTGAGCGCGTGACCCGCCGAGTGGAGAATAACGTAGAGAGGCCGCTCCTCGGCGTTGATCAGTTCCGGAATGACCGGATGGAGAACGGCGAACTCGTCGGTCTGTTCCGGATTCCGTGCGCCCCAGGCGGGAAGGGAACCGTGCCGATAGAAGTCGGTGACCCGGTCGTTGACCGTTTCGGTGCGGTCGAGTTCCGGCGGCCAGGTCTGAGCGCCGAGCGAGGCGAGCGCCGTGAACGTTAAAAGGAGGGCGGCGAAAAAGAGACGGCGTCTGTTCATTGGGATTATCCTTTCTCCGAACGGATGAAAAACGATTTCGGCGCATCGGACGCGCTTGACTTTGTCCAGTTTAACAGACGGCGGTCGAAAAGCAAGTGTCGAAAAAAAGAGACCGCACGGCAAACGCGCGGCCTCTTCGCTGTGACAGTGTTATTCGTTTGACTGAGGGCGGTTTGAGGGCCGCCGCGTCAATCAATAGGTGCCGAAGACGGCGCCGAGAACCAGTTCGGTAACGGTGATCTTCTTCGCCTTGGCGGCGGCGGAGACCTTTTTGCGCTGCGCGGCGGTGAAGCGGCAGGTAATGACCGAGTCGAAGTTCTTGAGCTGTTTGCGGGCGATCTTCTTGGCGGCGGGCTGGCCGGCGAGACGGCGCTTGACAGCGTCAACCGCGAACTGCTGGAACGTCACTTTGGCCTTGGCGGCTTCCTTCTGGATGCGCGCTTTGTCTTCGGCGCCGATCCGCATGTTGCAGAGATAGGAGACCGTAGGGGCGGCCTTCTTGGCCGGGGCGGCTTTCTTTACAGCGGCCTTTTTCGCCGGGGCGGCTTTCTTGGCCGGAGCGGCTTTCTTTACAGCGGCCTTCTTTGCCGGGGCGGCTTTCTTGGCCGGAGCGGCCTTCTTCACAACCTTTTTTGCGGCCTTAGCGGCAGCGGGTTTCGCGACTTTTTTCGCCATGGTAAGGATCCTTTCTACCCTGTGCTAAAATCGGGTTTTTCTGACGTGTGTTTAGCCGCGCCCCGAAAAAAAACAGAGCGTGCGCAAGGCTAAAACACACAAAGACAAAGTTGTTACAAATACAACAATCTCCTCAATAAGAAAGAGTATATCATAAAAGAAGAACTCATACAAGACGGCTTCTGCCGATTTTAAAAAATTTTTTTTGTATGCAGAGGATCAGAGTCGCCACGCGGTGAGCTCTTCGGTTCGGATCGCGCGGAAGTCGGACTCTTCCATCCGTTTTTGAATATCGGGAATGTGTACCGCGCCGTAAAACAGACCGAGTTTTTTGGCTCCCCCGGCGATCCGTCCGGCCAGTTTATCGAGGACGATTGTGTTGCGGTCATGGATCAGCGACTCCTCAAAAAGAGGTTTTCCCTCGCTCTGATTTCGGGCGATCTCGACCGCGAAAACCCGTTTGAGGAGACGGCGCTTCTCGCGTGATAAAAGGAACGAAGTCAGACTCAGTTCCGGCTCGACGATGCCGTCGTCCCGCGATGTTTCGACGTCGCTTCCCCACAGACCGCGGAACATATCGCCGAGTTCGCCGTTTTCGCGGATTCGTGCAAAGAGGGTCTCGGCATCCATGTCGGCTAAAACCATGTTTTCGGCGGAATAGTCGATCGCGTCAATCTGATTGACCAGACCGAGCGCCTTTCCCATCCCCCGCTGGAGAGTTTCAAGAAGACCGACGCGTGAGATTTTCCTTGTTTTCTTACTGGACGGGGCGGCGATTTGCGCCAAAGACGTCCCTTTCGGCGCGATCATTTCGACCAGAACGACCTCATAGTTTGTAAAGCGGCGGTTGAGCTCCTCGTAATAGTCCCGTTCGGCGAAATGGACCGCCGCGATCAGATCGACCGTGACCGCGGCGCCGTCTTCATTCCGCTCCATCGTGATGATCGGCGTGACCAGTTCGATCGGGTTTCCCGCCTCGTCGGTTTTCAGTAGGTTCATTTTCGTGTTTTTTCTTTTCGAGCTCGCACAAGAAAAAACCCTCCGGCTTCATAAAAAGCGCGGAGGGTTTCATCTTCACTTACGGCTCCGGGGGATTATTCCCAGCTGCCGAAGATCGCCGAGGCGAGACGGTTTCTCAGAACGATGGTGTCGTTTCCTTCGTTCTTTTCGTTCTTGGCCGAGACCTGGTCGAACGCGATCAGCGTGTAGGTTTCCTGCCCGCCGAAGTCGACCGTCACCCGGCCCTCCTCTTCGACGATCATGTCGTCCATCACCGAGTCGTAGACCACTGCCTTGTAGGTCGAGTTGACCGAACCTTCCGGCCGGGCGACGCTGACGCGGCTGAACCCGTTTATCGTCCGCGCGTAACCGCTTCCGGTCAGGACGGTCGAGCCGCTGCGGACCGAAAGGGCGTTGACGCCGGTATCGCCCACAAGGGTCGCCGAATCGCCGCCCCCGTTGCCGGTAACGCTGATCGTGCGGATCCCGGTAAGGGTGACCCTCCTGCCGTCATTGTAGGTCAGCGCGGCGCTTTCGGCGTCGCTGGCGAACGTGTCGGCCTTCTTCGAGCCGATCAGTGTCGCGTTCGAAGAAGCGTCGCCGGTCGCGGTGACCGTGTCGAATCCGACCGCGGTGGTCAGCATCGACGCGGTTCGGCCGACCGCCTGCTCCTGGGTCGCCAGGAGAGAGGCGACGTTTTCAAAGGTGATCGTGTCGCTCCCGCCCTTTTCGGAGAGGACGCGGAGATTGCCGAAACCGTAGAGTTCGGCGAGATACCCGTCACCAGCCATACTCAGATAGCCGTCCCGCGCCAGAACCGCGTCATTCTTGCGGCTGTCGAGAACGACGGCGGTATCGGCGGCGGCGCCGCGCAGGGCGATCGCTTCCATATTTGTCGCGGTAACCGCGAAGCGGCTCGACGAGGTGAGGGTCAGTTCGCCGACACCGACGGTGACCTGGTCGCCCGCGGCGGTCGTGTAGACCGTCAGGTTGGCGCTCCCGGCGCCGTTAAGCGAGAACTCTTCGACGCCGACCGCCGAAATCGAACCGGCCAGACCGCTGACGCGGCCCGTGCCGTCGGTCCCGTTGATCAGGATCGAGTCGGCCACGGCGCCCCCGGTATAGACCACGCGGTCTGTTCCGGCGTTCCCCCGGAAGACGATCCGCCGGCCGTCGGCGGTTCCCGAAACCTTCGCGCCGTTTAAGTAGAGCGACCAGGAGGTTCCGGCGCTGTCGGCGATGATTTCCAGAACGTCGTCCCCGGCGGTTCCCGCGATTTCGAAGGTGTTGACCGCGGCGACTTCATCGTCGTTGGTGATCACCATTTCGGCATTGCTCGGGCGATAGTAGCCGTTCGAGCCGCTCGTGTTTTCGGCCAGACGGTCTCTCATGAGGAGCGAAGTCGCGTCGGACGTGCTCGAAAGGGCGTTTTCAATATCGACGACCATCGCCGAACTCCGTTTCGGGAAGCAGCGGTGGAAGACCATCGTGTACTCGCTGTAAGTCAGATCTTCGTCGTTGTTATTGTTATTGTTGTTATCGTTGTCGGCGATCGGCGTGATGGTGCTGCCGCCCCCGTTGTCGCCGCCGTTATCGTCGCCATTCTCACTCTCGTCATAGACCTTCAGCGGGCCTTCCCAGGCGACCACGAAGCGCGGAATACCGTCTTGCCAGCCGTAGACCGAGACAACCGAGTTCCTCTGATCGCCGTTAATGATCTTATTCGCAACGAAGGTGGCGTCGTACTGATTTTGCGGCAGACCAGTATTGGAATTGATCGACTGGCCGTTGGCCAGGAACGCGCACCCCATGATTCCGTAGTCGAAGAGCTGTTCGCGAAGGTCAATGTCGTAGTTGATCCCTTCGGTGTTCTTACTCGACCAGGTGACCACGTAGCCGGCGCCGTTCGGATCGACCGAGATGTACGGTTCGCACTGACGCGAGTCGAACGGGTCGGTGAACGAGATCTGGTTGACCTTCGTCTCACCCAGTATTTGCCCGCCGTTGAGCTTGAAGGAGCTCATGTAGATATCCCAGTCGGTCGTTGAGAGGTTCTGCGTCGAGGTCCAGACAACATAGAAATTGCCGTTGTTATCGAGGTCGGTGCGAACCTGATATTGCGAGCCGCTCGTCGTTTTGTTAACACGGAAAGTCGGTACGTTGGTCTCAATGTTCCATGAATTCCACGACCTGGCGAGCGTTTTGGCGAAGACCTCGGTCGAGTTGGTGCTGACCAGGTATTCGGACCACGCGATTCCATAGTAGCCATTCTGGCAGTTGATATGGTAGTGGTCGATTGACTGATAGGTCGGCTCGGCCACCACAAACTGCCGCGAGAGCTCCTTGCCCGAAACCGAGTAGTATTTCCCGAGAACGACGTAGTTCGCCCCTTTCTGCTGACGCCAGGTGACCAAGTAGGCGTCGCACGTGTCGTCGAAGACGACCTGTGCCGAGAATGTGTGCTTGTTGGAGCTGTTCAGATAGACGTCGTTGACCCGGATCTCATCGGTTTTCTGCCCGCCGCTGTTGTAGAAGCGGGCGTAGACGCCGTTCCCCTTTTTCCCTTCACCGGTCCAGACGACCGCGAAGTCGTCGTAGCCGTAGCCGGCGATATCGGGGTCTTCCTGGATTCCCTCATGATAGCTGTTGACATAGATGTCGGCACTGTCCGGCTCGCCGGCGGCGTTGAACTTCCGAATGACGATGTCGCTGGTGTAGTCATCGTCGTCGTCATCGTCGTTTGTATTACCGTTGTCGTTGTCCGAGTTGTTATTGTTGTTCGTGTAATTGTTATTCGTCTCGGTGACGATGATATATGAACCGTCGGCGAAGGTGACCACTTCCGGATCGATATGATTAATCGTTTGGTTGGTGAAGGTCTCTTCGTCGGTGTTTCCGTCAGGTTCTTCCTCATCATCATAAGGCGAGGGGACACCTGACACCCCGACGTTAAACCGGATGGTGAACGAGCCGCCCTCTTTACCGTCATAGTTGCCGTCGAGACGGTTCTTCGACAGGTCGGTAACGGTGTCTTTTATCGTGATTGTGTAGGAGCCGTTCTCGAGCCGACGGTCGGACGGATCATTCCCGTCGCGAGGGGTAAAGAGAATGACCAGGTCGTACTGACCTGATTCGCTGACCGAGTAGCCGAGTTGGTATCCGGCGTTCAGGCCGTAGTAGATCGTGTCGATCTCGGAACTGGTAACTGCGATATTGTTACGGAGCATCGTCCAGTTCGTACGGTTCAGGACGCTCCGGAGAGTCGAGTCCTGTGATGTGTAGAGTGTAGTCAGGTGCTGAGAGTCGGGATAGTCCGCGTCGTCGAGCTCGGCATCGTCGTAGAGATCGAGGATGAACTCTTTGGCGTACATCAGCTCACTGAAGGTGTAGATTATCGCGCTCGGGCCGTGGTTTTCGGCAAAGGTGATCGTCTCACCCATCAGAGAGACGTTGTTGAAACTGCCCGGTTCGGTCCCCTCGTCACCATAAGCGGCGGTGACCGTGGTGACCGTCGGCGGGACGTCTTCTTCGCTACGGGTGACTGTGCGGTATGTAACACGGGCATCCCACTTGTCCGGAGTCGAGATGTCGTTCAGGTCAGTCCAGACGAAGACCATATCGCCGTTGGCGTTGACCGCCACGCTTCCACCCCTCTGATTGTCGAGCGATGAGCTATTCAGGTCGGCGGTTGTAAGTTCATTGACCTTGAACGCGCCGCCGATCGCGCCATTGACGATTTCAACATTCGCGTGGCGGAAATCATCGGTGATCGGGAAGTAGCCGCGGGTCCATTCGGTGATCTGGGCGAAGTTGCCGGTTGCGTAAACGCCCGCTGCTGTAACGACGTCGGTGACCGTCGTGTTGACCTCGGTCGTGTTATTATCGTCGTCGTTATTGT
>JAGCAH010000115.1 GCA_017652805.1 Thermoguttaceae bacterium | reverse complement strand
CGACGACGTCGCCAACGCGATGAAGGAGTGGGCGATCGGACTGGGTGCGACCCATTTCACCCACTGGTTTCAGCCGCTTACCGGCGGGACCGCCGAAAAGCACGACGCGTTCCTTGACGTGAACGGTTCGGGCGAGGCGCTACAGTCATTTTCGGGAAAGAACCTGATCAAGGGGGAACCCGACGCCTCAAGTTTCCCCTCGGGGGGTCTGCGCAGCACGTTCGAGGCGCGCGGCTATACGGCTTGGGACCCGACCAGTCCCGCGTTCGTCAAACGACACGCCAACGGCGCGACCCTCTGTATTCCGACCATCTTCTGCTCCTATACCGGTGAGGTGCTCGATAAGAAAACGCCGCTTCTGCGGTCGATTCAGGTTCTGGAGCGAAGCGTCAACCGTCTGATGAAAGCGTTCGGCGGCGACGAAAAGCCGGTCTCGGTCACGCTCGGGCCGGAACAGGAATATTTCCTGGTCGATCGGAACTTCTACCTCCATCGGCCCGACCTGATTCAGACCGGGCGGACCCTGTTCGGTTCCCCGCCGCCGCGCCATCAGCAGCTCGAAGATCACTATTTCGGTACGATCCGGCCCGGAATTCTCGCGTTCATGACCGACTTGGACCGCGAACTGTGGCGGCTCGGGATTCCCGCGAAGACGCGCCATAACGAGGTCGCGCCCGCCCAGTTCGAAGTTGCGCCGATCTTCGAAGAGCTGAACCTGGCGGTCGACCACAACATGCTGACGATGGACGTCCTGCGCCGCGTCGCCATGCGGCACGGAATGGTCTGCCTCCTTCACGAAAAGCCGTTCGCCGGCGTGAACGGGTCCGGCAAGCATAACAACTGGTCCGTTGCCTACGGAAAACAGAACCTTCTGGAACCAGGGGAAGACCCGGAACAGAACGTCATCTTTCTGACCTTCCTTTCGGCGATCATCCGCGCCGTCGATCTGCACAGCGACCTGCTGCGCGCCTCGACGGTTAGCGCCGGGAATAAGCACCGCCTGGGCGCCAACGAGGCGCCGCCGGCGATCATTTCGGTTTTCCTCGGGGAACAGCTGACCGAAATTCTCGAAAAGATCGGGAAGGAGTCCCCCGATAAACCGAAGGCCGGCCGGTCGCGGGAGACGATCCTTCTGGGAGGGGAGACCCTTCCGCCGCTGCCGAAGGATATGACCGACCGAAACCGAACCAGCCCGTTCGCGTTTACCGGAAACAAATTCGAGTTCCGCGCCTGCGGGTCGAGCCAGTCGTGCGCCGGGTTCTGCATGACGATGAACACGATCGCCGCCGAGTCGATCGATTATATCGCCGAAAAACTCGAAAAGCTCGATCCCGCCGATTCGGAAGCGTTCCACGGCACCCTGGCCCGGATCCTTTCGGAGATCATCGAAGGGCATAAGCGGGTCATCTTTAACGGGAACAACTATTCCCCCGAATGGGTCGAAGAGGCGAAACGGCGGGGGCTTCCGGTTCTGCAGAAGTCAATGCAGGCACTCCGTTCGCTGACCAAAGATGAGAATATCGCCCTCTTCGAGCGCTACGGCGTCTTCTCCCGGACGGAGCTCCTCTCGCGGTTCGAGGTCTTTCTGGAAGAGTACCACTATAAGGTTCGGATCGAGGGGGGGATTGCGCTCGAAATGGCGCGGAATATGATATTGCCGGTCGTTATCGAGGAGTACGACCGCGCGGCCGAGGCCTATGCCAAGGCGCAGAGCGCCGGGCTCGCCGACGGATTGAGGGGACTGCACGAGGTCGCCGCCGAATACGGAAAGCTGGTCGACGAGATGACCCAGCGGTGCAACGAGATGGAGAAAGCGCTGTGCGGGGAACATGAGGTGATCCTCGAGGCGATGCGCCATCTGCGGAGCGTCGTCGACCGCGCCGAACAGGTGATCAGCGACGAGGAGTGGCCGCTGCCGAAATACCGCGAAATGCTCTTTATCTACAACTGAGATTCGCCGGGAGCCCTTCCCGGAATGACGATTCGGGAGGGGCTTTACAATTTTGTCATAGGAGGCCCTTTTTCCGAAAAGCGATGGAATCGAAACATTTTCTTGCCCTGGCCGACGGGACGGTTTTTTTCGGAACGCCGTGCGGCGCGCCGTGCGACGCGGAAGGGGAAGCCGTCTTTAATACGGGGCATACCGGTTACCAGGAGATTGTGAGCGATCCCTCCTACGCGGGTCAGACGGTTGTGCTGAGCGCACCGGAAATCGGCAATTACGGGTGCTGCGCGGCGGATATGGAGTCGCGCGCCCTCTTTTTAAGCGGTCTTATCGTCCGCCGAATGAATCCGCCGTCGAACGCGCGGAGCGAAGAGGCGTTTTCAGATCTTCTGCGCCGGTATGGCAAGCCGGCGCTCTGCGACGTCGATACCCGGCGGCTGGTTCTCCATCTGCGCGAGGTCGGCAGCCAACGCTCGTATCTCCATTGTTCGGACTGGCCGATCAGTCCCGCCGAAGGGGTGCGCCGCGCGCGGGAGTTCGCCGGGCTGGACGGGATCGATATGACCGCGCGCGTGACCGATCCGGCGGGTTCGTCCTGGGAGCCGGCCGACGGGGCGGGGAAGGACGCGCCCCTTGTCGCCGCGTTCGATTTCGGTGTGAAGCGGTCGATCCTCCGATCACTGGCCGCGGTCGGGTTCCGGGTGCGGGTTCTTCCGGCGGGTGCGGGCGCCGACGAGGTCCTCGCGCTCAAACCGGACGGCCTTTTCCTGTCGAACGGGCCGGGCGACCCGGCGGGGGTTCCCTACGCGGTCGAGGCGGTGAAAACGCTTCTGGGACGTCTGCCTATCATGGGGATCTGCCTGGGGCATCAGATTCTGGCGCTCGCCTGCGGCGCGAAGACGGGACGGCTGAAGTTCGGGCATCACGGGTGTAATCATCCGGTGAAAAACCTGATCGAGGACAGCGTGGCGATCACGAGCCAGAACCATAACTTCGCGGTCGTTAAAGAGAGTCTGCCGAAAGAACTGGAACTGACCCATGTCAATCTGAACGACGGAACCGTCGAGGGGATCCGGCATAAAACCGCGCACGCCTTTTCGGTTCAGTTCCATCCCGAGGCGGCGCCCGGACCGCACGATGCGGCGGGTCTGTTTCGGCAGTTTCGCGAGGAGTTTTAAAAGGCGCGCCCTACGGCGCGCCGAACGGGAGCGATAGAGGGAGTAAAAACGGCAATGCCCGCCCGACGCGATATTAAAAAGATTATGCTGATCGGCGCCGGTCCGATTCTGATCGGCCAGGGGTGCGAGTTCGACTATTCGGGGGTGCAGGCGTGTAAGGCGCTGCGCGCCGAAGGGTACGAGATCGTTCTGGTCAACAGCAACCCCGCCACCATCATGACCGATCCGGAGTTCGCCGACCGGACGTATATCGAGCCGATGACGTTCGAGGCTCTCTCGGAAATTGTCCGGCGCGAGTGCCCCGACGCGCTCCTACCGACCCTTGGCGGTCAGACCGCGCTGAATTTGGCGCTCCGGCTCTACGATCAGGGGGTCCTGCGCCGATTCCACGTCGAGATGATCGGTGTCGGCGCCGAGGCGATCCGCCGCGCCGAGGACCGCGATAAGTTCAAGGAAACGATGACCTCTCTGGGGATCGAGTCGCCCCGTTCCCGTTCGGTCCACTCGATGGAGTCGGGCCGTGAGGCGGCCGCCGAGATCGGGAGCTGGCCGTTGATCCTGCGGCCCGGGTTTACCCTGGGGGGGAGCGGCGGCGGGATCGCGCGGAACGCGGAAGAGTTCGAGGCGATCCTCCAACGGGGACTCGACGCGAGTCTGAACCGCGAGGTGCTGATCGAGGAGTCGCTTCTGGGATGGAAAGAGTTCGAGCTGGAAGTGATCCGCGACCGGCGGAATCGGGCGGCGATCGTCTGCTCGATCGAGAATATCGACCCGATGGGGATTCATACGGGCGATTCGGTCACCGTGGCGCCGGCGCAGACGCTCAGCGACGCCGAGTATCAGGCGATGCGCAGTGACAGCCTCCGCGTGATGGACGCGATCGGCGTCGAGACCGGCGGCTCGAACGTCCAGTGGGCGGTCGACCCGAAAAGCGGGCGGCGCGTGATTATCGAAATGAATCCGCGCGTCTCGCGCAGCAGCGCGCTGGCGAGCAAGGCGACCGGGTTCCCGATCGCCAAAATCGCCGCGCTCCTGGCGGTCGGCTATACGCTCGACGAGCTGCGCAACGATATCACGCGGACGACCCCCGCCTGCTTCGAACCGGCGCTCGACTACATCGTGACGAAGGTTCCCCGCTTTACGTTCGAGAAGTTTCCGGCGACCGACTCGACGCTCGGCACGCAGATGAAGTCGGTCGGCGAGGCGATGGCGATCGGCCGAACGTTTAAAGAGTCGTTTCAAAAGGCGATTCGGAGCCTCGACACCGGCCACGACGGGTTCGGCGCCGACGCGAAATGCGACCGGCTGAAAGAGAAGAGCGACGAAGAGGTCGAAGGCGAGATCCGCCGCCCGAATCCCGATCGGTATTATTACATTTACGAGGCGCTCCGCCGCGGCTGGCCGGTCGAGAAGATTCACGCGCTGACCTCGATCGATCTCTATTTTCTGAGGAAGATGGCCGAACTGGCCGCGTCGGAAGCTGAAATCCGCCCGACCGCCGATTCGCTGCGCGCCGCCAAGGAAGACGGGTTTTCGGACCGTCAGCTTTCGCACCTTCTGGGTAAAAGCGAGCCGGAGATCCGCGCCCTTCTGCGCGAGATGGGGATCGCGCCCGTCTACGGAACGGTCGACACCTGCGCGGGGGAATTCCCGGCGGTCACGCCGTATTACTATTCGACGTATAACGGGGAATACGACGAGCCGGTGCGCGGGGACGACGGCGAAAGAAAACGCCGGATCATGATTCTGGGGGGCGGCCCGAACCGGATCGGGCAGGGGATCGAGTTCGATTACTGCTGCGTTCACGCCGCGTTCGCCCTGCGCGAGGCGGGGTGCGAAGTGATTATGGTGAACTGCAACCCGGAAACCGTCTCGACCGACTACGATACGAGCGACAAACTCTATTTCGAGCCGCTCACCTTCGAGAACGTCTTCGATATTTACCAGCGGGAACGGCCCGACGGCGTGATCTTGCAGTTCGGGGGTCAGACGCCGCTGAACCTGGCGCTCGCGCTCTGCGAGGCGGGGGTGCCGATCCTGGGAACCAAACCGAGCGATATCGACGCCGCCGAAGACCGGGATCTGTTCCGCGCATTGATGCGGCGACTGGGGATCGCGCAGCCGGAGTCGGGAATCGCGCACAATATCGACGAGGCGCTCGCCGCCGTCGAGCGGATCGGATTTCCGGTTCTGGTCCGCCCGAGTTTCGTTCTCGGCGGGCGCGCGATGGTGATCGTCTATAACGAGAAGTATCTGCGGAAATTTTTCGAGGAGGCGGCACAGGTCTCCGACGGGCCGATCCTGATCGACCGCTTTTTGGAACATGCGGTCGAGGTGGATGTCGATTCCGTCTCGGACGGCGAGCGGACCGTGATCGGCGCGATCATGGAACACGTCGAACTGGCGGGGATCCATTCGGGGGATTCCGCCTGCTCGATTCCGCCCCGCACCCTTTCGCCGAAAGTTCTCGAGACGATCCGCCGCTACACACGCGAGCTGGCGGGCGCGCTTCACGTCTGCGGTCTGATGAACATTCAGTTTGCGGTTCAGGACGAGACGGTTTTTATGATCGAGGTGAACCCCCGCGCGTCGCGGACCGTTCCGTTCGTGAGCAAATCGACCGGGGTGCCGCTGGCGAAAAAGGCCGCACTTTCGATGATCGGCCGCACACTCGCCGAACAGGGGCTAAGCGGCGAGATCTCCATCCCCTACGTGACGTTTAAAGAAGCGGTCTTCCCCTTCGCGAAGTTTCCCGGAACCGATATCGCGCTCTCACCCGAGATGAAATCGACCGGCGAGGTGATGAGTATCGAGTTTACCGACGACCAGGCGTATCTGAAAAGCCAGGTCGCCGCCGGAAGCGCGCTGCCGCGCGGGGGAGGAGTCTTCGTCTCGCTGCGCGACGCCGATAAAAAGGACGCGCTTCCGCTGGTGCGCGAACTCGAAGAACTCGGGTTCACGATTTACGCGACGATCGGAACGGCGACCGCCCTCTACGACAGCGGACTGCGGTGCCACGCGGCGTATAAAATTTCGAACGGCCGGCCGAACATCCTCGATTTCATCGAGGAGGGGAAGATTCAGTGGATCGTCAATACGCCGACCCCCGGCGCCGCCTCGAAGGTTGACGAGATCCGGATGCGGACCGGCGCGGTGATGAAAGGGATTCCGGTCACCACGACCCTTTCGGCGCTCGAGATCGCGGTGCGCGGGCTGAAAAGTTCCGACGAGGGGGGCGCCGTCCGCTCGCTCCAGGAGTATCACCAGCTGGTTCGGCTGAGCGAGGCGTGAGGCGGCGCGCTCGGTTCGCCGACGACCCCGCGGCGCGGAGATTTCCGCTTCGCGGGGCTCTTTTACAAAATTGATCTTTTCGGCGGCGCTTATCACAATTTTGTTCATTCCGGCGTCGGGCGGAACCGCCGCCGCGCGATACGTTTTTTTCGCGCCGATCTGTTTTTTACGCGGTTTTCAGCGTTCTTTTCCGAGGGAATCTCTTTTGGCACGCTCTTTGCAAAGGGAGCGTATGACGGTTTGTGTGAACCGCCGAAACCATATCCCGACAGTTTCACCCGTTCGACAAGAAAGGAGAATCAGTGATGAGAACCTGGAAGGTGATCTTTGTGCTTGTGCTGCTCTTTTTCGGTTTTCTGACGGCCGCGTTCGTCAAAGAGGCGCGGCAGGGGGGGAAAGAGAATCTCGGCGCGCCGGAAGAGACGCCGATCGAAAAGTGCGTGGAAGGGTTCTTTCAGATTCTGAGTCTGAGCTCCCCCCTTTATGCCGAAGAGACGCCGAGTCTCTCGACCGATTCACCGGAGGGCGAAGCGGGTTCCGCCGCCGAAGATTCGCCCGAGACGGAAGACGATGCCGTCTCGGAGAACAGGGCGGGACTGAACAACCTCTGGGTTCTGATCGCCACCTTTCTGGTTTTCTTTATGCAGCTCGGCTTTATGCTGGTCGAGGCGGGATTCAGCCGCGCGAAGAACGCCGTCAATATCATGATGAAGAACGTGATCGATTTCGCGGTCGGCTCGCTGGCGTTTTTCGTTGTCGGCTTCGGCTTGATGTGGGGGCTCGACAAGTGCGGGTTCTGCGGAACGCGCTACTTTCTGCCGACCTCGGCCGATGTGTTTAAGGTCAATCCGGAACTCGGATGGACCTTTTTCCTCTTTCAGTCGGTCTTTTGCGCCACGTCGGCGACGATCGTTTCGGGCGCGATGGCCGAACGGACCAAGTTCACCAGTTATCTGATATACAGCCTGGTGATCTCGGCGCTGATCTATCCGATCTTCGGCGCGTGGACCTGGGGGGGCGGCTGGCTCGGCAGGCTCGGTTTTCACGACTTCGCCGGTTCGACCGTCGTCCACAGCGTTGGCGGATGGCTTGCGCTCGCCGGCGCGGCGACGCTCGGTCCGCGGGTCGGGAAGTATTCGGCCGACGGCCGCGTCAACGCGATTCCGGGACACCACATTCTGATGGGAGCGCTTGGCGTTCTTTTCCTCTGGTTCGGATGGTTCGGGTTTAACCCCGGCAGCACCCTGGCCGTGAACTCCTCGATCGGGTATATCGCGGTGACGACGAACCTGGCCGCTGCGGCCGGCGCCGTTTCGGCGATGGTTCTCGCCTCGCTGGTCTACGGCGTTTCGGACGCCACGATGACGCTCAACGGCATCCTCGCCGGTCTGGTTGCGATCACCGCCGGCTGCGACGTGGTCTCGCCCCTGGGCGCGATTCTGATCGGGGCGATGGCCGGCTGCCTGGTGATCGGGTCGCTTCTGTTCATCGACCGCGTCCTGAAGATCGACGATCCGGTCGGCGCGATCAGCGTTCACGCCGTCTGCGGGACGTTCGGTACGATCTGCACCGGTCTTTTCGCCGCCGACGGAACCGGCCTCTTTTACGGCGGGGGAACCAAGTTCCTCCTGATCCAGCTTCTGGGAGCCGGAATCGCGCTGGTCTGGGCGCTCAGTTTCGGTTTTATCCTCTTCCAGGCGATCAAGCGGACGGTCGGACTGCGCGTCAGCCGTCACGAGGAACTCCGCGGTTTGGATATCGAAGAACACGGAATGCAGGCGTATCCGAACTTCGACACCTGGACCACCGTCTGAGGCCGTTCGGCGGCGGGCGGGCGCGGGGATCGTCCTTTAAGTCGCGGAAGGGGGCCCGCCCCGAAAGGGGAAGAAGGATCGAGTTTTGAATTCAGAATGTTTGCGTAGACAAATCGGAGAATAAATAATGAAATTGATTATTGCCTATATTCAGCCGGAATCGCTCAACGATGTGAAGCAGGCGCTCCTGAAAGAGAATATCGCGAAACTTTCGGTGGTGAACGCGCTGGGGTGCGGCCATCAGCTGGGGTATACCGAACAGTACCGCGGGGTCGTTTCGGAAGTGAACCTGCTGAAAAAGGTCCGGCTCGAAATCGCCGTGAACGACGATTATCTTGAAAAGACGCTCGACGTTTTGATCGAGACGGCGCGGACCGGTCATATCGGGGACGGCAAAATCTTCGTCGTCGATTTGCTCGACTGTATCCGGATTCGGACGGGCGAACGGGGAAAAGAGGCGATCGGCTAGTCCGAACCGCCTTCGAAACAGCGCGCGGGAAAACAACCGGGCGCGGAGGCCGGCTCTCGGCCGACGCGTCGGACGTTTTCGGGGTCGATTTGGGAGGAATCGGCCCGCCGCGCGTTTTTTCTTTTCGGAAATATCTGCGGCGTTTTTACGGCTTACGAGTCCTCTTGTCCTAAAATTCTTTTCGTGCGCCGATCTTATCATCACGGACACGTACATTTTCGAGAACGCCGCCTGAAATCAAGGAGGCGGGATTTATAACGATAGAGGTGATCTTGTCCTCACAAACACGGATATCTTCTGGGACCACGCCGGATACAACGGCGGCGGGATTTACAACTTTGAAGGCTATATTACGGTCACGAACACGATCGTTTCCGCGAACGTTGCCGAGAACATCGGCGGTACGATTTTCAACGCTGGGACGCTTTCTGTTATAAATACAACTGTTTCCGGGAATGTCGCAAGTTATGTCGGCGGGATCGACAACCGGGAAGATTTCGAGCTCACAAACACGATCGTCTCGTTCAACTGTTCGGATACCGGCAATAGCAACGTCGACGGCGTGTATTCCGGCAACAACGATATCGTCGGCTTTGACCCCGGTTTTATCGTCGCGCCTGTTTTTGAATCCGGAAAACTCATTAACGCCGACGAGATTGACCTTCGGCTCAGGGAGGGAGGCGCCGCGGTCAACGCCGGGACGAACGACGTTGTCGACACCGAAACGGATCTTGCGGGTAATCCCCGAATCGTCGACGGAATTGTCGATATCGGCGCGTATGAGTTTGTCGCTTCGGCGGAACTCGACGCTCCGGTACTTCTTACCGGCACGGGAAGCTATTATGTCTCATGCGGCGCGAACCGTCATCGTATCGCTTGGAGTGCCGTTGAAAACGCGTCGATCTACGAACTGTCATATTCCGTGAACGGCGGAGAGACTTGGCATTCCATCGAGACTGCCGAAACCTCGGCAGTTGTCAGCGGCCTGGACTACGGCGCCGACGTCATCTATCAAGTCCGGGCGTTTGGCGCCGGCGGGTCTGAATGTTCGGAGTGGAGCGAGGCGAAGTCCTTCTGTGTTTGCCCGATGGACATTAACGGCGACGGTGATATTTCCGGTTCCGACCGCGCGCTGTTGGCGAGCGTCTGGCTTTCGGAAGAGGGAGATGAGGAATTTCTGGCCTGTGCCGACATCGACGGCGACGGCGACGTTTCCAACAGAGATCGAACCTTTCTCAGCGAAAACTGGCTGGGCGAAACGGGGGATGACGATCTGCATTATCCCGGTGCCCGCGCCGCCGATGCCGCCCTGGCGGAATTCGCCTCAGCCGATCCCGATTTCGGTTTGGATCTGTTCTGACGCGCCTAAACGGGGGGATCGCTAGGGGCGATCTCCGTTGGAAAAGCGGAGTGGGGAGAACCTAAAGTTCTTTCCCGTTCCGCGCTTCTTTGTTTTTGCACCGGCAAACTTTTTCTCATCTATACAACCGGAACGCCTCTTTCTGAAAAACGAAAGAGAAGAGTACTTTTTCTTGATTTTTTAGATGGAGGGGTCTACCCTAAATTGAACGCCGCTTTTTCGGGAGAGTCGATTCTTTCGGCGCGGCCGTCGTTTTCCTCTTAACGGGAAAATCGATTTCATTTTAAACAGATTCCCCAGCCGGCACCGCGGAACCGTTCCGTCCGCGTCGGCTGCCGCGAGGTTTCTTTATGTCGAGATATTCCGGTACCGTCCTTTCGCTTATCACGATCTGCATCTGTCTGTGGATCAATATCTGCCATTATCCCGTGGTTCGGGAGATGGTCGGCGGTCAGACCAACCCCGCCTCGGAAAAGGGAGCGGGTTCGGCGGATGATACCGACACTCTCGAAACGAACGCGGTTCCCGCTGATGAGGAGCCGTTCTACGCTCGAATCGCCGACAGTGAGGGGAATTGGCCGAAACCGGTCGTGATCAGCGCAAACAGTCCCGACGAAGGGTTGTCGGAGAACGACCCCGCCGACGAAGATCCGTCGGTCTTCCGGCAGGTTTCGTTTACCGCCGACCAGTGTTCCGCCGAGGCGGTGAGCGAGGCTGTCCGGACCGAAGAACCGGCCGCCGCCCCGTCGGACGTGATTTCGGATATCGCGGAAGGGGGAATTCGGGTTCATTCGAGTTATCTGGCGGCGGAATTCTCGGAAGCGTCGAGTCCGCTCGACTTTGACACGCCGAGCTATGAGATCGAGCAGGAGACGTCGGGCAAGTAGACGTTTCTCCTTCCGGCTTTTCTTTCGGGGTCATCGGGGGCGGAAATTCTGGACTTTCCGCCCCGCGTGATGTAAGATGGGGAGTCCGGCGCTCCCTTTCTTTTTTAGGTCCGGCGGTTTGCGTGCCGCCGGACGGTGAGATTTTTACCGGCGGGGCGCGAAACGATTTACCCGACGGACGCGATATGAAACTTCGACATCTTCTGCCGACACTCCTTTTTTTCTGTTTTCTAGTCCGCTCGGCCCATGCCGGGAATGTGATCCTCGAAACCGATACGATGCGGTGGGTCATCGGCGCGGACGGGACGAACGTCTCGCTTTGCGACAAGGCGGAAAACAGGGAGTATCTCGACACCGAAACGCCGTCCTCCTGCGCCCGGGTGAAGGCGGGGGGCGAACTGTTCCCCGCCGAGTCGGCGCGCTTTGACGGCCGGACGCTGACGCTCTCATTCCAAAACGGGGCGGTCGCCGCCGAAATCAGGGTGACCCCGCGCCCCGGCGCGCTGATTCTTGAAGTCGCAAGCGTGCGCGGCGAGCCGGAGGAGCTGATCTTTGCGGCGGTTCCGCTGACGCTCGACGCGAAGCCGTACGAGCCGTTCGCCGCCTGCGCCCTGGCGCTCACGCCTTTTACTCATGTCCGTCAGTTCCCCGCCCTGCATACGGAGTACATGGCCGGCGCGGCCGCGCGGTTCGGGCTGGTCGGCGCCAAGGCCGCACTGATCGGCGTGCCGCAGGCGGATATCCTCCCGGCGATCCGCCGCGTCATGACAGACGAGGCCGCGGATATTCCCCCCTCCGACAGAGGGGGCGCGTGGGCGCTGGCCAGTCCCGACGGTTACGGTTCCTATATGCTGAATTTCGGTACCCTGACCGAAGAGACGGCCGATTCGTGGATCGAGGCGTGCCGGCGGTTCGGAATCAGCCAGATCGAATGCCACGGCGGCAGATTCTTCCGGTTCGGTTCGCTCGATAACGTTCAGCCGGGGGGGTGGGACGCCTTTAAAAGGGTGATCGACCGATGCCACGAGGCGGGAATCCAGGTGATCCTGCTCACCTATGCGTGTTACATCAACCAAGACGACCGCTACGTGACGCCGGTGCCGCACCCCGATCTGGATACATGGCGCGACTGGACGCTCGCCGAGCCGGTCGACGCCGAGTCGGACGAGATCGCCGTCAATGAGCCGATTCCGCCGGAGGCTCTCGACTCGGGCTGGGAGGCGACGAGCAGCCGCACGCTCCGGCTGGGGGACGAGATCATCGAATATGCCGATGCGACGGACGAAGCGCCCTGGAAGTTCCTGGGATGCAAACGGGGGTTCCACGGCACGCGCGCGGCGGCGCACAAGAGCGGTTCGGCCGCGTCCCTTCTGAAAACCTACTGGGGCGGACTCTACATTCCGAAAGCGGAGTCTCAGCTTTGGTACGAGATTGCGGAGAATCACGCCAGCCTGGTGAACAAGTGCGGATTCGACGGAATCTACTTCGACGCGATCGAAGGGCTCCAGTATATGTGGGGGAATGAAAATTACTGGTATTACGGCGGCAGATTCGTCATGGAAGTCGCCAGGCGCCTGGACCGTCCGGTCGGCATGGAGTTTTCCGGAATGGTCCATTTCTGGTGGCATTACTGCTCGCGTTCCCAGGCGTGGGACTCGGCGGTCCGCGGCTTCAAGCGGTTCCTCGACATTCACCTGGCCTCGACGAAGGCGGGCGAGGAGTATCTGCACGGCTGCTGGCTCGGTCACGACCCGGAAATCGACAAATACGGCGGAATGAAAGCGGGAGGCCTCTATCTGCCTTTCCACATCGGGTGGTGGAATCTCGTGACATGGGGGGAGCCGCAGTGCGACCAGACCTATCCCGACGACATCGACTATGTCGGGTGCAAGATGGTCGGGAACAACGCCGGATTCTCGTTCAACCGCCCGATCACCGTTCCTGAGATCGACGGGAACCGGCTGATGGGCGAAAGCGCCGCGATGCTTCGCGATTACACCGAAGTCCGGTCCGCCGGTCTCGCCGAGCCGGTTCTCGCCAAACTCCGCGAGCCGGGGAAAGAGTTCAAGCTTTACCGCGACGCCGACGGCACCCCGTGGTTCCGCGAGATGTTCTATAAAAAGCACAAAGTGACCGATCCGGCCGACCCGAGCGCGGAATGGCCGGTTGAAAACGAGTTCGGCGCGCAGCCGCTCTCGGTCCGTGTGGCGGCGCTCTGCACACCTGCCGCGTACGATGATCCCGCCGCGGCGGTGCGGTTCGATCCGAAGGCCGTTTCCGCCGAGTGCGAGGGGAATACCGGCGTGACCGGCACGGTCGAACCGGACGCGGGAACGGTTCCGGCGACCGGCGAGTCGGCGTTTGCTTTCAGCGCGTCGAATTCCGGCGGGGTTTCGGACGACGCCGCCTGGGTCCGCACCGAAACCTGTCTGATGCCGGAGGAGAGCGACCCGTCGAAACTACGCGCAACCGGCATGTGGGTCTGCGGCGACGGTCAGGGGGAAGTCCTCAGCCTTCAGATCGGCCTTTACAGCCAGCTGGTCAAAATCGATTTCACCGGCTGGAAGTATATCGAACTCCTCGAAGCCGATTCGGCCGATTTGAGCCGTTATGTCTGGCCGGCGATGGGGTATACCGTCTACACGCATTATCGGGAGACCGGCGATCTGCGTTCTTGCCGGCTCTGGTATAACAACATTCCCGCCGGAAAGACGGTCCGCTGTCTGATCGGTCCGGTGAGGGCGCTCCCCTATACGGACTGCGAGCTGAATAATCCCGTCGTGACGGTCAACGGCCGTTCGGTCACTCTGCCGGTGACGCTTGAGTCGGGAACCTACGCCGAGCTTCGGAACGGAAAGTGTGTGAAATACGACAAATACTGGACCCCGCTCGCCGAGACGGCGCCGGAAGAGGCGGTTCCGACCCTCGCGAAGGGGGTGAACCGCATCCGCGTTTCGGCCGAGCCGCCGGTGTCGGGCCCGGCGCGTATGGAAGTGACGGTGATCGGGGAAGGGGAGGCGCTCCGGTAGGGGCGGCGTCTTGAAGAAGGAACGCGCGCATTGTAAGCTTGAGAGTGCGTTTCGTGTACGCTCCGCGTCCCTTTATCCGGCGGCGCGGGCGCTGATCCCGCCGGAATTGAAAGTGGAATGATATGATGAACTGTCCGATCAAAGCCTTTTTTCTGTTCCTCCTCTGTACCTTTGCGGGCACGGTCCATGCCGGCGCGGTGCTCGAAACCGACACGTTCCGCTACGTGATTTCCGACGAGGGCGTGAATCTCTCCCTCTTTGACAAGACCGGCGGCCGCGAGTATCTGCGGAGCGAACCGGCGTCGGCCTGCGCGTATGTCAAAGCCGGCGGCGGCGAGTTCCCCGCCACGGCCGCGGCGCTCGACGGCGGTACGCTTCGCCTGACGTTCGGCGGCGCATCGGCGTGCGCGGAGCTTCGTGTGACACCGCGGCCCGGCGCGGTCATTCTGGAAATCACCGCGGCCGAGGGCGCGTTCGACGAGATCGTCTTCGCCAACGTTCCGCTCGGGCTGGAGGCGAAGCCGTACGAGCCGTTCGCCGCCTGCGCTCTGGCGCTGACGCCGTCGACGAACGTCCAGCAGCTCCCCGCCCTGCATACCGAGTACCGCGCTCGCGCCGTTCGCCGATTCGGCCTGGTCGGCGCGAAGGCGGCGCTGGTGGGAGTGCCGCAGTCCGAGATTCTTCCGACGATACGCGGGGTGATGACAAGCGACGCGGTCGGGTTCCCCCTTTCGGATAAGGGGGGCGCGTGGGCTCTTTCGAGTCCCGACGGGCATGGCTCGTATCTGATGAACTTCGGTACCCTGACCGAGGAGACGGTCGATTCGTGGATTGAGTCGTGTCGGCGGATCGGGTTTAACCAGATCGATAATCACGGCGGTTCCTTCTTCCGGTTCGGCTCGCTCGATAACGTTCAGCCGGGAGGGTGGGACGCGTTTAAAAGGGTGATCGACCGATGTCACGAAGCGGGGATTCAGCTCTTTCTGCATACCTATTCCTGCTACATTCAGAGTAACGACCGTTACGTGACTCCGACGCCGCACCCCGATCTGGATATCTGGCGGGAGTGGACGCTGGTCGAGCCGATCGATGCCGAATCGACCGAAATCACGGTTGACGAACCGCTCGACGGGGATCTCCTTCAGAAAGGGTGGTCGGCGACGAGCAACCGCACGCTCCGGCTGGGGGATGAGATTGTCGAGTTCACCGACGTCACGCATCGCGCGCCCTGGAAGTTTTTAGGATGCACGCGGGGGTTCCACGGAACGACGGCGGCGGCGCACGAGAAGGGATCCGCCTCCGCGCTTCTGAAATCGTATTGGGGCGGTCTCTACGTTCCGAGGCTCGAGTCCCCCCTCTGGTATGAGATCGCGGAGAATCACGCCGACGTGGTGAATCGGTGCGGGTTCGACGGGCTCTATTTCGACGCGATCGACGGGCTGAATAAGATGTGGGGGAATGAAGATTACTGGTACTATGCCGGGAAGTTCGTCCAGGAAGTCGCGCGGCGTCTCGATCGGCCGGTCGGAATGGAATTCTCGGCGATGATTCACCCGTGGTGGCATTACCGCTCGCGCTATCAGGCGTGGGATTCGCCCGCCCGCGGGTATAAGCGGTTCCTCGATATCCATATCGCCTCGATTAAGGGGTCGCCCTCGTATCAGCACGGCTCGGAAGTCGATCAATACGCCGCGCATAAAGACGGACGGTACTATCTGCCGCTCCAGCTCGGCTGGTGGAAACTCGTTCGGTGGGGGAACCCGAAGGAGGAGCCGACCTATCGCGACGACATCGAGTATATCGGGTGTAAACTCCTCGGCAACAGCGCCGGATTCTCGTTTAACCATCCGGTCGACGTCGAAAAGATCGACTCCGATCCGTTCCTTGCCGACTGTATGAATCGGCTCCGCGATTACGCCGCCCTCCGCGAAGTCGGTCTCGACGAAGGGACGCTCGAAAATTTCCGCGTTCCGGGGAAGGAGTACCGTCTTTTCAGTGACGGCGGCGCGCCCCGGTTCCGCGAGATGTCTTATAAGAAGCATAAGGTGATCCGCGCCGACGACGCGAGCGCCTCGTGGACGGTCGAAAACGAGTTCGATCCGCAGCCCCTTTCGGTCCGAATCGCCGCCCTCTACGCGCCGGATGCCGGAAGCGGCCCGCCGCCGATCCGGTTCGATCCCGCCGGGGATATTTCGTGCGAAGGGGCGGTCGGCGTGACCGGCGCGGTGGAACCGAACGCCGGAACGGTTCCGGCGACAGGCGAGGCGGCGTTTGCGCTTTCTGCGTCGAACGCCGGGCGGGTTGCCGACGATGCCGCGTGGCTGAAAACCGCTTCCTCGCGCCTTCCCGAAGGGGTGAAGGGGGATGCCCTTTCGGCGACGGGCTTTTGGCTTTGCGGCGACGGGGAAGGGGAGGTCCTCAATGTGCGGATCGGAACGTGCTGTCACCTGGTGAAGATCGACTTTACCGGATGGCGGTATATCGAACTTCTCGAAGCCGACTCGACCCGGATTCTCGATTATGTCTGGCCCGGGGAGGTGGTCTCGCAGTATTCGCTCTTCCGCGAGTCGGGGGATCTGTCGGTCTGCGAACTCTGGTATAACAATATCCCCGCGGGGAAGAGCGTGCGCTGCCTCATCGGGCCGATTGCGGCGTTCCCCCACACCGAATACGAACTGAAAAATCCGGCGATCACCCTCGGCGGAAAGAGGGTGCGTTTTCCGGTCGCGCTCGAGTCGGGGGCGTATCTCGAACTGCGGGAGGGACGCTGCGTGAAATACGATAAGTCCGGCGCGCCGGTCGGGGAGGTTCGGCCGGAGGGAGAGATTCCAACCCTTGCGAAAGGGGAGAACCCTCTGACCTTTACGGCCGACGCCGAAGGGGGGAGTCCCTCGCGCGCCGAAGTGACGGTGATCGCCGAAGGCGGCGTTCTTCCGTAGGGGCCCTCCGCGTCTGGACAAAGGGAGAAGCGCGTTGTAAGCTTAATGGGTGCGCGCCGCGGACGTTTGACGATTGGAACGAGTCTCGAGAATCGGTGATGATATGATAAAAATGACGGTCAGAATCATTTGGGCGGCTTTGGTCTGTCTCTTTTCCGGCGCGCTTTTTGCCGCGGACAATGTGACGCTCGAGACGGACACGTTTCGCTGGGTCATTTCCGGCGAGGGAACGAACGTCTCGCTCTTCGATAAGACGGGGGGCGCGGAATATCTCAAAGGGGGGGATATCTCCTCCTGCGCCCTGGTTCGGCTCGGCGGAAACGAATATCCCGCGACCGGCGCGAGTTTCGACGGCGGCGTTCTTCGTCTGACGTTCGGCGGGGCGGGGGGCCGCGCCGAAATAGAGGTGACGCCGCGCTCCGGCGCGCTGATCCTGAAAGTGGCGGCGGTCGACGGTGATGTTGACGAACTCGTCTTTGTGAATGTTCCCCTAACGCTCGAAGCGAAACCGTATGAACCGTTCGCCGCCTGCGCCCTGGCGCTCACCCCGTTCACCCACGTGCATCAGCTCCCCGCCCTTCATACTGAATTCCGAGCCGAGGCGACCGGGCGGTTCGGTCTGGTCGGCGCCAAGACGGCGCTGGTCGGGGTGCCGCAGTCCGAAATCCTCCCGACGATCCGGCAGATCATGACCGACGAGGCGGAAGGGATTCCCTTTTCCGATAAAGGGGGCGCGTGGGCGCTTTCGAGCCGGGACGGGTACGGTTCGTATATCATGAATTTCGGGACGCTTACCGAAGAAACGGTCGATGAGTGGATCGCGTCGTGCCGGCGGCTGGGGTTCAATCAGATCGATAACCACGGCGGCGGGTTTTTCCGATTCGGTTCGCTCGACAACGTTCAGCCGGGGGGATGGGACGCCTTTAAGAAGGTGATCGACCGATGCCACGAGGCGGGGATTCAGATTCTCCTGCATACCTATACGTGTTACATTCAGAAGAACGACCGCTACGTGACTCCGGTTCCGCATCCCGATCTGGATACCTGGCGCGATTGGTCGCTCGCCGAACCGATCGACGCCGAAGCGACGGAGATCACGGTGGCCGAGCCGATTTCTCCCGATGTTCTGGCGAAGGGGTGGATGACGACGAGCAGCCGGACCCTTCGGATCGGCGGCGAGATCGTCGAATATGCCGACGTCACCCGCGAGGCGCCCTGGAAGTTTTTGGGGTGCAAGCGGGGGTTCCACGGAACGACCGCCACGGCGCACGAAGGGGGAACGACCGCGTCCCTCTTAAAAACGTTCTGGGACGGAATGTACATTCCGCGTCCCGACTCGCCCCTCTGGAACGAAATCGCCCAAAAACACGCCGACCTTGTCAATCGGTACGGGTTCGACGGGATCTACTTCGACGCGATCGAAGGACTCCAGTATATGTGGGGGAAAGAAAATTACTGGTATTACGGCGGGAAGTTCGTGATCGACGTCGCCAAACGGCTGAACCGGTCCGTCGGAATGGAATATGCCGGAATGATCCACCTCTGGTGGCATTACCGTTCACGGTACCAGGCGTGGGATTCGGCGTGCCGCGGGTACAAGCGGTTCCTCGATATTCACCTCGCCTCGATGAAGGCGGGGCAGGAGTATCAGCACGGCTGCTGGCTCGGGCACGATCCGGAGATCGACAAGTTCGCTCCGCTCAAAGAGGGGGGGCTCTATCTGCCGCTTCAGCTGGGGTGGTGGCGGATCGTTCCGTGGGGAAACCCCCGGTATGATCCGACGTATCGCGACGATATCGACTATATCGGGTGCAAACTGGTCGGCAACGATGCCGGTTTCTCGTTCAATCACCCGATCAGTCTCGAAGAGATGGACGCCAGTCCTTTTTTCGCCGACTGCGTCGATCTTTTGCGCGACTATAACCTGGCTCGGAGCGAGGGACTGAGCGCGTCGATCCTCGAACAGCTCCGGCAGCCGGGGAAGGATTTCAAGCTTTACCGCGACGCTGACGGTTCGCCGTGGTTCCGTGAAATGTTCTATAAGAAACACAAGATTGTTTCTCCCGACGGTCCGACCGCCGAGTGGACCGTCGATAACGAATTCGGCGCTCAGCCCCTTTCGTTCCGTCTCGCGGTGCTTTATACGCCCGGCGCGTACGACGACCCCGAAAAAACGGTTCGGTTCGATCCGGAAGGCGTTTCGCGGGAATGCGAGGGAAATGCCGGCGTGAGCGGTCGGATTGAGCCGGACGCCGGCACGGTTCCGGCGACGGGAGAGGCGGCGTTTGCGTTTAACGCGTCAAACGCCGGGGAGGTTCCCGACGATGCCGCCTGGGTTTGTACCCAGGAATGGACGATGCCCGACGGGTTCGATCCGACAAAACTTCAGGCGACCGGATTCTGGCTCTGCGGCGACGGACAGGGGGAGGTCCTTAACGTGCAGGTCGGTCGGTGCAGCCAGCTGGTGAAGATCGACTTT
>JAGCAH010000114.1 GCA_017652805.1 Thermoguttaceae bacterium | reverse complement strand
GGTTGGCGGGTATATCGCCGTGCCGATTATCGCCGTGCCGACCAGCGTCGGATACGGAACCGCCTTCGGCGGGATTACCGCCCTGTTGGGAATGCTCAACAGCTGCGCATCGAACGTTGCCGTCGTCAATATCGACGCCGGGTTCAAGGCTGGCTATCTTGCCGGTCTGATCGCCACGCGGGCCGCCCGTGGGGGCGGCCCGCCTACCGAGAATTGAAAGGTTCCCGCCGTGTCGGAAAAATCCCTTCCGTTTCCCCTCCGCCGCAAAAATCTCCGCGCTTTCCTGAAAAGGGAACGGCTCGACGCGATTTTGATCACCGACCCCTTGAACGTTTTCTACCTGACCGGATTTACCGGCGGGGACTCCTGGCTTTTCGTCTCGCGGGAGCGGACGGTTCTGATCAGCGATCCTCGATACGAGCTTCAGATTGCCGAAGAGGCTCCCGATATCGAGGCGATCGTCCGCCGCGTGCCGACGACGATGTTCGGCGCGGTTAAGGCGCTCGCCGTTTCCGCCATGAAAGTCGGCGTCGAGTCCGACTCGATCACGCTCGGCGAGTTTTCCCGGCTGACTCAATCCGCCGACGCGGAATGGGTCCCCGTCTCTCAGGCGGTCGAACGGCTGCGCGAAATCAAGGACAGGAGCGAAATCGCCGCGATCCGCGAAGCGGTTCGGATCGCCGCCGCCGGATTTGAGGTTCTCCGTCTGATCCTCCGCCCGGAAATGAGCGAAGCTCAGGTCCGCGACGAACTGGAATATCAGATGCGGCGGATCGGCGCGGAACATACGGCGTTCCCGACGATCGCCGCCGTCGGCGCGCGCAGCGCGCTGCCCCACGCCGTCCCGACGAACGACGCGCGCGTGGGAGACGGCGACCTTCTCCTTATCGACTGGGGCGCGAAAAAGAATATGTATCTGAGCGACCTGACCCGCGTGTTGGCGACCGCCCCGCGGCCGAGCGCACTTTTGCGAAAGATATACAACGTCGTTCTGAACGCGCAAAGCGCCGCTTTGGAAATTCTCCGTCCCGGCGTTACAGGGGCGGCGGCCGACGCCGCCGCCCGGCGGGTGATCGACCGCGCCGGATACGGCCGCATGTTCAACCACGGGCTGGGACACGGGATCGGTCTTTTCGTCCACGAACGGGGGCGGCTCTCGGTCAACGCCGACAGGCCGCTCCGCCCCGGCATGGTCGTGACGGTTGAGCCAGGGATCTATCTGCCCGGACGTTTCGGCGTGAGGATTGAAGACGACGTGCTGATCACCGAAGACGGAATCGAAATCCTTTCGGCGGGACTCCGAAAAGATTTTGACGAGATCCGCGTCGGGTTCTGAGTATTGATGTTATACAGATCGGTCACAATGACGCTCCGTCTTGTATTTTGATCCGTTACTGCGGGACGATATCTGCTCTTTGTTTTGTGTTGTCTGTGTTTTAACATCATTTTTCTCCATAAGTCGTACTCGCCTCCGAATCATCCCTGACGTACGACCGGAACAGGGGCGACCGACGCCGTATGGGGTTCGGTTGTAAAATTCTAACGTTGAGTTGCGGCGGCTGCCGATAACTGATTCGAAAGGTTTTTCAGTCGGTGAAATGTCACTCTTTTTGACGAAGGTTGATAAGATAGGCAATGTAGGCAAGTTTAAATTGCGAAAAAGTCGAAAAATTTTTCCGCTTTTATCGGTTTTTGCTATTGAATCGGCGTATCCGATAGATATAATTCTACGCGTGAAGGTTTGTTTTAGTCGTTCGAAACCGGGTAAAATTTTTTTCCTGCGCCGTTTCCGCGCCATGAGCTCAGACGAGTCGGAAGCGGTACGGTTCCGGTGAGAGCATTATTTTTTAATCCTTTTTAGTTCAAGGAGAATTTTGTATGAATTTTCTTAAGAATCGTCGTTTCCAAATTGAGAGTCTCGAGGAACGTACCCTCCTGACCGCCGTACCGTGGTCGACCGGCGACGATCCCGCCGCGGTTGCGACCATGATCGCCGTGACCGATGCCGTCCCGACCGTCACCCAAGTTGACGATCCTTCCGTCGGCGCCATTACCGAGGCCGAGATCGGCGACACGATCTACGTTTCGGTTTACGGAAAGAGTACCGCTTGGGAAAATCCTGATTCCGACATCGGTTTTCAGGGCGGTTACGTTTCGCTTTACTACGATCCGACCGCATTCACGGCGGGCGAATTCACCGAAAGCGCGATCTTCCCGGAACTGTCGTACAGAGACGGCTACGACTATTCGAAGGACAACTACATCTCTGCGTTCGGCGGAACTCCTTCCGGCATGACCGATTCATACGGTCAGACGCAGTGGGCCCTGATCGGGACCATGTCGTTTACCGTTGACGCGGCCGGTCAGTATGAGTTCTCGACCGGGATGGCGCGCAACGCCAAGGGAGAAGAGAAGGAATCCTGGAACCTGATCCGCGAAGACTACACCGAGACGTTTAGTATGGCCGTCGAGTTCAGCTCGATCACCTTCACCGTCAATGGTCCGGTCATCCCGGATATCGAAGGGGTTGAGGTCGACGGTATCGAAACCGTCTACGACGGCGGGTTCTACTCGGTGTCGGTTTCCGGTCTTGCCGAAGGCGACACGGTCGCCTACTCGCTCGACGGCGAAGCCTACGATCTGGAAAATCTTCCTTCCTTTAGCGCGGTCGGCAGCTACACGACCTATGTGAAGGTCAGCCGCGAAGGCTACAACGACTGGTACGGCGACGCCGACGTCGTCATCACCCCCGCCGACATCACCGATGTCACCGTGACCGGTATTGAAACCGTCTATGACGGCGGCATCTATTCCGTCGCGGTCGCCGGCCTGGCCGAAGGCGACGCGGTCGCCTACTCTCTCGACGGCGAAGCCTACGATCTGGAAAATCTTCCCTCCTTCTCCGCCGCCGGCAGCTACACGACCTACGTGAAGGTCAGCCGCGAGAACTACAACGACTGGTACGGTTCGGCCGACGTGGTCATCGCCCCCGCCGACATCACCGATGTCACCGTTTCGGACGTTGAAGTCGATTTCGACTATCT
>JAGCAH010000113.1 GCA_017652805.1 Thermoguttaceae bacterium | reverse complement strand
TCATGACGTTCCGGTCGGCCGGGGCCGGCGGTGTCGCCGTCATGACGTTCCGGTCGGCCGGGGCCGGCGGTGTCGCCGTCATGACGTTCCGGTCGGCCGGGGCCGGCGGTGTCGCCGTCGGTGCCGGGCGCATGATCACCGCTGCCCGTCACCCCCGGCTCCGCCGGAGTGTCTGAGCCCTGACGATCTGGAGAGTCAGGACGACCGCCGTCGCCCGGTCCGTCAGGCCGATCACCGGGACCATGATGAGGCCGGCCTGGTCTGTCGCCGTCGCCCGGCCCGTCAGGCCGATCACCGGGACCGTGATGAGGCCGGCCTGGTCTGTCGCCGTCGGCGCCGTGCGCACGATCACCACCCCCCGTCGATCCCGGCTCCGGCGGAATATCCGAGTCTCGCTGATCTGAAAAATCCGGACGACCGCTGTTGTCCGGTCCGTGATGCGGCCGGTCAGGACCGTCGCCGGGGCCGTGATGAGGCCGGCCGGGTCTGTCGCCGGGACCATCGTGCGGCCGGTCAGGTCCGTCGCCGGGACCATCGTGCGGCCGGTCAGGTCCGTCGCCGGGGCCGTGATGAGGTCGGCCGGGTCTGTCGCCGGGACCATCGTGCGGCCGGTCAGGTCCGTCGCCGGGGCCGTGATGAGGTCGGCCGGGTCTGTCGCCGGGACCGTGATGAGGCCGGTCAGGTCTGCCGGGATGACGCCAGCTTTCGCCGCCGGCATGCCAGCCGGGACCTCCCGCGTGCCAGATATCGCCGCGCGGTCCGTCGTGACGCCACCCGCGGTGGTCAATCGGTCGATGACACCAGGGACGATCCCACCACGAGTCGTGCGGGTGGAATCCGGAACTGACATAGAACGCAAATCCGAAACCGACTCCGACCCCGATATAGCCGCCGTAACGATGGTAACGCCACGGATAGTAGGCGCCCCATCCCGAATACCACCACGGATCGTAGTAGGGATACGGGACGTAATACGAAAGGTACGAACCATACCACGGGCGGTAAACCCATGCGCTCGGATAGAAAACCCGCCAGCAGGGGACGTAGGGGCGGTAAGTCACGTAGTAATCGGTCACCACGCCGCAGCAGGAGGGATATCCCGTCCACGCGTCCTGATAGAAGGTAACCTCCTCTTCGGTCAGAGGCTCGGGAAGATCTTCCAGGGCAGGCGGCTCTGCCGCGACGGATCCTTCGGCGGGGACGCCGTCCTCAGAGGCGTTCGACGCCTCGACCGCGGCAAGTTCCTCTTTTTGTTTCTCATCGACCACCTGTTGGGGGGGCGCCTTCAGGAACTCCTCCTGAAGGGGATGATTCCCGAGCCAGTAGATCTGGCCGGTTGAACTGTCGAGCATCGCCGCGACCAGACTCACCTGACCCGAAATAATCAGTCGGCGAACCGCGTCGGACTGCATCAGGATCGTCTCAAGAGACTGCCATGCGGCGGTCTCGGCAATGACGTTCGCCAGGTCGGCCTCGTTCATTTCGGGATATGCCTTTTTGGCGCGAGCGACCGACGGTCCCAGAAGGGAGTAGAGATAGAGATCGTTATCAGTCGGCTTGGTATTCTGAACCGAAAGATTCGGGTCGCTGTTCAGTTCGGCGGTATCTTTCTTTGCGATTTCTTCCAGGCGGTCAAAGTTCCGCAGGACATAGAGCGCGTCGCTGCTCGGATACTGCGTCAGGACAACGACGACCGGGGTCTGCAGATTGACGACGCCGTATTCAAGGTCGTCCAGCTCTTCGGAAGTAAAGACGCCGGATTTGATCGGAACGGCGTAGAGGGTCTTTCTCGGCAGGTCGAGGAGGACGTCGACATCCGGCTTGATATCCGAAGCGTAAAAGATCGACGCGATCGGGAACGAGTCGTCGTTCACTTCGGGACGCGTGATCGTGTTGGCCGCGTCGGTCCCCTTCCCTGTGTAGCGGGCATTCCCCGCCGCGAGCTGCCGGATCGACGCTTCGATTTCGGGAATCGGCTTTTCCACCGTCACCGTTTCGACTTCGTCGTCAACCGTTTCGACTTCGTCGTCGACCGATTTGGCCGTCGCTTCGTCGGCGGTATCTGTAGCTTCGGCCGCCTCTTCGGACGGCGCCGCCGAAGCGGCTTGTTCCTCGGCCGGAACCGCCGGCGCGTCGGCGGTCTGAGGCGTTTCGGCCGCGGTATCGGCGGCTTGAGTTTCGGACGGCGCCGCTTCGGCGGCCTGCCCCTCGGCCGGAGCCGTCGGCGCGTCGGCGGACGCGGTCTCTACGGTCGGCTCCTCATCGAAAAAGAGAACGTTGTCGTCCTCGGCGCGAAGTCCTCCGCAGAGGAAAAGGAGCGCCAGCGCTCCGAAGAGCCCGGCAAAAAAGGTGTTTGGCATCGAAGCGATTCGCTGTCTCATTTTTCCGTCCCCCGTTTCCGAAAACAATTTTGTATTACAGAAGCGTCGTGAACTGCTCGTTGACCCGCAGATCACCCCCGTTCAGGTATCGGATGTCCCGAATCCCGTATTTCATCATCGCCAGCCGGGTCAGCCCGATTCCGAAAGCGAACCCGGAATACTCGTTCGGATCGATCCCCCCGTGACGGAGCACCTCCGGATGAACCAGTCCGCAGGGGATCAGTTCGATCCAGCCGTCACCGCAGGTCGGGCACCCTTTCCCGCCGCAGATCAGGCAGTTCAGATCGAGTTCGAAGCCGGGTTCGACGAAGGGGAAGAACCCGGGACGGAGCCGAACCTTGACATCGCGGCGGAAGACCTCGCTGAGGATCGTCTTCATCACCGCGATCAGGTTCGCCACCGAAATGTTTTTGTCGATCACGAGCCCCTCGCACTGGTAAAAAGTGTTCTCGTGGCTCGGGTCAATCGCCTCGTAGCGGAAACAGCGTCCGGGGAAGATCGCGCGCAGGGGAGCTCCCGCCTTTAAGATCGTTCGGACCTGGTTCGCCGAGGTATGCGTCCGCATGATCAGGTTGTTCTTGAGCCAGAACGTGTCCTGCATATCGCGCGCCGGGTGATCGGCCGGAATGTTGAGCGCCTCGAAGCAGAAGTACTCCGACTCGACTTCCGGTCCGTAGTAGACCGAGAACCCCATCCCCTCGAAGATGTGTTCCAGTTCGATCTGGGTGAGGGTGATCGGGTGGAGCGCGCCGAGCCGTTGTCCGACGCCGGGGGCGGTCAGATCGATCGAGCCCCCCTTCTTGGCGGCGCCGACCAGGCCGCCCAGCGTGGGAACGACCTTTTTGATCTGGTCGGCGGCAAACGTTTTCAGTTCGTTATATTCGCGGTAGAACGCCTGTTTCGCCTCAGACGAAAGCGCTTTGAGGTCTTTCGTCTTGGTGAAGTTGGTGATAACGCCTTTCTTCCCCATATATTTTACGCGAACCGCTTCAAGCGCCTCGGCCGTCTTGGCCGCCGCCAAATCTTTCAGAAACTGGAGTTTTAATTCTTGCACTGGACTCCCCGTAATGACTTTCCGCAAACTGAGGGTTGAAGAAACATAACTTTCCTGCTCCCTTCATTATAATATGGTTCCTTGGTTTTGTTTATACCCGCCTTTCCCGAAAAGTGCCTGTTTTTCCGTTCCGGTACGTTGAGAATTCCCTCAAAATCGGGCAATTTTCCCTTTTGGCCGCCCGGCCGAGGAGGTGAAGGTCGGCTTGACCGCCCGAGGGGAAAAGAGTAGCCTCTCCCCATGAAAATTCTCGACCGAACCATCATCCGCCACTTCTTCTCCAACCTGGTTCTCTGGTATCTGGCAATCTGCGGAATCGTCATCGTTTCGGATCTTCTCAGCCACTTCGACGAGTTCTTCAATAACGACGCGACGGTCAACCCCCTGGTGGCGATCGGGTCTTACTATTTCTTCTTCTGTCTGCGCCTTTTCGATATGATGCTGATCTTTATCATTTTGCTCACGGCACTCAATATCCTGATCAACATGTTCCGGCGGAACGAAATGATCGCCCTGATGGCGCTCGGGATCCCGCCGAAACGGGTAATCTATCCCGTCCTGGCCGCGGCGATCTTCTGTTTGATCGGCGCTTCCTGGCTCCGCGAGTCGTTCGTGCCGAAAGAGATGATCAGGGTCTGCGGGAAAAGCGATTTTTTTACACGGAAATCACCGCAGATTGACGTCATCCCCACGCAGGACGAGTGGACCCGGCTGAAAGTCGACGGGGAATCGATTTCCGTCGACGGGACGCGGATCGTCCGCCCGGTCTTTACCCTGCCGACCCCGTGGGGGAGGGATCCGCGCGTTCTGCGTGCCGATGAGGCCGTTTGGTGTTCCGCCCGGCCCGGGCGCGGCGAGGGTTACCTTTTGCGCGGAATTCAAAATGCCGAGTCGTTCTTCGCCGAGGGGGCGATCGATACCGCCGGAAACGCGCAGAATCCCCGGGAGCCCGACGCCGATGCTCAGGAAGCCGTCGCCGATGCGCCCCCGATTTCGGACCATGAAGTCGCCGCAACCGAGCCCGACGAGACCTTCGACCCGAACAACATTCTGGTCTACGCGCCGGGAGAGGCTCCCGATACGGCGCCCGACGAGGCGTTCATCCTCTGCGGGGTTCCGCCGAAATTCCTGGCGGTCGGCGATGAGTGGCTCAGTTACGCGTCAACAGCCGATCTGATCGCCGCGCTTCGGAGTATGAGTCTGCAAAAGGAATCCGATCTCTTGAATCAGATTCACCAGCGGATCGTCAAACCGTTTTCAGACATTTTCCCCCTTCTTCTGGCGCTTCCGACCCTCTTCGTCCTCAAAGACAAGAAACCATACACACGAGGGCTTTACGCCGGACTGACCGCCCTGCTCTACGTCGGCGTCTGCTATTTTATCAACTTCACCTGCCGCGGATTCCTCCCTTCGTCCCTCTGCGCGTTTCTGCCGATGATCCTCTTTCTGCCGGCGGTAATGATCCTTTTCAAAGAGCTCGACCGCTGCTGAAGCGGCGCGGACGCTCCCGCATATTCCCTTTCAGGCGGGGCGCCGTCGCTCCCGCTATCCCGTCCGGCATCTCGACCGAATAAAAAAGAACCCCCTTTCCGGCCAAGGAGGATAATGCCGAAAAAGGGGGAAAAAATCGAACCGATTTCCCTCGGGAAACCGGTTCGATGCGCCAAAAATCATTTTATCAGAGCCGCGTTTTCGTTTTTGATAGCCTCCTCGGCCGGAACGGCTTCCTCGGTCGGATCGCACCCGTTCTGAATCGGCGCGCAGGCGGCGCAGGCGCGCAGAAGTTTTTCGCCGCGAACCGGGGCGCAGGGCTCGACGCATTTCGGAGCGCGCGGAACGTACCGTTTCACGGTGCGGGTGCACTGTTTCGGCTCGAGCGTGCAGACCTTGACCGTTTTGGTGCGCGTTTCGGGAACGCAGGTGGTCACATTGATCGTCTTGGTTCGCGTCTCGGTTCTGTAGGTCGTCACGTCGATCGTCTTGGTAAAGGTTCGCGGTTCACAGACCGTGTAGGTGCAGACGCGGGTGCGCGTCACGGGGACGCACTTGGTGTCGCAGATCGTCTTCGTGCAGAGGCGCGATTCGCAGACCGTATAGTGGTGGGTGATGACACGCTGTTCCTTTCGAACGGAGCAGACCGGAATCCGCTCGACGCAGACGCGCGGCCGGCATTCGACTCTGTAGGTGACTTTGGTGCAGACGCGCGGTTCGCAGACCGTGTAGGGGCAGCGGCGGGTGCGGGTCACCTCGCGGTAGGAAACGTGCTCGATGTACTCGGTAAAGGTCCGCGGTTCGCAGACGGTGTAGGAGCAGAGACGGGTCCGCTGTTCGGTCCGGTAAGACGTCTCGCAGACCATCTGAGTGCACGTCATCGGTCGGCAGACAACACAGGAGACCACCTTGGTGCGGGTCACGGGCCGCATGACGGTGACTTTATAAGAGTACACCTCTTCACGGGGCTGGCAGATCCAGCGGCTGACTTCCTTCTGAACGGTTTCAACGGAAGGAACCCATTTTTTCACGATCTTCGTTGACG
>JAGCAH010000112.1 GCA_017652805.1 Thermoguttaceae bacterium | reverse complement strand
TCGTGCGGCTCCAATCCGAATCGGTGTAGGAACCGGTCCCCCGCGCGCGGACGCGGTACGTCACGTCGGCGCCGTAGGTCAGGCCCGTAATCACCGCCGAGAGCCCGGAAGCCGAAATGGTTTGCGACCAGGTGGAACCGCCGTCGGTCGAGTACTGAACCTCGTAACCCGAGGCATTCGCCACCGCGCCCCACTGGATGTTGTGGCGGTTCGCGCCGTAGGAAACGTAGATCCCGCGCGTCCCCGTCGTGATCGTCGGAGCCGCAAGCTGTTCGCCGCCGGACGCCTCGACCGTGAACGAAACGGAATTGAAGAGGATTTCGTCGTCGGCAAAGTTCCCCGCGCCGGCGCGCGACAGGTTGAGCCCCTTGATATGGGTACCGTTCAGCGTCGGAAGGGTCGCGGCGACTTCGGCGGTCCCTTCGGCCGAAGCGGTGAAGGTGTACGTTCCCAGGAGGGCCCACTGGCTGACCGCCAGGTCATTGACGCCCGCCTGCGAGCAGCCGCCGAAGCAGGCGACCAGACCCGCCGTCGAATCATCCACATAATCGGCCTGACTGGCGTAGATACTGCTGACCGTATACGAACCCTTGGCAAGCGAATCGACCGTGTAGCTCAGATCGATATACCCGCCGGTGCACCCCATATCGCTCCCGTCGGCATTCAGAATCCAGACCTGCGCGTAGACGGTATCGCCGACCTTGGCGGTCGAAATCGAAGCCGGGAGATCCGCGACTTCGGTCGCCGCGGCGGCGGAATCGCTCAGAACGACGGCCACGGTGATCTTCTCGGAGGCGGCCCCATAAATCGAGGCGCTGACCGTTTCGCTCGCCGGGGCGATGTAGTTCGAAGCCTGCGCGCCGGAAAGCGTGTAGCGGACGGTCAGATCGTACGAACCGATTTCGGCGGACGGAAACTGGGCGATCGGGGTGACGGTCACGTCGTCCCCTTCGATAATCCCCGAAACCTCGCCGAGGGTCACTTCGGCCGCGGTCGTGCCGTCGTAGGCCTTGTCGGCGACCGTCGTTCCGCTGACGGAAAGCTGCGCCTGGGTGATCGTAACGGTTCCCGAACCGAGCCAGTCCTGATACCCCTGGCGCGTGACCTTCACATAGACGGTGCGCACGCCGGTGGCGGCGTAAGATTTCACGTCGGTCGAGTAGTTCACGCCGTCGGCGCTGTAGTAAACGGTATCACCTTCCTGCGTATCGTTGACGGTCACGGTATGATACGCCGCGTCGTAGGCGCCGGCGTAGCTGTCGATCGTACATTCAAACGTCGGGGTCGGTGCCGGTTCCGGCTGATATTCGTAGCAGCCGATATCCTGCTTGTCGTTGTAGACGCGGACGTAAGGGTCGTTGCGCAGATCCCATTGGTAGAAGTCGAAATAGTATTCCGAATCGGTCGCGATCTTATCGACCGCCTGCGAATTGGACGGGAGCGTATAGGCGCCTTCGTCAAAGAGCGGCTTCGCGACGGATCGGCGGACGGAACCGTTGTTCTGAACCGAACCGGAGACGCCGGTCAGATCGTAAAGAGAGCCGTTGAGCGCGAAATCAGCCTCAGCGCCTTCCTCTTGGCGGAGGTCCGCCTTGGAGAAAATCGACGTGTCGGTGCTGCACCGGGCGATATTGTCGACCAGAATCGACCCGATAAAGGTCGGCGCGCCGGTATTGTAGATTCCGCCGCCGTACTGTTTCAGCACCTGCGGGGTCAGCACGTCATCGCCGTTGGAATAGTAAACCATCTGGCTGACGTTCCCCGCGATGGTGCAGTAATAGACGGCCAGCAGGTAGTTGTTACAGATCCCCGCGCCGTGCGAGCCGCGCGAGTAGAAGTTCACGTCGGTCACGCTCCCGCCGTCGGCAACGTTTTCGGCGACCAGGTCGCTGATCAGGATCGCGTAACCGGCGTTAAAGACGCCCGCGCCGGCCGGCGAGCCGTTATTGATCACAACCGAATCACCGGCAACGTTCCCCTTAATCGTGGAGTTGTCGATACGGAATGCCCACGTGTTCACAGAATCGCGCGGATTGGATTTGGCGGCATTGTAGGCGCCGCCGCCGTTGTTATCGGCAACCGCGCCGCGAACCACGTTGTCGGTCACCGTGCAGTAGCGGTAGATCGCCAGGTCGCCGTTGTTGTAGATGCCGCCGCCAAGCGCCTTATAGCTGCCGTAAGCGGTCGGATCCGACTCGGCATTCGGCGTGGTCAGTTTGTTCCCCGAAATTACCGTACGGGTGATTCTCGCATCCGAATGACTGGCGGTGAAAACCCCGCCGCCGCGGAGAACCGTCTTCCCGTCATACTGGAGCGCGTAAACCTGGTTGTTGGTGATTTCGCAGTTGTCCATCTGAAGGGTGCTGTAATGCGTCACCGCCAGACCGCCGCCCCCCTGTTCGTAGGACTGGCCGGTCTGGTTGACAAACGTGTTCCCGGTCACCTTGCAGTTGTTCATCGCCAGTTTCACGTTCTGGTCGGCCCAGATCCCGCCGCCGCCGTTATAGTAGTAGGTGGTCCCAGTCTTCCCGCCGGTCACCGTCAGACCGTTCAGCGAGAGGCTGATCATATACTTCTCGCTGTAATCGTGCTGCGGACATTCGGCAATCGAATTGTAGGACGGCTGGAGCCCGTTGAGGCCCGTCTCGTAATTGTATGACCGGGCCAGGAAAACACGGCTGTCCTCCTGAGCGTCGATGGTGATGTTGTTCCCCGTGATCGCCACCGACTTGTTGATCGCCAGAGCACCGTGCTGAAGATTGATCGTCCCGCCGGCCAGTTCGGGGGCAAAGGTGATCGTCGGTGTGTCGGCGAAAGTCCCCAGTTCGGCGTACATCAGCGCCTCACGGAGCGAAACGACGCCGTCGGTCCCGTCGACCACGTCGTCGAGGGTAGTCACGATCAGATCAGCGTCGGAGTATTCCTCGCCGGTGTAGACGGTCGGATTGGCGCCGATCTGATAACGCGCCGCCGCCGAATCGGACCGGATCGTCAGATCGACCGCGTCGGCATTGGTGATGTTGCCGACGGCGTCGAATTCGGGCGCTTCAACAAAGAATTCGCCTTTCAGACCGACGATGCTGTTTTTGCAGGAAAAATTGTCGTACATTGACTCCTTCTGGGCCATGAGGTATTCATCGCTCGAGGCGCGGCTGCTGTACGAGACGTAATACTGGAAAATGTCGGCACACGATTCGTCATCGCCGTAGTTATACGCAATGATCGTGTCTTCAAGTTCCGTCTTCGCGGAATAGTAGGTGATCCCCTCGTCCCCGCTGTCCAGGGTGCAGGTCCAGGTCGTTATCGTGCCGGTCCCCGACTTGTTCCCGACAACGGTGCAGTTGTCCAGCTTGAGCTGACCGCACATATTTTCGACAAGACCGCCGAACCCGCTGTCGCTGGTGACCCGGTTATTGTAAAAGACGGTATTGGTCGCGTTGATGGTGGCGGAACCGCCATTCCACATTCCCTGAACGAACATCGCGCCGCCGTCGGGCGCGGTATTGTCGTAGACCTGGCAGTTTTCAAGGTAGATTTTGCCAGTGACGTAAAAGGCACCGCCTGAAGTTTCAGCTGTGTTGCCGTGTACCGAGCAGTTGACCAGCGTCGCGGACGAACTGGAGTTCAAGAGGAAAACACCGCCGAGTCCTGCGTTGTCCGAACCGTCATTTTCCGCGTAGCCGCCGGTCAGTTCGATGTCATTGAGGTTGAACCACCGGACGCTCCCCGCAACGTTGAAAATCCGGTCGTTCCCTCCCGCGTCGATCGTGACCTTGTTTTCACCGCTGATCGTGATGTTCTTATTGATTGAAATCGCGCTCGAAAGGGAAATCGTTCCCGACTTGCCAAACATGATGATCGAACCCGCTTCGGCACCCTCGATCGCCGACTGCAGGGCCGCTTGAGTCAGATCGCCGACGACGACGGTCGCCTCGGTCGGCTGCGCAGGCGCGATCAGCGCGACGGCCGCCTCGTCGCCCCCCGCGGTCACCGCGAGAAGCATACGGTCTTCGAGAGACTCCAT
>JAGCAH010000111.1 GCA_017652805.1 Thermoguttaceae bacterium | reverse complement strand
GGCATGCTGACCACGCGAGAAGCGATCCCTTCGGCTTCGAGTTTTTCGGCGGCGGCAAGGCAGAGCGCCGTTTCGCTGCCGGTTCCGATCAGGATGACGTCGGGTTTTGCGGCTTTTTCTTTGAGCAGGACATACGCGCCGCAGCGCGCCCCCTCGGCCGGCGCGAGAAGGGTGCGGTCGAGGGTCGGAAGATTCTGGCGCGTTAACACAAGAACCGACGGCGCGTCGGTCGTCTCGAGCACGGCGCGGTACGACTGGGCGACCTCGTTGGCGTCGGCGGGCCGAAAGACTTTAACACCGGGAATCGCGCGCAGCGCCGCCAAATGCTCGATCGGCTGATGGGTCGGACCGTCTTCCCCCACGCCGATCGAGTCGTGTGTAAAAATGAAGAGGGTCGGCTGTTTCATCAGCGCCGCCAGACGGACCATCGGGCGGAGATAGTCCGAAAAGACGAAAAAGGTCGCGCAATAGCCGCGCAGACCCGAAAGGGTCAGGCCGTTGGCGGCGGCGGCCATCGCGTTTTCGCGCACGCCGAAATGGACATTCCGGCCCGATTTGCCGGGCGCGAACTCGCCCGCGCCGTCGAATTTCAGAAACGTGTTGTTCGACGGGGCGAGGTCGGCCGAACCGCCGACAAGCCACGGAATTCCGAGCGCCGCCTGATTCAGGACCTTGCCGCCGGAGGCGCGGCTCGCCATCCCTTTGGCATCGGCGGGAAACGTCTCGATGGCGTCGTCCCATCCGGCGGGGAGTTTTCGGGCGGCGATCTTTTCAAGTTCCGCCCCCGCTTCGGGGTAACGGACGCGGTAGCCGGCGTAGAGTTTTTCCCACGCGGCGGTCAGGCGTGCGCCGCTTGTTCCGGCGGCGGACCGGAATGTTTCGTACACGTCCGGCTCGACGCGGAACGATTCCTCTTCGGGAAATCCGTAAAACTTCTTCGCGCCGCGGATTTCGTCTTCCCCGAGCGGGGCGCCGTGCGCCGACTCCTTCCCCTCTTTGGTCGGAGCGCCGAACGCGATCCGGCTCTTAACGATGATCAGACTCGGGCGGGACGTTTCGGCCTTGGCGGCGGAAAACGCACCGCGGAGGGCGGGAAGATCGTTGACGTCACCGACGCGGATCACGTTCCAACCATACGCGCGGAACCGGTCGTCGACCGATTCGGAAAACGCCAGGGCGGTGTCCCCTTCGATGGTGATCTTGTTGTCGTCGTAAATCCAGCAGAGGTTCCCGAGCCGCAGATGTCCGGCCAGCGACGCGGCCTCGGACGAGATCCCTTCCATCATACAGCCGTCCCCGCAGAGGGCGTAGACGCGGTAGGAAAAGAGTTCCGACGCGGGACGGTTGTACCGGTCGGCGAGCCACCGCTCAGCCATCGCCATCCCGACGCTCGTCGCCAGACCCGCGCCGAGCGGCCCGGTCGTCATTTCGATTCCGGGAACCGCGCCATATTCGGGGTGGCCGGCGCAGCGGCTGCCGAGCTGGCGGAACGATTTCAGGTCGTCCATCGTCACCGCCGGGATCCCCTTTTCTGAGACGCCCGCCAGGTGCAGAATCGAATAAAGAAGGATCGACGCGTGCCCGATCGACAGGACGAACCGGTCCCGATTGAGCCAGTCGGGGCGGGCGGGGTCGTAGTTCATGACCTCGTTGTAAAGGAGATAGGCGATCGGAGCCAGCGCCATCGCGGTCCCCGGATGCCCGCTTTTCGCCTTCTGAACTCCGTCCATCGAAAGCGCTCGGATCGTGTCAATGACTTTCTTTTCCTGCGGGGTCATCACCAGGGACATAATCACCTTTCTGCGGGTTGTCGTTGCGAGCTGTGGCGCTCGGTTGTTATTGGCGAAAAAACCTTAAAACATAACCCCCCCATCATATCAGAAGGGGCGAAAAACGCAAGGAGACAGAGGCGCGCGCCGAGGCGGCTTTCGTGCGGCGCGCCGCGGCAGAAGCGCTTTTTTTCATGGAGATGTCCGGCTCCGGGGAACGATTGACGCCCCGCCCCGTTTATGGTATCTTAAAGAGGTGGGAATATTTTTTTCAGCCGGAGTTTAGGCAAAACTAAACCGATCCTCCATTTGCTCGAATCATGCTCGAAAAGAAAATCATTCGGTTTCTGAAAAGTCTCCCGATGACCTGTGTCTCGGGAATTCTTCTGGTCGTCAGCTTTGTCGTGATCAAGGTCATGGGAAAGGAGCTGCCGATCGACCCGGCGTGGGGCGCGGTCCTCATCAGCGGCGTACCGCTGACGCACGCCGCGCTCCTGAGGCTCGCCGGTCAGAAGGGGATCGGAATCTTTTCGGTGCCTCTGCTGATTACGATCGCGATGATCGCGTCGATTTCGACCGGCAACTGTTTCGCGGCGGGTGAAGTCGCCTTCATCATGGCGATCGGGGGATATCTCGAAAAGAGAACCGAAAAGCGCGCCGAAGCGGGGCTGAAAAATCTGCTGAGCCTGACCCCGACCCAATGCCGAAAGATCGGCGTCGGCGGCGAAGAGCTGATCTCCCCCGCCGACGCCAGGCCGGGCGACCGTATCCGCGTCCTGCCGGGAGAGTCGATCCCGGTCGACGGAACGATTCTCTCCGGCGAGACCACAATCGACCAGTCGGTCGTGACCGGCGAGTCGCTTCCGGCCGATAAGGGGCCGGGCGACGCCGTCTACTGCGGAACGATCAACCGATTCGGCGCCGTCGATATCGAGACGACTTCCGCCGGAGAAGATTCTTCCCTCCAAAAACTGATCCGCCTCGTGCGGGAATCGGACAAGAAAAAAGCTCCGATTCAGCGGCTTGCCGACCGCTGGGCGAGCTGGCTGATTCCGGCCGCGCTGGGAATCGCGGTTCTGACGTATCTCATCACCGGCGATATGAACCGCTCGGTCACGATCCTGGTCGTCTTCTGCCCCTGCGCGCTGGTGCTGGCGACCCCGACCGCAATCGTGGCGGCGATCGGTCAGGCGGCGAAACACGGCGTGATCATCAAATCGGGCGCCGCGCTCGAAATGGTCGACCGGGTCGCGAAGGTCGCCTTCGACAAAACCGGAACCCTGACCTGCGGCCGACTCCAGGTGAGCGACGTGCGGCCGAACGCACCGGGCTTGGATGAAAACAGACTCCTCTCCCTGGCCGCCTCGGTCGAGGCGAAAAGCGAACATCCGCTCGGCAAGGCGGTCTGTGAAAAGGCCGCCGCACTCGGACTGGCGGTTTCGCCGATTGAAAATTTCCGAATGCGCGCCGGACGCGGAGTGAGCGCCGAGGTTGACGGAAAGATGATCCTCTGCGGAACAAAGGAATTCCTGGCCGAATCGGGCGTTCCGCTCACCGACGGCGTACTGAGGCAGTTCGAATCGCTGCGCGAAGAGGGGAAGGCGCTCGTTCTGATCGCCGACGCCCAGGGGTGTTTGGGCGCGGTCGCCCTTTCCGACACCGTCCGTCCCGAGGCACGGGACGCGGTCGCCCGCTTAAAGGAGCTCGGCGCTGCGCCGGTTCTCCTGACCGGAGACCACCGTCTGACCGCCGAGTATTTCGCGAAACAGGTTGGGATCGACGAGGTACACGCCGAACTCCTCCCCGAAGAAAAAGTCAATCTGCTCAAAGAGGGAGACGCGAAAGTCTGTATGGTTGGGGACGGCGTCAACGACGCCCCCGCCCTGAAAGCCGCCGACGTCGGCGCGGCGATGGGAAGTTTCGGCAGCGACATCGCCATCGAAGCCGCCGACGTCGCGCTGATGACCGACGACCTCTCCCGCCTGGTCTACTTAAAGCGCCTGGCACGTTCGACCGTAAAGACAATTCACGGCGAATTTATCTACGCCATCGTCTTTAACGCGACGATGATCACCCTTTCGATCTTAGGATTCCTGACTCCGACGATCGGCGTTCTTCTCCATAACCTGAGCAGCTGCGGGGTGGTTCTCTTCGCGGCGCTCCTCTACAATCGGAAGTTCGACTAAAAGATCGAAAAAACGCGCCGTCTTCCGCGAGCGATGCGGGAAAGACGGCGCGTTTTTGTGTTACGAAAAGGTCATTCGCCCAATTGTTTCTTCCAACGGCGGATCTGCTTTTTCACCTCGGCCGGAGCTGTCGAGCCGTAACTCTTCATGGCGCGGACCGCGCCGTCGGCGTCGAGGTAGTCGTAGACGTCGGCGTCGATCTGCGGGGCATATCGGCGCATTTCGTCGAGCGGGATTTCGGAAAGACGGATCCCGCGGGTCATCGCCGCGCGAACCAGATGACCGACGATCCCGTGCGCGCTCCGCTGGGGCACTCCGGCGCGGATCAGGTACTCCATCAGGCTCGTTGCGTCGAGGTAGCCCGCGTCGATGCGCGAGGCGATCGCCTCGCGGTTCAGTTCGGCCCGGGCGGCCAAGGGCGCGGCCAACTCGAGCGAGGCGCTGACCGTATCGAACGAGTCGAAGATCGGCTCTTTGTCTTCCTGCATGTCGCGGTTATACGCCTGGGGAAGACCTTTCATCAGAACCAGGAGAGACTGAAGGTTCCCCACGACGCGCGCGGTCTTCCCACGGATCAGCTCGAGCGTGTCGGGGTTCACCTTCTGAGGCATGATCGACGAGCCGGTGCAGAACGCCTGCGGGAGCTTGATAAAGTTGAACTCGCAGGTCGACCACCAGATCCACTCTTCGGCCCAGCCGCTCAGATGGATGGCGATCTGCGCCAGGTCGAACGCGAACTCAATAACGAAATCGCGGTCGCCGGAGATGTCGAGGCTGTTCCGGCCGACCTTTTCGAATCCGAGATACTCGGCGGTCTTGGCGCGGTCGATCGGCAGCGACGTGCCGGCGCAGGCGGCGGCGCCCAGGCTCAGAACGTTCACCCGTTTGCGGCAGTCGAGAAGCCGCTGGAGATCCCGTTCGAACTTTTCGCAATACGAAAGCCAGTAGTGCGGCGCCAGAACCGGCTGAGCGCGCTGCGTGTGCGTATAACCGGGAATGATCACGTCCAGGTCGCGGTCGCACCGGCCGACGAACGCCTTCTGAAGATCGCGCAGCAAAACGCAGAGCCGGTCGATCGCGCCGCGGACCCAGAGGCGCGTGTCGGTCGAGATCTGATCGTTCCGGCTCCGCGCGGTATGGAGTTTCCGGCCGACGTCGCCGAGGCGGCGGATCAGTTCCGCCTCGATGTGCATATGAATGTCTTCCTTTTCGGTCGTGTACTCAAAGTTGCCCGCCTCGATCTCTTTTTCGATCTCTTTGAGGTTTTTCTGAATCTGACCGAACTCTTTGGCGGTCACAAGACCGACGTCGGAAAGCATCCGCGCGTGAGCGATCGACCCGGCGATATCCTCTTTGTAGAGCCGATAGTCATACGAGATGCTCTCCGAAAAGAGCTCCATCCGCTTATCGGTCGCCTCGGTAAAGACGCCCCCCCACGCTTTGGCGATTCCGCTCTTGTTTGCCGGCTTCTTGGCGGTCATATTACTCTCCGTCTGTTTTCTGCGTTAAAGCATAAAGTTGGTTTGCGTTATTCGTCCCCCAGGGTCGCCTTGCGGCGGAGGATATGGTGGTAGTGCTGGGCGAATCGGTGCGACTCGTCCCGGACGTATTGAAGGAGCCTCAGCGCCCACGAGTCGCGTGAAAGGCGGATCGGCTCGGACCGGTCGGGAAGAAAGATTTCCTCTTCCCGCTTGGCGAGCGAAAGGATCATCCCCGGTCGGAGGGGGGCGCTTTCGAGCGCCCGGCACGCCGCGTGAAGCTGTCCTTTCCCCCCGTCGATCAGGAGAATATCCGGCGGCGGGTTTCCCCGCTCCGTTTCGGAGAACCGACGGGCCACAACCTCGGCGATCGAGGCGAAATCGTCGACCCCTTCGACCGATCTGATTTTATACCGGCGATACCCCGGCTTAAAGGGGTACCCGTCGATAAAGCGGACGACCGAGGCGACGGTCTCCTTCCCGCTCAGATGGGCGATATCGACTCCTTCGATCACACGGGGTTCCTCTTTAAGGCTAAAGACCTGTCTCAGCCCGCGCAGACCGCGGCGCGGGTCGATCTGAAAGACCTCGGGCTGAACGTGCCGGTCGACCGAGCCGCGCTTTTTGAGCGACTCGAGTGCCAGGAGCTGGTCGCGCAGGATCGCCGCTTTTTCGTACTGCCGTTCTTCTGCGGCGGCGCTCATCTCGCGGCGCATCGAACCGACCACCTTCTGACGTTTCCCCGAAAGGAACGCGCAGAGGCGGCGGATGTTTTTACGGTACTCCTCGCGCGGAATCCGGCCGTGGCAGGGAGCTGCACACTGGCCGATCGACGCCAGAACGCAGGGACGGTACGCCTCCAGACGCGGGTCCCCCTCTTTGATCACCAGACCGCAGGTGCGGAACTTAAAGACCTTTTGAAGCGCGGTCAGCGCGCCGCGCAGAAGAGACGCGTTCGGGAACGGCCCGAAGAGTTTGACGCCGTGCGAACGGGGCGAACGGGTAATTTCGACCCGCGGGTACTCTTCCCGTATGAAGACCTGGAGATACGGAAACGATTTGTCGTCTTTCAGGTCGCGGTTGTACTTCGGCTGTATATCTTTAATAAGGCGCGCTTCCATCAGGATGGCGTCGACTTCGCTTTCAGCCTCAAGAAAATCGATGTCGCGGATCTCCCGAACCAGCGCGGCGGTGCGCTGGTCCGTCATCGCCGGACGAAGGAAGTAGCTGCGCGTCCGTTTTTTCAGGCTCTTCGCTTTGCCGATGTATATGACGCGGTCGCGGGCGTCTTTCATGAGATAGACGCCCGGCGCGTCGGGAAAGAGACGCGCCTTGCGCGAGGCGTCACGGTATCCGCGGGCGATCTTCTTCGCCTCGGACTCTTCGAGGAACTCGAAGTCGGACGCGGCGCTATCGGCCGGAGCGCCCTCGGACGACGCGTCGGACGCGCCGACGTGGAGCCCGTCGGGCCGGTCGTAGCCGGGCTCGCTTTGCGGGCGGTTTTCGGACATCGGACGTTAACACACAAAGGGGGTTGAAGAAACAACGCGGAAAAAACTGTATTTCACCACCGGCTCATTTTATCCCCTCCCCCCGAAATGGGCAAGGCGGGTTTCCGCGCGGCCGGGCGGCGCGAAGGCCGAAAAAAAATCACTTGAAATCCCGAAGAATTTCAAGTGATTTTTTGTTAGCGGAAGGCTAATCGATCATTCTTCGGGCGAAAGCTTGAAAAGCGGACCGGAGTCGTCGCCCATCCCGCCCTTGAGGGTGTCGGGATTGACGCCGCCGGTCGATTCCGAACCCTTTTCGGCGGCCTCGGCGGCCTCAGCCTCGGCGGCTTCTTCTTCGGTCCAGCTGGCGCGTTTGCGCGAAAGGCCGATTTTGCGGTCCTGACGGTCGACGCGGAGAACCTTGACTTCAATCTCGTCGCCGACGTTGACGACGTCTTCCGGATTCTCGACTTTATGGTCAGCCAGTTCCGAAATGTGAAGGAGCCCTTCGAGATCGTCTTCGAGACTCACAAAGACGCCGAAGTTCGTGATCTTGGTCACGGTTCCCTTGACGAGCTGACCCGGCTGGTAGTCGTTCGGAATCCGGTTTTCCCACGGATCTTCGGTGAGCTGTTTGAGACCGAGGGCGATCCGGCGGTTTTTCTTGTCGATCGACAGAAGCTTGCATTTGATTGTCTGCCCCTTCGTCACGACTTCGTTCGGATGGGTGATCTTGCGAACCCAGCTCATATCGCTGACGTGGAGAAGCCCGTCGATTCCCTCTTCGATTTCGACGAACGCGCCGTAATTGGTGAGGTTGCGGACGACACCGGTGATCACAGAACCTTCGGGATATTTCTCTTCGATCGTCTCCCACGGATTGGACTGCGTCTGTTTGATGCCGAGGGAGATTTCCTGCTTCTCTTTGTTGATGCCGAGAACGACGACTTCGATCTCGTCACCGACACTCAGAATTTCGTTCGGATGGTTGATCCGCTTGGTCCAGGACATTTCGCTGATGTGAACCAGACCTTCGATCCCCTCTTCAAGTTTGATGAAGACGCCGTAACCCATGACGTTGACGACCGTCCCCTTGACCTTCGAGCCGATCGGGTATTTTTCTTCGACGGTATCCCAGGGGCTGGCGGTCAGCTGCTTGAGACCGAGCGAGATCTTTTCTTTTTCATAGTCAATGTGGAGAATCTTGACTTCGATCTCGTCGTTGATTTTAACGATGTCTTTCGGGTCGGTAATACGGCCCCAGCTCATATCGGTGATGTGGAGCAGACCGTCAATCCCGCCCAGGTCGATGAAGGCGCCGAAATCGGCGATATTCTTGATGATCCCCTTGCGGATCTGACCTTCTTTAAGCTCGTGGAGAAGGGCATTTTTCTTCTCTTCGCGTTCGGCTTCGATGAGCTTGCGGCGGCTGACAACGATGTTGCGGCGAGCTTCGTCAATTTTGAGGATGAGGCACTCGATCGTCTTGCCGAGAAATTCGCCGATGTCGGCGCTGCGGCGGATATCGACCTGGCTGGCCGGAAGAAAGACGTTGACGCCGATATCGACCAGAAGACCGCCCTTGATCTTTTTGGTCACAACACCTTCAACCTTATCGCCTTCCTTGACTTTGTCCATCATCGCCATCCAAGCTTCGATCTTGGCGGCCTTCCGCTTGCTGAGGGCGACCATCCCGCTGGGCATCGCCTCGGCGGTATCGTCGAGTTCTTCGACAAGGACTTTCACCGTCTGACCCGGCTGGGGCTGTTCTTCGTCTTCTTCCCATTCGGACAACGGGATTTGACCTTCGCTCTTGTAGCCGATGTCGACGATCACGAACTCTTTTTCGATCCGGACGATCCGGCCGGAGATAATGTCGTTGGGGGAGAAGTCATTCCCGACGACGATCTGACCGTCGATTTCTTTGTCGCCGAGCGCCTTCGCCAGTTCGACTTCCCAATTTTCCTCGTTCGCGTCAAGGCTGTGAATAAGGTTACGATTTACCACAATAAAATTCCTAAGGGGTTACTGTTTCTTTACCCGTCCCGCCGTAAACCGGCGGCAACAACATAATAAAAACATACGATGACCTGCGGAAACTCCCTGCCGAACCGTTCGGCAAAAGCCGAGCCCCGCATTTGGCAACGGTGAGCCCCGCCTGAATAACTTCTGGTACTTGTTAAGAAGCGGGAAAAATTCACCAATAGATAATAATACCAAATAAAAGCAAATTGACAAGGGGCAAGCCGACTTTCGCCCGGTTAATTTTCGGGGGGGAAAGCGCGGTCGAAAGGGAAAAAAGAAGGGTTCGGGAACGAAAATTTATTCCGGCCGGGCGGCCTTTCTCGCCATTCGGTTTTCGACCGTTTCGGCCGACTCGGAGGCAATCCAGGCGTCGAGGTACTTCTTGATCGGCGCGCGGTCGGCCGACCAGGCGGTCAGGCGCTGGCGCATCGTCCGAATCAGTTCGGCTTCCCGTTCGGGAGCGATCTCCCCGGTCAGAACCTTCGTCCGAAGGAAGACGAAATAGGTGTCAATCACGTCGCAGAAGCAGTAGCCGTGAATATCGGCGTATTCCCCCCGCATAAACATATCCTGAACCATATCGCCGTGCGTGTCGATCTTCCCCGGCTTTTTCAGGACTTTTGCCGAGAGGTTCAGCCCGCCGTTGATCGGCGCGCTGTTGAAGTTGCTTAGGAACTCGTAAAGGTCGAAATGCGAACCCGTGTTGTACCGGTTTCGGGGGGCGTACGACCCGCTCGGTCCGAACCATTCCGGAACCGGAATTCCGTAACGGAACGCCATCATCTCCATCATCGGAATGTCAAACCCGCGCCCGTTGAACGTGACGAAGGTCGGCTTGTTCAATTCGCGCCAGGTGTTCCAGAAATCTTCGGCGATCTTTTTCGGACCGCCGTTTTCCCATTTAAGGCATCGGAAATCGGAAACGGTGTAATCGCCCCCCACCACGGCGATCACCAGCGAAATCGGCACTTGAAAGGTAAAGGGGATAAAGTCGGTTCCCTTCTTTTCCATCTGTTCTTCCCGGAAAAGGCGGAGCGCTTCTTCGGGAGAAACGTCCCCTTCGGGGTGGCGGACGCGCGCAATCAGATCGATATCCGAGACGCTTTCGATGTCAAAGACAAGATACCCCTTCGAAGAAGACTGATCCATCGAATTACCTCCCCGTGGAAAATCAACGATACGGCAACGACGCGGCGGCAAAAAGCCCCGCCTCATATCCAAGTTCGGTTTTCAGAATACGGACATTTTTGTTTGCAAATGTCATTATATCGGCATTAAATTTTTCTTTCAACCCCTCTCGGAAAAGGTCGAACGCTCCGGCAACCCCGCCGCCGAAAACGATCGCCTCGGGGTTCAGGAGGTTGGCGGCGGCGGCCGCCCCTTTCCCGAGAAGTTCGCCCGTTTTGCGGAAGACTTCCCGCGCGTCGGGATCCCCCCGTCGAGCCGCTTCGGCGATGTCGCGTGCCGAAAGACCCTCTTTTCCGGTCTTTTGAGCATATCGCCGCGCGATCGCCGGACCGGCGGCCTCGGCTTCCAGGCAGCCGTGTCCGCCGCAGCCGCAGAGGGCGCCCCCGTCGACCACTTTAAGGTGACCGAACTCGGCGGCGCAGCCGAAATGCCCGGCGAAAATCTTCCCGCCGAGAACCAGTCCTCCGCCGATCCCGTTACTGACCGTGACCCAGAGAAAGTCATCGACTCCGCGGCAGGCGCCGAAAAGGCGTTCCGCCCAGGCGCACGCGTTCACGTCGTTTTCGCCGCAGACGGGGCAGTTGTATTTCCGGGCGAGGAGTTCGCCGATCGGAAAATCGCGGATTCCCGAAAAGGGGGCATAGAGCCAGCGGGCGGTCTTCGGGTCGGCCAGTCCGGGAATCGTCACCCCCAGCGCGTCGAACCCGTTCCCCGCGCCGGTGAGCAAAAGGGTTCGGTCAACGGCATCGGTCACCGCCGCGAAGATCTCGTCTTTTCCGAGTCCGGCGGCCAGATCGCGGCGAACCTCCCCCGAAAAGGAGACCTCCCCTTCGGCCGAAACGTCGGCCATGGCGGTCAGGAGTTTCGACCCGCCGATATCGACGGCGAGGATTCGTTTCGGTTCCATCACGTGTTTCTTCCCTCACGGGCGGGGTTACTCTTCCCCTTCTTCAGGCTGCCCCAGGACGACCGGGAGTTCCCGCTGTTTTCCTTCCCGTATGATGTTAAGGATCACTTTCTCTCCCGGCTGATGCTCTTCGACCAGCGAGATGAACTCCTCGCCGCTGTGGATCGGCTGGCCGTTCACTCCGATGATCATATCGACGCCCCCTTTCGGCGGGATCCGCTGAACGGTCTGAACCCTGACCCCGCGCTGGTTCGAGACGACCACCGCCATCTTCCACCCGCGGAGTCCCGCCTGATCGGCAGGGCCGTTGTTGTCGATCAGAGCGGGAATCAGTCCGCCGTCAACCTCGGTGACCTGCACGATTCCGATATCTCCCCGCTCGACCTTCCCTTCGGCCAGAAGGATATTCGCGATACGCGAAATCGTGTTCACCGGCGTGGCGAACCCGACCCCGCTGTTCTGCCCGACCTGGCTGGCGATGGCGGTGTTCATTCCGATCATCCGTCCCCGGCTATCAAAGAGAGCGCCGCCGGAATTCCCGGGATTGATCGCCGCGTCGATCTGGATCACCCCTTTGATCTGCCGATGCTGCTTCGGGCTGTCGATCGTCCGGTTCAGGTTCGAGACGATCCCGCGGGTCAGCGTCCGGTCAATTCCGAACGGATTGCCGATCGCGTAGACGACCTGGCCGACCAGGATTTGGCTCGAATCGCCGAACTCGACCGGAAAGAGGTTCTCCGGCGAGGCGTTGATCTTCAGAAGGGCGATGTCGGTGTTCGGGTCTTTTCCGATAATTCCCGCTGGGAACGCTTCGCCGTTAAAGAGGGTGATCGTAATCGAATCGGCCCCGTCGATAACGTGGAAATTTGTCAGGATCACACCGTCTTTCGTCAGGACGATCCCGCTTCCGCGCCCTTCCCCGTGGAGTTCCGAAAAGGGATACGGCCCCTGGCGGACCATCTCGGTATCGACATTGACGATACTCCGGTTCCTCATCTGGTAAATCAGGATCCCGACCTTCTCTTCCGGAAGAATCTCGTCGGCCCGCTGACGAACAATCGGGTCTTCGTTCTCGGCCAGCGACACTTTATGGAGCGCTTCCCCTTTACTGCCGAGTTTCGGCAGGACGGTATGGCGCCGATCGATCCGGATTTCGCCGGAGACCGGGTTCTGCTGGGCGGAAAGAGGGAGAGTCGCGGCGGCCGCGCAGAAGATCAAAAGCGCGGCGACCGGAAAAAGACGCCGGAAAAAGGTTTTGTGATAAACCATCGTTTGCTCCTCGATTGGACTTGCCGCCCGCCGAAAGAGAGGCGGGCCGTTTCGCGATTATAATGATAATCTTTCAAACCGGAAAGGACAACAGAAAGAGCGCATTTTCCGCCGGTCCCCCTCTCTTTTCGCCGGAGAGAAACGCCGCCGAAAAAGCGAAGGAAACGTGACGAGGAATCTCTTTCCTGTCGATTCAACCGTTTTTTTTCTCCGATTCGCCGAAAAATGGGGGAAATAGAGGGGTGATAAAAGAAAAATTTCCACTTATAATAGAAATTAGCCGATTTGGCGAAGTAGGGGAATTCTGTCCGAACGTCACGCGCGTTCGGCATTGCCCCCTGATTTCCTCACACTTTTCCTTTCACCGGGGGGGGGAAGGATCACCGCTAGCGAAAGTCAAGTAACGTCATGTCGATTACCACCGCCGATCTGGCCGCCGCCGGCGTCGTCGGAGCCGGGGGGGCCGGATTCCCGACCCACGTGAAGCTCTCCGGTAAGGCCGATACCGTCGTGATCAACGCCGCCGAGTGCGAACCGCTCCTCCACAAAGACAAAGAGATCATTCTCCATTACGGCGAGTCGGTCGTCGAGGGTCTCGCCCGCGGCATGGAACTGACCGGCGCCGCGCGCGGGGTGGTCGGGATCAAACGGAAATACAAGCACGTCATTGACTCCCTTCAGCCGAAACTCCGCCGCGGCATGGAGATCGTCCCCCTGGACGACGCCTATCCGGCGGGAGATGAGTTTGTGCTGGTCTATAAGACGCTCGGCCGCGTCATTCCTCCCGGCGGAATTCCGCTGGCGGTCGGCGCGGTCGTCATGAACGTCGAAACGGCGTATAACGTGGCTCGCGCCGGGGAATCTCCGGTCGTTGAGAAGTTCGTCTCGGTCGCCGGGGCGGTGCGCCGTCCGATTTCGGTCCGCGTGCCGATCGGCGCTCCCCTCTCGGTCTGCCTGGCGGCCGCCGGAGGAACCGATCTGGCCGACCCGGCGTTCGTCCTGGGCGGGGTGATGATGGGAACGCTCGCCGAAAACCTCGACGGCCCGGTCACCAAGACGACCGGCGGGATCATCGTTCTGCCGCACGACCACTTCATCGTCCGGCGCAAAAGCTGGGACTGGAATAAAACGATGCGCACCGGCCGTTCGGCATGCGACCAGTGCTCGCACTGCACGGAACTCTGTCCGCGGTATCTGCTGGGACATCCGATCGAGCCGCACAAGTCGATGCGGAGTCTCGGGTTCAGCATGAACCGCGAAGCCGACGTCCCCGGCTCCGCCTTCTGCTCGGAATGCAACCTCTGCAGTTACTCGTCCTGTCCCGAAGGGCTCGACCCGCGCGGAGTCAACCATCAGAACAAGATGCGCCTGATCGCCGAAAAGAAACGCTGGGAAAATCCGCCGTTCGACCCCAATCGCGCGGACCGCCTGATGGCGTTCCGCCAGACCCCGACCAAACG
>JAGCAH010000110.1 GCA_017652805.1 Thermoguttaceae bacterium | reverse complement strand
TTTTCTTCTTTGCGCATCTCGGCGATTGGGTCGAGCATCGCCGAAAGGAGCGCCTTGATCATCGAGCGGGTACCGATCGTCCAGGCGGCGACGCGGTTAATCGTCCCGTCGAAGAAATCCAGACCGATATGCGTGCGGCCCAGGAGGTTGTTCCGAACGAGTTCTTCGGCAATTTGATGCAGCTCGTCGTTCCAGATGACGACGTGATCGCTGTCCCAACGAACGCCGCGGCTGACATGCAGAAGGAATTCCTTGACATAGAGCGAGAGGGACGAAAGTTTGTCGGCAACCACTTCGGTCGGATGGAAGTGACCGGTATCGAGGGTCAGAAGGGTGCCGCGGGACATGGCATACCCCATATAGAACTCATGGCTTCCGACCACGTAACTTTCGCTGCCGATCCCGAAAAGTTTACATTCCACCGAGTCGAGGACATACCGTTTCGAAATATCGGCGGCCAAAATGGCGTCGAGCGATTCCATCAGCCGCTGACGCGGAGCGAGGCGGTCGACCGGAATATCTTTGATCCCGTCGGGCATCCAGTGGTTGATGACGCAGGGAGAATGAAGAGCGCGCCCCATCGCCTCACCGATCTTGCGGCAGCAGATCCCATGGCGAATCCAGAAGTCGCGGATCGCCTTTTTGGGATGTGCGAGGGTGTACCCGTCGGCGGCGAACTCATGCGAGAAGCAGGTCGGATTAAAATCGAGCCCATTGAGCTTTTGAGCTTTTGCCCAGTCAATCCACCCCTTAAAATGTTCAGGCTGGATTTCGTCGCGCGGAACGGCCTTGCCGTGATTTTCAAGATAGATGGCATGCAGATTGAACCGGTGTTTTCCCGGAATCATCGAGAAGGCCTTTTCGGCATCCTGACGCAGTTCGTCGGGAGTACGCGCTTTCCCCGGATAATTGCCCGTCGAAAGGATCCCGCCGCCGGTCAGACCGGCCGCCGACTCAAAACCGCCGACGTCATCGCCCTGCCAGCAATGAAGGGAAATCGGAACCGCCGCGATTCTTTTCAGCGCCGCATCAACATCAACGCCGATCTCGGCGTAACGTTCTTTGGCCAGTTCAAACGCTTTTTCGACTTTGTTCATCTTGTGACTCCTGTAGGTAAATGGTCATTATCTCGGGCGCGTCCCCAGAGGGGGCAGAACCGCTGTCAGAGGACGCGCGTTATATTCTTTGATCGGAAATAAAAATGGTCTTTCCAAAAAAATGAAAAAAACTTATAAATCTTTTGCTTTGTGCCGATTATAACGACAAGGCAGAAAAGAAAGTTCCTCACTGCCCATTTCGGAGAACAGTCATGAAAGCCGTCGTCGACCTTACCGCCGTCCTTTTAGTGGTTCTCACACTCCTTCTGGGAACATGCGCCCTGACGGGCTGCGCCTCGACACAAAATCGCGGTTCGTCTGACAGCCAGACGATGTCGGATTTTATCGGCGGAGGAAAGCCGGAATTTAACGGAAACAAATACTGACCGCAAATCCGTTTCTGATCGATCGCTCCCCACTAAAAGGATACCCTCCTCGTCTTGTAAAATCAAGAAGAGCTTTCGTAAAAATTTGAGATTATCTCCGGAATTCGGCTTCGATGGCGCGTGTTCCGTTTTATCCCTTTCTGAAATACAAAAGCTCTTCCCGTCGGAAATCTTCGGTGAACCGTCTTTTATTCCCTGAGTGTCGGCAGCGCCGAAAGTCGAAGCCGAGCGGCTCCCATCGGGATCAATTCAACCTCTTCGACCGGACCTTCCGCCGTGGGATTCAACGGAAGCGGAGCGATCAGTCGGTAGCGGTCAATCTGCCAGTCGGGAATCTTTTTCGCCTTGAGCTTCACCGAGTAAGGAACCGCGTCGGCTCTCCATGGGAATTGGTCTGACGGCCACGATCCTCGTTGGAGCGCCAGCTCTTCCGGATCAACCGAATCGGGATTGATCAGTCCGTAATTCCAATCAGAGTCGGGTAAAATGTCGAAGGCGGGCCACTCCGCCGGATCGGCTCCCTTCTGCCATGACGAATCGCCCATCGCGGCGCCCTGAGACGTGCCGAGAATTTGCTCATACCTCTCTTTGATTTTCAGGGAAAAGGTGAGCGGCCCGTAATTAAGACTCACAGAATTTTTGTTCTGCTGCCAACGACGCCACTGAAACGACATCGGCACCGAAAGAGAGATACGGTCCCCCTGTTTCCAGGAACGGACCACTTTGAACCATGTATTCCCGCGAACTCCGGCTTCGCTGCTTTCAAAAACACGTCCGAAATCGGGAAGCGTATCATCGGCGGCGACTCCGAGAACCTCGCCGTTTAACGAAAGGCTCATCTTCCTGGCCCATTTCGGAATTCGGAAATAGAGAGGAAATGACGTCGGTTCGGCAACTTGTACCGTGAATTCAATTTTCTCCTCGAAGGGATAACGGGTCTCTTCGGTAATCGTCACATCTCGGCCGTCGGCGACCTTCGCGGTGACGCTGTTCGCCCCGTAGAGAACCGAGGCGAGTCCTCCGTCGGGAGTCGCCATCCAGAGATTTTCGACGTAATACGGCCAACCGTGCGAGTGGTTATGCTGACAACAGCGGGAGCTGAACGGATTCATCGTCATCATGGGACCGCCGTTATTGATTCCCGGACTATGATTCAGGTGATCCGAAATGGTCTGATTCGGAGACGTAATATAACGCAGAGCTTTGAAATCAGGCATCACCGCCGCGGGAGCGGTATTGAACGCGACATCCTCGCACTGATCCGCCCAGAAGGAGTCGCCGGTGATACGGAGCATAATCATGTCGCTGGTCATCTGTTCAAAGATGGCGCACGTCTCGATCCCCTGCCTCGGGTCGATGTACCCCAGACGCGTATTCTCGTCACCGCCGAACATTCCGCCGGGGACCTGCCCGCAAACGGCGCGAATCAGCCAGAAGTCGTTGTACGACGCCTTGACGTCCGCTTCATTCTTTGAGCGGAGCGACCACTCGGCCGGCAGACGGAATGACTGGGCGATATTGACGTTATGCCAGTTTGGCAGATACGAATCGCCTTCCCAGTCGGCGGCGTTTCGTTTGATCTTTTCGGCGACTGAAATCAGGTCGTCGTTCCCGGTGATATTGTAGAGCCAAAAACAGATCAGAAGCATATCTCCTGCGCGGGTATTTTCCCAAAACGTTTTGAGAAAATTCTCCTCGGGAAGATCCTTAACCCACATGAAATAGCGGGTCAGAAAAGGAATGACACGTTCATCATGGCTGAATTCATAGTACGAGCGCATCAAGAAAAGGACGAGCATATTCGGCCAGAGATCCTGCGGAGGATTTCCCGCGCCGTCTACAGGTCCGAAATACCCCGAGGGAGACTGGTTTTCAATGATCGCATCAATCCAGATCTGCGCTTCGGCGATCATTTCCGGGTCTTTGAGAATATAGGCCAGATCGGCATAACCGCGGAGCCAGTAAGGAACCTCTTCCCAGCCGTGACTCCCTCCTTTGGAAAGCCAGGCGTTATCGTTTTTTTCGAGCCAGACGCTCAGTTTACCAAGCTTTCCGGTCAGGCCGTCCCGCTGAAGCTCCATGTATCGTCCGAGCCACCCGGTCGGCGTTATAGCGCCGACCGGAAGCTTCATAAAGATCGAGGGAGAGAGGGGTGCGCGGTTTGTCAGGTAGTTTGACGAAACCGCGGAAGAATCCGGACCGGCCACCTGAGCAAACTCATCGGCGAAAAGGCCGACTCCGGCGAGACTCAGCGCCGCAGCGATAAAAAAGAAAAAGGGTTTCATGGAACGATCTCCTGTTTGTTTCATTGAAATGAAAAACAAATCGACAGACCTTTTTTATAAAAAAGAAGAGAAAAAAACAAGAAGGGAAACGTTAAAAACCGCATTACCCCTCGTCGGCGGTTTCGTAATAATCCTTAAAAATCCGTTCAAGCTCCTCGGCCGACTTAAACTTCACGAAGGCCATCCGGAGTTCCTCTTTTCGGGGGTGAAATTCGGCATACTTCAAAAGGAACTTGCGCATCTCCGTCGAAGCGCGGCGGAATCCGTAGAGCTCTTCCGAAAGAGACCAATGCTCTTTGATCACGTCGAGCTGTTCGGCAACCGTAGGCGGAGGGGGAAGCGGCTCTCCGGCGTAGAGTGCGTTGATATTACGAAAGATCCAGGGATTCCCGATCGCGCCGCGGGCGATCGCCACTCCGTCGACGTTTGATTCGGCGATCCGTCTCAGCGCCGACTCGGCGGAAAAAAGATCGCCGCTGCCGAGAATCTTCCCGCCGCGGACATGAACAAATTCGGCGGCGCGGCGTACAATATCCCAGTCGGCAACGCCCGTATATCTTTCGAGAACCGTGCGCCCGTGCAGGGTAACCGCACCGATCCCAAGATCGAAAAGTCCTTCGAGAAGTTTAAAGAGAGAGTCGGCGCTTCCCGGAGCGTCATCAAAACTTTTCCTCAGCTTAACCGTCAGAGGAATTCGATCGGGAAGAGCGTCGCGAACCCGTGCGGTAATTTCGAGCGCGCGGGAAACGTCTTTCATCAGGGCGCCTCCCCTTCCCCGCGCTAAGACTTTCGGAACGGGACAGGCGAAATTCAGGTCGATCAGGTCAAAACCGAACTCGACAAGGCGGAGCGCGGCGGGAACAATCTCGTCCGGATCGCTCCCCATCACCTGGGCGCCGCACGGGTGGTCGCTTTCCTTCACCGCGAGATAAAAACGCGCCTTCCGCTTCTTCGACACGGCGAGAACAAACTGATCGAGAAAGACCTCGGCAAGAGTAAAAGGTGCGCCGAACCGTTTCGCCATTCGCCGCATCGGCGCGTCGGAATATCCCGAAAGCGCCGCCTGTATCACAGGCGGCGAAAAGGAAAGAGTTCCGATATTCAGCAGAGGCGCGGAACGACTCAAACGACCCCCTTAAAAGATGGCCTTATCCGAAATATCTTTCCGATACCAAGCGCCCTGCCAGCGGATCTTCGAAACCGCCTCATAGGCGCGCCGCTTCGCGTCGGCGATCGTCTCGCCCAGAGCGGTCACGCCGAGGACCCGGCCGCCGTTGGTGACGACGCGTCCCTCTTTATCAAGCGCGGTACCCGCGTGGAAGACTTTGACGTCGGGAATCGACTCGGCATCTTCGATTCCGGTGATCGGAAATCCCTTTTCGCACGAACCGGGATACCCTTTCGACGCCATCACTACGCAGACCGCCGGACGCTCGTCGAACGCCAGCGGGGGAAGGAGCCCCAGACGCTGATCGATCACAGCCTCGATCACGTCAAGCAGATCGGTCTGGAGACGCATCAAAAGAGGCTGACATTCCGGATCGCCAAACCGCGCATTGTACTCGAGCACCTTGGCGGGAACTTTCATTCCGGACTGCATCATCAGACCGGCATAAAGAACCCCTTTAAACGGCGTTTCGTTTTTGTTGAGCGTATGAACCGTCGGAACCAAAATGTGCGACTCAATCCAATGGAGCGTCTCATCGTCGACCACCGGGGCGGGAGAGTAGGCGCCCATCCCGCCGGTATTCGGCCCGCGGTCGCCGTCGAACGCCGGTTTATGATCCTGCGCCGGCTGGAGCGTCATGATCGTCTTCGAGTCGGTGATCGCCAGAACGCTCGCTTCCTGTCCCGAAAGACGTTCCTCGATGATGAACTTATTTCCGGCATCGCCGAATTCGCGGTCGGTACAGATTCGTTTAACCGCATCGATCGCCTCGGCGCCGTTATCGCAGACGATCACCCCTTTCCCGGCGGCGAGTCCGTCCGCCTTCACGACGACCGGAAGCTCACTGTTCCGGTTCAGGTACGCGACCGCGTCCTGCTGGTTGTCAAACTCCGAATACGCCGCGGTCGGCACGCTTCCGGCGCGGAGGATCTTCTTACAAAAGATTTTACTCCCTTCCATCTGAGCGGCGCGCCGATTCGGGCCGAAGACGCGAAGGCCTTCCTTTTCGAAGGCGTCGACAATCCCCATGGTGAGCGGAAGTTCCGGCCCGACCACTGTCAGACCAATCCGCTCGTCCCTAGCGAACCGGATCAATTCCGGAAAGTCGGTGGCGGCAATCGGCACATTCTCGGCATCGACCGCCGTTCCGGCATTTCCGGGCGCGACGTAGACCTTATCGACCTTACGGCTCTGTCCCAACTTCCAGGCCAGGGCGTGTTCCCGACCGCCGTTTCCGATGACCAGCACTTTCATTCTGTCTTCTCCTTTCAGGGTCTATTCAACATTTTGAGCCATCCTGCGGGCAAGATGGCTCAAAATAATTCGTCTACAGTCTCATTCTCAGATGATTTCAGAAAATGTCAAGGTCATCATCAAGAAAATCATCGTCGAACAAGCCCGACCCGAACGCGGCATCAGCGGCCCGCGGACGCGGATAAACCAAGTCGTCGTCACCGACTTCTTTGAGCCAGTTCTGAACCAGCATCGCACGGTCGGCGCCCGTAATATTCCCGTCTCCGTCAATATCGCAGCGCGGATCCCAATTCTCGTCCCCCTCTTCCGAAAGCCACGCGTTGGCGAAAATGGTGCGGTCGGCGCCGGAAATATCGCCGTCTCCATCGATATCCATCGGACAGACGTTTAGCGAAACCGTATTCGAGTAATTCGAGTCGGCATAGCCGTCGGCGGTCGCCTTAACGCGGTAGTATATCTGAGCGCCGTACGTAAGACCGGTGATCACGACGTTGGTTTCCGCGGTCGAAACTTCGTTCCAAACCGACTGATCGGCCGACCACTGAACCACGTACCCCTTGGCATTCTCAACCTCCGACCAACTCACCTGATGGCGGTTTGCACCGTAACCGGAAACCGTGATTTTCGTCAATTTGTCAAGAACACCGTATTCATAAGCGCCGAGATCGACGATGTCGTTGACAATGCGGGGTTTGTCGTCGAGGTCGGTTTCGGTGGTTACGTAGGTGTTGTTTCCCTTGTCGATGGCCTGCGATCCGGGGGCAAGCGAATAGACGCCCGAAGCCGGA
>JAGCAH010000109.1 GCA_017652805.1 Thermoguttaceae bacterium | reverse complement strand
TTATTCCGGGTATAACGGCTTGATTGTCCGAAGTCTCTTTTTTGAGACAAACGTGTTAGGTCGCGAAATCCTCGGCGTTCCGAAGGGGCGGCGACGGGAATCGGTTTTCCCGAAATTGAAATTGTCCGCCGCCGCGGATTCGAGACGAAATCGCGGGCGGCAAAGGAAACTGTCATTGTAGCAAAAGTCCCCGCCGTGTCTACTGCGCCGGCCGGAGCGCGGGACAAAATTCTACTTGTCCGTTTCCCCCCTTTAGTATAGACTTAGATCACGTTTTTGCTCAATTCTCTATTTTTCCTACTCCACACGGAAAAGGGGAATAAGCGTGCGGCTTCCGCGGCGCTCCTTTGCAAGAGGACGCCGTGACCCCGCTTTTCGGGATTCCCCGGCGGCGGGAACCGCCCCGAAGGATCGAATCTTAAGGAGAGAAGATGGATATTCATCAAACCGCGATCGTCAGTCCGAAAGCGAAGATCGGCCAGGGGTGCAAGTTCGGTCCGTACTGCATCATTGAAGACGATGTTGAAATCGGCGCGAACTGCATCTTTGACTCCTTTTCGGTCGTTCGAAGCGGCAGCGTGATGGGGAGCGGCAACCACCTTTTTGAAGGGGCGGTGGTCGGCGGTCATCCCCAGTGTCTGGGACTCGAACATTCAAACGGCCGGGCGGTGCTCGGCGACAACAATCTGATCCGCGAGCACTGCACCGTTCACCGCTCGATGTCCGACGACGGGGTGACCGAAATCGGCAGCGACAATATGCTGATGGTCAATGTTCATGTGGCGCACGACTGTAAAATCGGCAGTCACGTCCTCATTTCGAACAATACCATGATGGCCGGGCACGTCGAGATCGAAGACCGGGCGGTTGTCTCGGGCGCGGTCGGAATCCATCAGTTCTGCCGGATCGGAATGATGGCGATGGTCGGAGGACAGGCGCATGTGGTGAAAGATATCCCTCCCTTCATGCTCGTCGACGGGAAGGCGACCGAGGTCGTCGGTCTGAACAGAGTCGGAATTGAACGAAATCATATCAGCGCCGACGATGTGAAAATCCTCAAAGAGATCTACCGGATTCTTTATCTCAGCGATCTGACCTGGAAAGAGATCCTTCAGGTGATAAACGAAAAGTACAATTCCGGTATCGGCGAGGGGATCGTCCGGTTCCTGAACGGTACGAAACGGGGAATCGTCCGAGCGAGGCGGATGCGCTGCGCGGCGCCGTCCGAAAGAGAGAAGAATTGTTGAGCCGCACCTCTGAAAAAAGGTCTTTCCGCCCCCGCCGGGGGGGTTTTAGGATAGTGAAATCCTGTTATAATACTCTTCGATCATCTATTGATTGAGAGCTTGGCGCGCCTATTTCGCCGCGTTAAGACGTACATAGCATACATCCCGCGGTCCGAGCGGCCGCGGCAAGAAAGCGAGGGTTATTATGGCTCATAAAAAGGGGCAGGGGTCCAGCCGAAACGGCCGTGACTCCAATGGACAGCGCCGCGGCGTGAAGGTTTTCGGTGGACAGGCCGTTCGTCCGGGCAGCATCATTCTGCGTCAATGCGGAACCCACTGGCGCCCGGGCAAGGGGGTCGGTCTCGGAACCGATTACACCATCTTCGCCCTGGAAGAGGGTTACGTGAAGTTCGATCAGAACGGCCGCCGTGTCAACGTCGTGGCCGAGAATCCGAACGCGGTGACCGGCTGAGCCGATCGGCGGTTTATCCGATTTGCATTGAAGCGGAAGAGACATACCGTTCTTTTCCGCTTTTTTGTTTGTCTTTCAGAGAGTTTGGAGCGGGTGCGCGATGTTTGTTGACGAAGTTGAAATTGAAGTCCTCTCCGGCAAAGGGGGGAACGGCTGTATCAGTTTTCGCCGTGAAAAGTACGTCCCGCGTGGCGGTCCGGACGGCGGCGACGGCGGACGCGGGGGGGATGTGATCTTCCGTGCCAACCGCGACGTTCTCAGCCTCTTCCATCTGACGAAGCAGAAGGTCTGGAAGGCAAAAAACGGTCAGCAGGGGAGCGGCGCGCAGCGTCACGGCGCCTCGGCCGAACCGCTGGTGATCGACGTGCCGGTCGGCACGATGATCTTCGAACTCAATCATGACGTCTTGCTCAAAGATTTAAAGACCGACGGCGAACAGTTTACCGTCGTACGCGGCGGATTCGGCGGGAAGGGGAACACCCGTTTTAAGACGGCGACCAACCGCGCCCCGCGGATTGCCGAACCGGGAGGGGAAGGGGAAAGCCGCCTCCTCCGGCTCGAACTGCGGATGATCGCCGATGTCGGTCTGGTCGGTAAACCGAACGCCGGGAAGAGTACCCTCCTTTCGCGCGTCTCCCGCGCCCGGCCGGCGATCGACTCCTATCCGTTCACGACGATCAACCCCCATCTGGGCCTGGTTCAGGCGGGGGACGATCGGGCGTTCGTGATGGCCGATATTCCCGGCCTGATCGAAGGGGCTCATCAGGGGGCGGGGCTCGGCCACGATTTTCTGCGCCACATCGAGCGTGCAGGGATTATCGTGCATCTGATCGAGCCGCTTCCGGCCGACGGGACCGATCCGATCGAAAACTATCGCGCGATCCGCCGTGAGCTTGAAGAGTACGATCCGGAGCTCTGCGCTCGGGAAGAGATTCTGGTCGTCACTAAGGCCGATCTTCCCCAGGCGCAGGAGACGGCGGCGCGCTGCCGCGACGAACTCGGAAAAGAGCCGATCGTCATCTCGGCGGTGACCGGCGAAGGACTGAATCTTTTAACAAACAGAATCTGCGAGGTGCTCCGCCCGAAGCCGGCGTGGTAAATCGTCTCAGGCGTTTGTATTACTCATCGCCGGACGCGGCGCGGTCCATCTTTCCCGAGACGAACCCCTCGAGGTCGAGCGAAACCGCGGCGAAACCCAGCCGGAGAAACTCTTCGAGAATCGCTTCTTTCACCCCGTTGGCCAAAACGCGCGGAATTTCGGCGGCGGGGACTTCGATCCGCGCCGTCACGGGGGAATCGACCCGGACGCGGCAGACGTCGAATCCCTTCTGGTGAAGAAAGTCTTCGGCGGCCTCGATCCGGCGCAGCAGCCGCGAGGTCGGCGTCATGCCGTAGAGGAGGCGCGTGGCAAGACAGGGCGTCGAGGGGCGGTCGGCGACCGAAAGTTCCACCTCCCGCGCCAGACGGCGAACCTCGTCTTTGGCGATTCCCAGCTCGGCCAGAGGGGAGCGCACCCCCAGTTCGGCGGCGGCTTTTTCCCCCGGCCGCCAAAGGCCGCGGTCGTCGGCGTTTTCGCCGTCCAAAAGGGTTCGGCGGGGCGAACCTTCCTTCTCCCACCCGGAAATCAAATCTTGTATAGCCGAGAAGCGATACTTCTTACAATGATAGCAGCGGTCGGGCGCGTTTGTCTGAAACGCCAGAAGGGCGAGTTCCCCGGACGAGTCGATTTCGATGAGCCGAAGTCCGATTTCGCGCGCGACCGCGCGCGCGTTTTCAATATCGCTCTGCGACGAGGTTGGCGAGACCGCAAAGACCCCCACGGGGGGAAGCGTGTGATATTTTTCCGCGGCCAGAAGCGAGGCCTTGGCCAGAAGCGACGAATCGACGCCGCCCGAAAAGGCGATCACTGACGGCGCCAGATCGCTGAGGTAGGCTAAGAGTGTTTCGACGGTGGTGAAGACGGTCTCCTTGTGTCGAAAGGAATCTCACATTCCGGGGATGTACTCGGTTTCGGGAGTGACCGACTCGCAGTAGCGGGCGATCAGTTCGGCGGCGGCGTTGAGGTCTTTGAGCGAGATCATTTCGGTCGGCGTGTGCATGTAGCGGTTCGGGATTGAAATGAGGGCGGTCGCCACGCCGCTGCGGTTGACCTGGATCACGTTCGCGTCGGTGCCGGTCGGACGCCCCTCGGCGGAAATCTGAACGGGAATGTCGTTTGCGTCGGCGATGCCGCGCAGTTCGTTAAAGAGGCGCGTGTTCAGGTTCGGTCCCTTGGCCAGCACCGCGCCCGCTCCCAAAAGGACGTCGCCGTTTTGCTTCTTGTCGATTGTCGGGCAGTCGGTGGCGTGGGTCACGTCGACCGCGATCCCGACCGCCGGGTCGATCCCGAACGCGCTCGTCTTCGCTCCGCGCAGACCGACCTCTTCCTGAACGGTCGAGACGGCGCAGACGCCGACTTTCAGCTTCGATGAATCGATCCGCGCCAGCGCTTCCATGATCACCCAAACTCCGACCTTGTCGTCGGTGGCGACGGCGGTGATCCGCTCGTCGAGCATTTCGCGGCACGCCAGTTCGACCGTGGCGCAGTCGCCGATTTCGACCAGCTCCTCGGCGGCTTCCTTATCGGGCGCGCCGATATCGATCCAGAGGTCTTGGAGTTTCATCGGGCGCTTGCGGTCTTCCTCGTTGAGAAGGTGAATCGGCTTCTTGCCGATCACGCCGGCGACCGGGCCTTTCTTCCCGTAGACGACGACCCGCTGGCCGGTGACGACCTGCGGATCCCAGCCGCCGAGCTGAAGGAAGTAGAGAAACCCGTCCGCGTCGATGTAGTTGATGATAAAGCCGATCTGGTCGCAGTGTCCGGCGAGCATGATTTTAAAGGGGGAATCGGGGTTTTTACACGCCATCACGTTCCCGTGAACGTCGGTTCGAACCGTGTCGGCATGGGGGGCAATGTAGTCGCGTACGACTTTTTGGATCGGTTCTTCGAAGCCGGAGGGGCTCGGCGTATTAAAAAGGCTGCGGAGGAATTCTTTCGATTGAGGCTGCACGTGATCTCCTTGAATGTTCGGGTCTGTTAAAGGGGTTTGGCCGGTTCGCCGAGAATCTCTTTGATCCGGTCCTGGTCGAGTTCTTCTTCGGCGACGAGCGCGTTGGTCAGGTTTTCGAGGAGCTCCCGCTTTTCGGTCAGGATCGTCTCGGCGGACTCTTCCGCCTCGCGAAGAATGTTCATCACTTCTTCATCGATCAGGCGGGCGGTCGCGTCGCTGTATTCACGCGACTCGGCAATTTCACGGCCCAGGAACGGGTTCGTGTAGTCGCCCCGGTACGAGACGGGACCGAGATGTTTGCTCATTCCCCAGTGAACGACCATCCTCCGGGCGAGGCGGGTCGCTTCTTTCAGGTCGTTTTCGGCACCGGTCGAGGACTGCTTGTATATCAGAAGTTCGGCGGCGCGTCCGGCGAGGAATTCGGTCAACTTGGCGCGCAGTTCCGTCTCGGTCACGCTTAGCTGATCCTCTTCGGGCATGATGTACGTCGCGCCGAGCGACATGCCGCGCGGGACGATCGTCACCTTGTGTACGCGGGTCTTCGTCGGACTGAACCAGTCGATGATGGTGTGTCCCGCCTCGTGGTAGGCGGTCTTGCGCTTGTTTTCGGGGGTGAGAATCTCTTCCCGCGGAAGCCCCATCACCACCTTGGCGTGCGCGAACTCAAAATCGGACATGTCGACCTGCGTCTTGTAGTTGCGCGTGGCCCAGAGGGCGGCTTCGTTGACCAGGTTCTGGATATCGGCGCCGGTAAAGCCGACGGTCGAGGCGGCGAGCTTGTCGCGGTCGATGTCGTCGGCCAGCGGGATCTTTTTCAGGTAGATTTCGAAGATCTCTTTCCGCCCTTTCAGCGAGGGGCGGTCGACGGTGATATGCCGGTCGAACCGTCCGGGGCGCATCAGCGCCGGGTCGAGGACGTCGGGGCGGTTGGTGGCGGCCATCACCATCACCGACTCGGAGGGGACGAAACCGTCCATTTCGCTCAGAATCTGGTTGAGCGTCTGTTCGCGCTCGTCGTGCCCGCCCCCCAGACCGGTACCGCGCTGGCGGCCGACCGCGTCGATTTCGTCGATGAAGAGGATGCTCGGCGCGTTGGCGCGGGCCTCGTTAAAGAGTTCGCGCACGCGGGTCGCGCCGACGCCGACGAACATCTGCATGAATTCCGAGCCGTTGATCGAAAGGAAGTTGACCCCCGCCTCGCCGGCGACCGCGCGCGCCAGGAGGGTCTTCCCGGTTCCGGGAGGGCCGAACAGGAGCGAGCCTTTCGGCACACGCGCCCCCATCCGGTCGTACCGTTCAGGGTCTTTCAGGTAATCGACGATCTCTTCGAGTTCTTTCTTGACGTTGTCCAGCCCCGCGACGTCGGCGAATGTTATACGCTTTCCCTTGTTCGGGTCGTAGGATCGCATCGGGCTCTTCATGAAACCGCCGATCCCCCCGCCCATCATCTGCTCGTTCGTCCGCCGCATCATCCTCCAAAAGATGAGCAACAAAAGCGCGCTCAGCAGGACCGAGGTGACCATATAAAGCCCGGTGTTGTCGAGCGGCGAGTTCGAGGTGAACGAACGGACTTTCTGCCGGATCTTTTCGTCAACGTTCGAGTCGGCCAGCGCGGTGGCGGGGATCTCGCAACGGAACTTCCGATAGACGACCTTGCCGGTGGCGGCTCCCTTATTTCGGTCGAAGACGACATAGGTTGCCTCCCCCCCGTCGACCGGAAACGCCGAGTCGTTGCCCCGTTTCGAGACGGGGATCGGCACAAGGCTCCACCGGTCCTTTTTCCCCTCCGAATCGGTCTTCTGGAAAATCTCTTCGGGGAGGAGTTTTCCCGGGTCGTCCGCCAGGTCGGGAACGTTGATGAACGTCCCGTTCAGCATGTTCCCCTTAATTGTGACCGTATCGATGTTCCCCTTCTCGAGCTGCTCGTAGAAGCCGTTCCAGGTGATCAGGGTTGTTCCGGAATCTTTCCGGGCGGAGAAGAACATCCAGACCGCGCCGGCCAGGAGGAGAATGACCAGGAAGGGGGAGAATACCCCGCGGTTCGGGCGTGGCATCCCCTGCGACGATTCGTCGTGAGAGATTTTCTTCCCTTTAAAAGGGGGGAAAGGGGGACGCCCCGGTTCGGAGCGGTTCGGTCGGGAGGACGACCCTTTCCCCTTCGGTTCGGAGGTCTCCTTGAATCGGTCGGGGATCTGCTTGTACGTTTCATCGTCGAGATGAAAACGGTCCTCCCCGCCGGGGGTTTTTTCTTTGTCGGACGAGGGGGCTCCTCCGGCGGAAGGGGAATTCCCGTCGGTCGGTTTGGGTTCGGAATCGGGGGTTTCCCGGGAGTCGGATGGTTTCATTCGCGTTCTTTCGCTCTGGACGTTCTCTATTGAAAGGGACAAG
>JAGCAH010000108.1 GCA_017652805.1 Thermoguttaceae bacterium | reverse complement strand
TGACGATGACCGGCGGGTACGATACCGACGGCGGCGGAATCTACTTCACCGGCGCGCTGGTTCTGACCGACTGCGCCGTGACGGGGAACACCGCGGCCGCAAAGGGGGGCGGGATATACAACTCTTACGGCGACCTGACCCTTGCCGACTCGGTCGTCGAGTTCAACGACGCGCGTCTTGCCGACGATATCTACGACACCGCCCTCTATCCCGATCTGGATATCGATATTGCCGCGCTCAGCAGCAAGCCGGATTCCCTCTATACGCTTTATCTCGATTTCGACGGGCACGTCACTTCGGGCACGTCCTGGAACTCCAGATTCGGAGGCGCCGATATCGTCACCCCGCGGTTTAACACGGACGGGAATAGGGAGAAGACGTCGTTTTCCGCGGCCGATGAGGCCGCGATTTACGAAATATGGCTTCGCGTTTCCGAAGATTTCATGCCGTTCGACCTTAATGTGACCACCGTCGAACCGCCGCCGGAATCGTTTACCGACGGACGCGCGCAGCGCGTGGTGATCGGCGGGGCGAACAGCGACTGGTATAACAGTTCCGGCGTGGTGGGGATTTCCTTCCGCAGCTCGTTTACCCGGAAGGCGGACGTTCCCAACTTCGTCTTTTCGGAAACGCTCGGAAACGATCCGAACGGGATCGCGACCGTGGTTTCCCACGAGGCGGGACACACGCTCGGCCTGGGGCATAAAGGGAGAGGGAAGAGAGAGTATTACTCCGGAATGAAGGGCTGGGGACCGCTTATGGGGAATCCGATCAACCAGAAACTGACCCAGTGGTCGAAGGGGGAATACAAGGACGCGACGAATACGGACGACGAGCTTGAGATCCTCACCACCCAAAACGGGTTCGGGTACCGCGACGACGATTACGGCGATTCGTTCGACGAGGCGGCGGTCCTTTCGATCGTCGGCGGAAAGGGGAAAATCAGCGGGATCGTCGAACGGAACACCGACGTCGACTATTTCATTTTCGAGTCGGACGGCTCGGCGCTCGAATTCTTCATCGGGGGGATTCCGGGGGTCACCAACCTCGACGTGCTGGTGAACATCTATTCCGAGAATCGGCAGCTTATACGGACGTATAACGACGACGAACGGCTCGACGCGGAATTCGTTTTCGAGGAGGCTGCCGGAACCTATTATCTCACGGTCGAAGGGACCGGACGAAAAATCTCCCAGGGGATCTATTCCGATTACGGGAGTCTGGGCGCCTATACCGTTCAGGTGGGAACGCCGGACGGTTTGGTCGTCACGACCCTCGACGACTCCTTCGGCGACGACGATTATCTCTCCCTGCGCGAGGCGCTTGCCCTCGCCGAACACCGAACCACCATCACGTTCGACCCCTCACTGGCCGGCGGAACGTTCCGCCTTGAGGACGTGTATATTTCGGTCGGCCGAAGCGCGGTCGTCGACGCCTCGTCGATCGGCGGTCTGACGATCGAAGGGGACGGACGGAGCCGGATTTTCAACGTTTCCGGCGGAACCGCGGACAGCCCCATGACGATGATCGGCCTGACGATTACCGGCGGAATTTTCGGGTTCGGCGGCGGGATATACAATTCCGGCTGTCTGAAACTGGTGAACTGCATCGTGACGGGGAACACCGGGACCTCGTATGGGGGCGGGATTTACAACGCCGGCACTCTCGC
>JAGCAH010000107.1 GCA_017652805.1 Thermoguttaceae bacterium | reverse complement strand
TGGTGATACCTACGGTCAAATAGGTATCCGTTTCAACCAATTGGCTCTCAAAGTGTTAACCGCTCCCAAAAAAAGAACGGATAACGGTTCTCACACTGTATGATTTACTTTTACCTGATTGTCAATGTGCTCCGCCGCCCCGCTTGGAGGCGACAGGTTAGAGTTTACCCCAGGAATAATTTCGGTCAAGGGGGTGAAACCGTGAAATTCTAAAAAATTTTGTCGTCCCCCTCGCACGGACGGCACTCGGAACGCCGCCTGAAAACAGGGGACGAAAAAACCGTTCCGACCTCACCGGCACGTGAAAATCGGAACGGTTTTCACGAGACGGACTTCCCCGAACGGGAAACCGCTCATTTCACCGGCGCCGACATCTGCTGATTCTTCAGACTGTTCGACTTGGCGCGGATCGACTTTCGGTTACTGTTCCAGGCCGCGTCGTCGCCAACTTCGGCGGCTTCCACATCGATGTCCGCCGCCATATCCTCCAGACCGGCGGCTCGGGCGGCGCCGACGGCGCCGAACAGCGCCTTCCTCGCGCCTTTAACGTCCCCCTTGTCGCGCAGCCGGATCGCCTCGTCCCGCGCCAGCGCCACCGACTGCGAGGCGTAATCCTTCATCACCGCTTCGTCTTCGGATGCCTTCACCGCGTCTTCCGAATTCGAGTAGCCGATCTCGACCGAGGCGGAAAGATTGTCGGTCTTGTTCGTCTTCATGTTGGCGTACGAAAGGGTCGCAGACGCCACGGGACGTTTTTCGCCGTCGTTTCCGGCGGGGACTTCAACTTCCAGGAGAACGTACCGTTCGTGTCCGGAATAGATCTGGTTCCAGCTGAACGAGACCTCCTGCCCTTCGATTTTCGCATCGCGGTTCATCACGCGGATCGGACGAATCCCATCGGCGCAGATCACTTTGCACGAGACTTCCGAAGCGACGACTTTCGTCACCGTCTTGAACTCTTCGTCGAAAACTTCGACCAGGTTCTTTTCGGACGTGATGAAAGCGTGGTTCCCGTCGGCGGCCTGGGCCAATTGCTGCATCAGGTCTTCGTTATACCCGTCTCCCAGCCCCAGGGTCGTCACGGTAATCCCGTCGCCGCCGACTTTCTGCCCGAGTTTCTTCAGATCGGACGGTTCGCTCGGTCCGACGTTTGCCATTCCATCGCTCAGCAGGATCACGCGGTTCACGCGCCCTTTGTCGAAGAACTTTTTCACCTCTTCGGCGCCCTTTTCGGTCCCGGCGTAGAGGGCGGTCGTCCCGTCGGCATTGATCGTGTCGATCTTTTCGAGAACGCTTTTCTTGTCGGTCAGCTTGGTGGCGGGAACCAGCACGTTGACGTCGGAATCGTAAACGACGACCGAAACGATGTCGTTTTCATTCATCTGGTTCACGGCGCAGGCGGCGGCCTCTTTTGCCTGTTTGATCCGATCGCCCGACATCGACCCCGACTTGTCGATCACCAGCGCGATATTCAGTTCGGGGCGTTTCTGGTCGGACGCCATTTCAAAACCGGTCACCCCGACTTTCAGACAGAGTTCCGTTTTCTTGTCGACCGGCAAAACCGAACGTCCGGCGGTGAGGTCAAACCGGCACTGCTGAACCGCCTCGTCACCCGGAATCCGAACGGTCGAAAGGAGGACGGCGGCAACGGCACAAAACAGAGAGAATTTCAACATTTGGGCACCTTTCTTGAACACAGGCGTCTGAAATTGGCGTCATTCCGATATTCGGAACCGAACGGGAAAAGCGTCCCGCACACGGAAACGGTTACCGCGGAACGGTCTTTGTTGCGCGGAATTCCCGCAGCCGTTCGAAAAAGAGAGAAAAACTACTCGCCGACCGCCCGGCGTCTTTCGGCGGGAAACGTCTCCTTCGCCCCGACATTCCCCCGCGCCGGAAGCGGGATCACCTCGGGCGTCTCCCCGTCGCGCGGTTCGGCCGATGTTCCGGCCAGCGCGCTCCGTTCGATCGCGATCTCCTCCGCCCACTTTTCGGCCGATTCGAGCGACTCGAGCCGGTCGAGCCACGAGCCGGCCTCGGCGTATCGCCCGGCATGCCGACACAGAGTTGCCAAAAGAAGGATCGTATCGGGATCCCGTCCGTTTCGGCGGAGAATCGCCTTGGCGATCCGTTCGGTCTCGTTCCAGTTCCCCGAAAGGTAGGCGTCGAGCGCCATCAGGTAGCGGTCCCCTTCCTCGTCGTACGCCAACTGCCCGGAAAAAAGGGTCGAAAGGGCGGCGCTGACGAGGCTCAAAAGAAGATGCGAGATGAGAATGCCCCCCGCCAGCCAGATTTTTGACTCGGGCGCGATAAGTTCGGTCCAGTACCCGCAACAGAAAAGAGTTCCCGAGGCGAGCAGACCGAACCCCGCGGTGAGGATCAGAAAGATACCTCGCCCGTACCGAACCAGGCCCGAAAGCCCGGGCCAGAGTCCCAGGATCAGGGAGAAACCGCTCATACCTGTCTGCCGATGTCAAATGATGAACCGCGTCTTTCGCCGAGAAAGACACCTTTCCCATTCATCGTTAAACGGAACAAGTGAGGTTTATCCCCCGGCGCCGAAGAGCCCGATTCTTTTTCGGAGCGCCGTCAGGAAACTTTTTTTCGTTACAACCGAAAGAGAACCCGGAGCCGGTTCGTTTGAAATGTCTTCCGCCGCGCAAAAGCGGAGTTCTCCCCGCGCGGCGTTTATCGGTCAAAGAGGCGCGTCGGCGCTGTTCAGACCTGCCTGCTGGCAGATCGTCGCGGCAATCTGATCGGGATTCGTTCCGTGCGGCGCGCGAACGAAAACCTTTCCCTCTTTTCGCGCCAAATCGGCGAAATCGCCGGCCGAATGCATGTGGGAGCACCACGGGATATAGGCCACGATCAGCTTCACCGCGGGATTTCTCATCAGGGGGATAAACCGATCGAAGGAATCCCCGTGCGAAGATTCCCCCCAGATGACGTCTTCGACCTGAAACGCGCGCTTGTACCGTTCGATGATATGCGGGGTCGGCTGTCCGCCGATGAAAACCATCTTGGTTCCCTTAAACGCTTTGCGAACTTTACGCACCGCGTTGGAGATTTTCTTTTCAGAGGCCGAAGTCCAATGAAGGGCGTCGTCCAAATTCCGCTTCTCTTCCGCCGTCGAAGCGGGAGCGGCCCCGAAAAACTGATTCCAGTACGGGTCGGTTTCAAGCTCGACGTCCTGAACGACTTCGAGGAACGGACCGGTTCGCTCGGCTTCTTCGGGGACTTCTCCGGCAAACGGCCGCAGGAAATCTCTGACCTCGTCCGACTTCGGCGAAACGCCGCACTCGTCAATCAGCTCGTTGATACCGGAGATCACCTTGTTCCAGTCGTAGACGTCTCCCGGCAGCGACTCGCGGATCTTTTTTAAATGGTAATTGATCGTTTTCGTCAGCGAATCGTGCCGTTTGGCCACGTTCTCCGGGATCAGTCTTTTTTCGAGCGCCTGAAGCTCGTCGCGGAACCCTTTCCGTTCTTCGATGTACATCCGGTCTTCAAACCTCATGTTCTGGAGGAAGACGTGGAAGAGTTTCGTAAACTTGCTCAGTTCGTCGTACGCGTCGCGCTGAACGCCGTCCACATAAAGGTCGATCCCCCTCCGGAGGAGGGCGGATTTCAGCATGCAGATCGCGTCGGCGCAAAACTGTCCGATCGTGCCGATCTCAGCGTTTTTCACCAGTTTGCCGTCGATCGCGGCCGAGAGGAGCCGGGCACTGACCTCAAGCCCCTCGTAGCAGTCGGCGAAGACCAGCAGATCTTTGTCCTGTGTATCGGAAGGAAACGCGTCGAGATTCACCATCAGTTCCGAAGCGCGTTTCGAGAAGTTGATCTTTTTACGTTCGGCTTCGTTCGAGGTCGTCTTTTTCCGTTTTTCGCTCCCCTGCCAGCGGCAGAAATCTTTCATCAGTTCCGCCCGTTTCGAAACTTTGACGAAATCGGGATACGAGTTAACCTGCTGCGACTTCTGGCGAGGCTGGACCTCGACCCGAATCGTGATCGGCCCGTTCTGAGACTTGATCCCTGAAATACCGCGGGGCAGATGCGACTCGAGCCATTTTTCGTTGACGACGTTTTCGAGAATCGGATAGCGCGTTTTGATCTCGTTGGCGATTTCGGTCAGCGGGGCGCCGCCGTCATGTTCCGAAACGACTTCGGTCAGGTCGGTGTTCAGCATCCGGTCGTTCTCGAGAAGCCACGTCCCCACCTTGGCGGGAACCGGTTCGAGCTCCGGCCGTTCGGTTCGCTTAACCGTCAGATGCCCGGCGTCCTCGATACATTGAAAATCTTCGGGAAGGAGCGACTGAACGAAGCGATCGCTCGCCTTCCCCATCCCGGGGATTCGGGCACGAACCGAAGCCGCCAGTTTCGAAAGGGGAATTTTCCCTTCCGGCGCCTCGAACGAATCGGCCAGCTGCGCGAGCGATTCCCTCACGTCAACACCGAGAATCACGTTTTCGGCTCCTTCGACCGTAACGAGGTTGTCGGCGTCGGCATGCCGATTGACCGGCGCGGTCGGAATGTCGTCCGGCCTCGCCGCGGGCTTTTCGGAGACGGACGTTCTCGATTCCGAGCGGTGAGCCGGGATCGGTTCGAGCGGCGGGAGTGGAACAATCACCGAATGGTTCTCCGGCGCCGCGGCGGGTTCCTCTTTCGGGCGGTCGGCGAGGATCGTGCTGACATCGAGATACGCGTCGGCAAAGGGGGATGACGAATCTCCGCCGATCGTCAGGATCGTCCGTTTCACCCGTCCCTGCAGTTTATCCAGAAAACGGGCCGGCAATGAACCGGTAAACCCGAAGATGAACTCGCCCGGGGTTTCTACCCTCCCCGCATCATCTAACGCCGTCAGAGCTATCTGGAACGGCTCGTTATCGGCCGGCACCACGTCATAACCGCTTTCCAGAAATAACCCCGCCCGGCCGAACCGGCTCTTCTCCAAAAAAACGGTTGGCGCCGCCGACGCCAATCCGTTCTTTAACAGATAGCCGCGTAGGTAATCCTGAAAATCGTTCAGCGTTTCTAACTCGCTAACACCATCAAAAATCGAACCGGCCAGGTAAATTTTCGTCTCTTTCATCGGTTTCCCTTTCATCTGAGCAAGGACTGTCGGACGGAGCGAAAACAGAACGCTCCACTTTGTCTATTTTAACATACGATCGAAATGGCGGAAGTCATATTCGGATTTTAAAAACCGATCCATCCTGCTATAATAGTCCGTTTTCCGGAATAATGTTCAAATCGGCGATCAGAAACCACAAGCTGAACAGCAAAAATATGTCAAAAGAAACAAAAGATAATGTGAAAACCGAAAGACTCTGGACGCGGGGATTCATCGCGCTTCTGCTGACGCAGTTTCTGGTCGCGTTCAACGACAACCTGTTCCGCTGGCTCATCATCCCGATCGGCAAATGTACGTCCGGCTGGAGCGAAAACCCCACCCGGATCATCACCCTGGGGGGAATCTGTTTTCTGGTACCGTTTCTGGTTTTCACCCCTTACGCCGGCTACTGCAGCGACCGGTTCAGTCGGAACCGGGTCATCGTCGGCGCCAAAATCGCCGAGGTGGTCGTGATCCTCTGCGGAATCGCGGCGATCATCGCGCATTCGGTCTCGTTTATGATGATCGTCCTCTTCTTCCTGGGGGCACAGAGCGCGTTTTTCAGTCCCGCCAAGTACAGCAGCCTTCCGATGGCGGTTCCCGAATCGCGTATCGCCGAAGCGAACGGTCTCTACAGCGCCACAACCCTGGGCGCCTGTATCGGCGGTCAGTTCCTGGGCGGGTTCCTTTTCGACCAGACCACCCGTTTCAACGAACAGAGTCAACCGATCCTCGACTCGGGCGGAACGCTTCACTGGTACCTCTGGGCGGCGGCGCTTCTGACCGTCGCCGTTTTGGGGCTGATCACCAGCCTTTTCATCCCGCATTTTAAAGCGGCGGCGCCCGAGACGCCCTTTCCTCGAAACCCCTGCACGCAGATTTTTCGTGACCTTCGCTTTCTGATCAGCCACCGCGCCCTCTTCGGAATTGCCATGGCGAGTTCTTTCTTCTGGGGATTGGCGACCCTGGCACAGTCGAACACCGACTTTTTCGGCACGAAATATCTGATGGTCTCGCAGACGCATGCGATGGTTCTCCTTGTCATCATCACGATCGGTCTGGCAATCGGCGCGCTCCTGGCGGGACGGATCTCCCGCGGACAGATCATGATGTCCCTCGTTCCGAAAGCGGCGGTCGGAATCATCTTCTTCGCCGTGCTTCTGGGACTGACTCCCGCTGTCCGAACCGGCGGAAGCTTGAGCTCCCCTCTTTCGCTATCCTACATCTACGCCGCGGTCTTCCTCTTTCTTCTGGGAGCCGCCGCCGAAATGTTCGACATTCCGCTCCAGGCGGCAATCCAGGTTCGGGCACCGCAGGAGCACCGCGGGCGCATCCTGGCGGCGTACAACTTCTTCTCGTTTCTGTCGATGGCGCTCTTTATGGTCTTTTTCGGGATCCTGACCGATAAGAACTCCCTCGGGCTCAGCGGCGCGGGCGTCTGGTTCGTCGCCGCCGTCATTACCGTTCCGGTCTGGTTTGCCGCGCGCAAAGCCTGGCAAAGGGCGTAACACTCGGCTCCGTCCCCGTTCAAATACCCCGAGTCGGCCGATCGTCGTCCCGGGGCTCCTTTCCCTTTTCGCCCCGCCGGTCTTTATTCCCAAAATCGGACTTTCTGATAGAATAGGCTCTGTTATTCTTAAGAGGATAGTTTCGGTCGCCTCGGCGGCAGAAAGGAAACAACACGATATGACAACCGAAGTGATCCGGCTTTCCGACAACCCGTCGCTCAAATCGGTCAAAGAGGCGGCGATCTCCGCTCTGCGCGGCGGAAAGCTCGTTGTCTTTCCGACCGAAACGGTCTATGGGATCGGGGCGCTCGCCTCGTCGTCCGAAGCGGTCAACCGGCTCATCACCGCCAAAGGGCGCAAAAAGGGGCATGCGGTACCGGTCGCGATTTCGGGATGGCGCGCGCTGCGCTACTACTCGCCCAACCTCGACGAGGTCACCGCGCGGCTGGCCCGCCGCGGCTGGCCCGGTCCGATCACCCTGGTCGCCGACGCGACGAGTCCGAACAGCCGGTTCGCCACCCTTTCCGACGAGGTCAAAGACGTCATCATGCCGCGCGGTACGGTGGGGTTCCGCGTTCCGAACCATTCGGTCTTCCTCGAGATCCTCCGCGAGCTCGACGAGCCGCTCCTTCTGACGAGCGCGAACCTGACTGGGGAACCACCGGCGGTCAGCGCCGAAAGCGCGAAAGTCGGTCTGGGAGACCGGCCCGACCTGATCATCGACGACGGAGTCGCCTGTTTTCAGCGGCCGTCGACCGTCCTTTCGATCACCGACGGCGCGGTCAACATCATCCGCGAAGGGGTCTACACCAAAGAGCAGATTGAGCGGATGAAGGTCAAGATGATCCTCTTCGTCTGCACCGGCAACACGTGCCGGAGCCCGATGGCCGAAATGATCTGCGCCAACATGATCGCCAAACATCTCGACTGCGGAGTCGACGAACTCGAGTCCCGCGGCTATATGGTCATGTCGGCGGGCGTCGCGGCGCTGCCGAATGCGCCGGCAAGTCCCGACGCAGTCGAAGTGATGAAGAACCGCGGCATTTCGCTTGAAAACCATCAGACGCAGCCCCTTTCCGAGGCGCTTCTGCGTTACGCCGACCGGGTCTACGTGATGGGACGCGCTCACAAAGAGGCGATCTGCTCGCAATGGCCCGACGACGCCGAGCGGATTTCTCTCCTTTCGGCCGACGGCTCGGACATCTGCGATCCTCTGGGGGGCGACTACAACGTTTATCAGGAATGCGCCAAGCAGATCGAGTCGGAGCTCGAAAAGCATTTTTCCGAAATCATCTCATTCTAAACCGAAACGAAAAGCGATCCGATGAACAATCTTGCCGACTATATCCGTTCGATCCCCGATTTCCCGAAACCGGGGATTCTTTTCCGTGACATCACCACGCTGATCGAAAACGGCGAAGGGTTCCGTCAGACGATCGACGAGCTGGCGGCGAAGTCTGAACCGCTCGGCCCGATCGACGTGATCGCCTCGCCCGAAGCGCGCGGGTTCGTCTTCGGAGCTCCCCTGGCGGTACGTCTCGGCGCCGGACTTGTCCTGATGCGCAAAAAGGGAAAACTTCCCGGCAGAACGGTCTCGCAGCAATACCAGCTCGAATACGGCACCGATGAAATCCACATTCACGAAGACTCGGTTCGGCCGGGCCAGCGGGTACTGGTCATCGACGACCTTCTGGCCACCGGCGGGACAATCGACGGCTGCTGTCGGCTGGTTGAAAGTCAGGGCGGCGTCGTTGTCGGCGTCGGTTTCGTGATCGAACTATCGGACCTCGGCGGCCGCGAAAAGCTCGCCGGCCGCAACGTCTTCTCCCTGATCTCCTTTCCGGGTCACTAAGAAAGAGGCACGGAATCGAAAGGGCGGTCGTCTGCGTTTCCTTTCCGTCACGCGCCGACAGTCCTCTTAAATACAAAAAGCCCCAAACGGGGCTTTTTGTATTACTCATCGCCGTTTTCACGCGGCGGATTCTCTTTTTTCGGTCTGAATGATTTGCCGCCGCCGAGACCGGGTCTTTTGCGGGGATCTTTCGAGCCTCGGAACCGGTTACGGGAACCGAACTTCTTTTGCGCCTCTTTACGCCGTTTTTCCTCCTCCCGCTCGCGATATTCCTGCCGGACGCGCTCTTTGGCGGCCTTCTCCAATTCCTGGTGTTTCTTCAGACGCCTGACGCGGGCCGACTGGCGCAAATGCTCGGACTTCGAAAGGTGGGGCGCGACGAGCGCGTCGGGACCGGAGCCGATCAGATCGTCCCGGCCGGCTTCGTGAAGAGCCGCTTTCACGTCGTGGTAGTGAGACGGGTTGTCATACATAAACAGCGCGTGCTGAAGCCGGAGTTCGCGCAGACTCCGCGCCACATGAACCGGTCTTTCCGTCACGAGGTCGAGCCCGGTATAGTAGACGGCGCCCGCCGGATCGAGCGGAATCGGAACAAAGTCGAGAATCCGATCGGGGCGAATTCCGCCGGCTTTCATCGAAACCGCCAGTTCGGCCGCCTCACGGTACCCGAAACCGGGAAACCCGGCGATAAGAGAAACCGTTCCGGAAATTCCGCGGTCCGAATCTTCGCCGTCGGCGGTCAGCGGCGCGCGGAGCGACCGGCGGACTTCCAGCGGAAGAATCCGCGCCATATTCTTCGCCGCGCCGTACTGCGCGATGGCGAGCGCCTGGGCGTCCCTCTCTTCGTCGCACGCCGCGTCGCGCCCCTGCTCGAGCGCGGGAATCGACTCGTCCCCGTAGAGCGGGTGCGCCTTCCGCGTAAAGGGGAGCGCACCCAGCCGGGCAGCCTCGTCGGCCGTCATGGAAATCGACGGCGGATTCACCACGACCGCGTCGAGCCCATGCTCCTGAAGCAGGGTCGTGGCGGTTTCAGGGCTAAGGTTCGCGTAGATCGTCCTCGTCATTTCGGCGAAGAGCTTTTTACTCTTGCGATCCTCTTCGGGATTTGAGCGGTCGCCGCAGACCTCTTCGTAACTCGGCAGATGCCGGAGCGTTTCCGTCTCTTCGGGGAGATCCTCGTTCGGCGCGATCCGATACGCCGTTCCGCGTATATCGCGAAGATTCGAAACGGCTTCTCCCGCATCGAGTCGGCGGTAAATCTCGCGCAAGGGGGTCTCTTCCCTCCCGTAAACCAAAAGGCTCGCCTTCGCCTCAATCAAAAGGGAACGCCGGACTTTATCGCTCCACGCGTCGAAATGCGCGAAACGGCGCAACGTCGTCTCGACCCCGAAAAGGACGACAAGCGCGTCGGGATACGCCTGACGCGCACGATGGGCGTAGGCGAGCGCGGCGCGGTCGGGCCGCTTTCCGGCCTTCCCGCCAGGGGTGAGAGGATCATCTATGCGGAGATGCCGATCCGCCGTGTAGTGGGCAAGCATAGAGTCGTGCTCGCCGGCCGTAATACAAAAACCCAGCCGGGGCCGACCGAAAGCCTCCCAAAGGGCCCGGTTCTTCAGATCCGGCTGACTTAAAACCGCCACACGCAGACCGTCAGCTTCGAGGAGGCGAGCCGCGCGCCCCGCGGCAAACCGGGGGTGATCAATATACGCGTCGCCGGTCACCAGAATGACGTCGACTTCCGACCACCCTCGGCGGGCGACCTCGTCGGCGGTCATCGGCAGGGGATCGGCGCACGAGATCTGCGATTTCTCTTCCGGGGTAAGCGCGGGAGTGAGCGGGTGCTCTTGCGGTTCGTGTTTCATAGAACTCTATGGCTGTACGCGGGGGGGCGGCCGGGAAAACGAAAGATCGCGCTAGACGCGCAGATCGGCGTCGTCGACAAACAGATCGCGGTACTTCTCGCGAATCGGCCGAACCTGTTCGTCGAGAAATTCGTCGACCTGTTCCGGAGCGCGTCCGACAAACCGGATCGGATCGAGTTCGGCGTCGATATCGACCTTGGCGAATGCCTCGTCGGCACGTAGCCGGTCGAGCAGGTCGTTTTCGAGCCCCTTTTCTTTGACCTGTGCGGCGGCGGCCTGGCTGTGCACGCGAATCCGCTCGTGCAGGTCCTGACGGTCTCCCCCCATTTCGACGGCGGCCATCAGGATATTTTCCGTCGCCATGAAGGGGAGTTCGCTCCTCAGGTTCCGTTCGATCACCTTCGGATAGACCACCATATTTTCGACGATATTCTGATAGATGATCAGCAGCGCGTCAACCGCCAGAAACGCCTGCGGCAGGACAAGGCGTCGGCATGCCGAGTCGTCGAGGGTTCGCTCCATCCACTGTGTGGCAAGGGTCATTGCCGGGCAACTCTGAATGCTCATCACGAAGCGGGCAAGCGAACAGATTCTCTCGCTCCGCATCGGGTTCCGTTTATACGCCATGGCGCTCGAGCCGATCTGATTCTTTTCGAACGGCTCTTCCATCTCTTTGCGGTGCGCCAGAATCCGCAGGTCGGTGGCGAACTTGTGAGCTGACTGCGCGATCCCCGAAAGAACGTCGAGAACCTGCGAGTCGAGTTTCCGCGGATACGTCTGACCGGTCACGGCAAACGGCTTTTCAAATCCGATCTTTCGGCAGAGGCGCGACTCCAGATCGCGCACCTTCTGATGATCCCCTTCGAAGAGTTTGAGGAAACTCGCCTGGGTGCCGGTCGTTCCCTTGTTCCCCAGTGTGCGGATCGTGGCAAGACGATGTTCCAGGTCTTCCATATCCATAACAAGGTCGTAGTTCCACAGACAGGCGCGTTTGCCGACCGTGGTCGGCTGAGCCGGCTGCAGGTGGGTGAATCCCAGGCAGGGGAGCGCGCGGTATTTTTCGGAAAATTTGCCGAGCCGGTCGATCACCGTCGCCAGACGCTTGGCGACGAGGCGCATCGCGTCGCGAAGGAGAATCGCGTCGGTATTGTCGGTCACAAAGCAGCTGGTCGCCCCCAGATGGATGATCGGCCGCGCCTTCGGCGCGGCGTCGCCGAACGTGTGGACATGCGCCATCACGTCGTGCCGAAGTTTCTTTTCATATTCGGCGGCCTTGGCGAAATCGATATCGTCGAGATGCTCGCGCATTTCGGCAATCTGTTCTTCGGTCACCGGTAGGCCGAGTTCCGCTTCCGATTCGGCCAGGGCCAGCCAGAGGCGGCGCCACGTGCCGAACTTCTTCTGCGGGCTCCAAAGATGACTCATTTCCTGCGAGGAGTAACGGCTGATCAGCGGATTTTCGTAATTTTCAAAGGTCGGATTCATCGGTTCTCCCCGCAAAAAACATGACTCGGTACTCGGCAGACGCCCCAAGGGAAGAGGACGGCCCGTTCGAACGCCGCCCCTTGTTTTATTATACCCCCTCCGACTCGTTTGACCAGAGTCGCGCGCGTGGCGCGGCGCTTCGATACCGACGCGGACGATTTTTCCTCTTGACCGACCGTCGTTTTTTCGCGACAGTGAGACACGTTCAATTATATTTTTCCCGAGACTCAACAAAAAAAGGAAATTCACCCGTTTTTGCCGACACAATTTCTAAAAAATGCTACAATATAGAGCGCTTAGAAAAGATAGGCAAGCAATTTTTGCGTAAAGTGCCGATTTTAGGGTTTGACATATCGGCAATTTCGCTATAATGCTTACTGATCCGCAGGAACGGGGTTTCCTGTCCGGCGAACTCTTTTTTCCGAAAAATTTCTTTTTTCTCGGGAAAAGCGGCCGCTCCCTGCGTATACCGATTGTCAGGCCAAGGAAAGCCTGAAAGAACCGACGGTTCGCAAGTTGAGTCAAGGATTCGATATTACAGGAGAGAACGATGGACATCAACGGTATTAACAATATCAACAACATCAACAATACCCGCGGCATTCAGAACGTTAAGCTTGAAAACACCGCCAAGCCGGCTCCCGCGCAGGTCGAAAACAATCAGATTGAAGACGAGATCGAAATCTCGACCACGGCGCGCCGTCTGAGCGCGACGAGCGAAACTTCCCGCGCCGCCGAATCGGGCGAGGTTCGCTACGACCTGGTCAATCGGCTTCGCGAAGAGATCGCAAACGGCACCTACGACACCCCGCAGCGGTTCGACGCCGCCATGGAACGTCTTCTGAGCCGTCTCGGCTGAACCGCTTTCCCGCTCCTGTAATCCATATTGATAAAAAAACTCCCGGAACGCCCGTTCCGGGAGTTTTTTTGCGTCCCAAGATCTTCACTCACGTCTTCCTTAAAACGATCCAGTCTCCCAGCCGGGGAAAGAGCTGTTCGATGGCGAAAAGGAGGCGCGCCTTACCCGGCACGACCAGTTCGGGCTTCCGCTTTCGGCAGGCGGCGAGAATCTTTTCGGCCAGACGGACCGGGTCGATCTTCCCGACTTTCACCCCGCCGCCGGGCATCAGCGCCGACTCGGGAATCCCCTCGGCATGTTTGAGCGGATAGAGGCGGGGGTTCTCCCGTTTGACCGGACCGGGACAGACCAAAAGTACATGAAGTCCCTTCTCTCTCATTTCGAGCCGGAGCTGCTGCGAAAACGCCGCGACCGCGAACTTGCTGATCGGATAGGCGCCGACCCAGCGCGAGGCGCTCTTGGCGGCGAGCGAACCGATATTCACCACGTGGGGAGATTCCGATTTCAAAAGATACGGCATCGCCGCGCGGGTCATCTGAACGGTTCCGAGAAGGTTCAGTTTGAAAAGGGAAAGAATCTCGTCGGACGGGGTTTCTAAAATCCATCCCCGGTGCGTTCGGCCGGCGGCGTTCACAAGTATATCAATCCCGCCGAACCGTTCGGCGGTCAGCCGGGCGAACCGCTCGGTATCGGCTTCGGCGGTAACGTCGCCGACCAGGGCGAGCGCGTCAACCCCGTTGGCCGAAAGCGATTCGCCCGTCGCCCGCGCGTCGGCCTCTTCCAAGCCGACCACGGCGACCTTGGCGCCGACGCGGCCGAAGGCCTCGGCGATCACCCGCCCGAGGCCATTGGTGCCGCCTGTCACCAGAACGCGTTTACCGGCAAAGTAGGAAGACATCGTCACCGAAGCTGGTCGGCGGTCAGACCGAATCCCTTGAGGAAGAAGCCGTCGGGTTCGTTCTTACCGAACGCGCCGGAAGCTCCCATTCGGCTTTCAAAGGTCTCGAACGGCGGGAGTTTCGACCCGTTCTCCAAGATCGGAAGATTCATGTTCTTATCGGGATAGACCCGTTGGAGAATCCGCGAAAGGAGAGTGTCCCCTTCCAGGAGCTTACCGGTTCGGAAGAGGTTGTAGTTCGTCCGAAGCCCGGCGTGGTTCGACGAATAGAACTGGAAGCTGTGCCCCGTCCCGCTGAACTTCTGAATATAAGACGAAACGGTCTGATAGGTCGGCGACTCGCTCAGCGGCGCGACGCTGCCGTTCCGTTTGTTTTCGACCGTCTCTTTCAGCGAATCAATATCGGTGGCGAAGAAAATATTTCCGTCCCCGACATAGAACGCGTTTCTCACAAACGTCGGCTGGGCGGCGGGCTGGGCGGCGGCCTGACCGCGGCGCGAACGCGTCGGGCGTTTCGGCTGCGGCGCGTAGTACCAAATCGTTCCGGAACCATAGGGGATCTGCTGGAAATCGGCGTCGGTATCGAACATCCGGTGGAAGACGTCGGCGATCACCTCGTCTTTACCCGGCTTGACCTGGATCCCGCCGACGAACGCTTCCTTCCCGTCGTGCGTACGGCGGAACGTCGTGATCTGCGAACCGAGATTCCCGACCAGCTGCGTCTTGAGGTTCACGCGCGGCCCCCCTTCGTCTTCTTCGAGACCTTTCAGAGTGTCTTCCCAGAGGTTTTCGGTCTTAACAAAATCGTCGAAAAGGGGACCGATCCGGTTGAAGAGGTTCAGCAGGTCGATGTTGACGACGGTCGCCGAGTTCACGTCCCCTTCGACCCAGTCGGGAGCGTTCAGTTTCAGGTCGTCGATGAAGGTGAGCATATTCGTGCCGCGGAGACCTTCGGGCGCGTAGACCTTGGTTCGTGTGACAAACTCCATGTCGTCGGATGCGAAATCGATCGTTCCGCCGACCCCTTCGATCGCCCCCATGCCGTGGTTGGCGAGGATATCGAACGCCGTTTCACCGGAAGGATCCTGTTTCGCGTGAGAACGCGGACCCGACTGAGCCAGAAGCGTGATCGCCTTACCGAGCTCAAGCGGCTGGACGAAAAAACGGATCTGCGGCTCGTGCGCGGTGGGGAAATCGGCGATACACCGCTGCATGGCCGTGGCGTACGCCTTGTTCGACGCCAGCGGTTTCGGGCCGCTGAGGATCTGCTCGATCAGCTCCATCTGGTCGGCGGCGATGAGGTAGTGGTCGGTCAGCACGTAGTAGGCGGTCCGCTGAGCCGGATAGTTGTTGTCGGGCGGGAAGATCATCACCGTCACCGGAATCGACCGGCCGCCGATCTTGAGGGTCTCTTTTTTGCTGGTACCGGTCTTCTTTTCAAACGCCTGGCGAATCAGGCGCGAAAGAAACTCGTCGACTTCATTTTTCTTATCGGTCACATCAATCGCCACGACGAAGCCGGGAACCTGG
>JAGCAH010000106.1 GCA_017652805.1 Thermoguttaceae bacterium | reverse complement strand
GCCGCGCCCGGGGGGTTGACGAAATCGGGATCGCCGACCGATTTCATCCAATTCGCTCTGATATACGTCAGATCTCCCGGGCCGATCACGCCGTCGGCATCGATATCATACGACGGATTCCAATTTTCCTCATCGGCCGAGACAAGCCAGTGGGAAGAAAGGAGAGAATAATCCCCCGGACCGACCATGCCGTCGCCGTCAAGGTCGGCTGCCGAAACGACCGCCGTGTTCGGCTGAGGTTCGACTCCCAAGGGAGAAACCGCCAGGAGATCTCGTTGTTCCAGAGATTCCAGTCTCAGGGATCTTCCCTTCACCGCATGACCCGCGCGTTCTTTTCGACTTCGCTTCGACAGGAGATTTTTCCACAACGTCATCATGTTCATCTTCCTCATTTCGACAATTGTTCTGTAACGAGATCCCATTAAACCGAGGGAAAAACGCTCTTTGGAAAACCAAGCGCATACGGTAAAATGTCATCCGCCATTATCCCGATTATATATAAACTCACCCGATTTTCGTACCCCCGAGTCGAGAAAAATCTTGAGTCCGTCCCACAAACCGTTTTTCACTTGGAAGATCAAAGGGAGAGATTACTCTCTGTTCCCTTTCCCCCGCTGGATGGGGATTCTCAATCTGACCCCCGATTCCTTTTCAGACGGTGGACGCCTGGCGAAGAAAACCGGCTTCGAAGGGCCGTTTCAGGTCGACCTCGATGCGGCGGTTCGCCGTGCGGCGGATCTGATCCGGCAGGGAGCCGATATCATTGACGTCGGCGGCGAGAGCACCCGTCCGGGTTCCGAACCGGTCGAACCGTCTGAGCAAATTCGCCGAACCGAAGACGTGATCCGGCGTCTGGCCCGTCTGTCTGACGTTCCCATCTCAATCGACACGACCAGCGCCGAGGTCTCCGATCGGGCCCTTTCGGCAGGAGCGTCGATTGTCAACGACATCTCGGGCGGGCTCTTCGAGCCGGAAATCCTCGAAGTGGTTCGTAAGTTCCGCGCCGGAATCTGCATCGGTCATATCCAGGGGGTTCCCTCGCGGATGCAGCGGGCCCCTCATTATGACAACGCCGCCGAAGAGGTCGCCCTCTTTCTGCGGAATCGGACAGGCGAACTCCTTGCGGCGGGAATCGCGCCGGAGCAGATCGTTATCGACCCGGGGATCGGGTTCGGCAAGACAACCGCCCACAATCTTGAAATACTCGCCCGGCTCGATCTTTTGCGCGACATCGGTCTGCCGATCCTGATCGGGCTCTCCCGAAAGAGGTTTCTCGTCGATCTCGCCGACCGGGATGCCTTTCCCAAACCGCCGAAAGAACTCGACGAAAAGCGCGACTTCTATACCGCCATTGTGACGAAGCGCCTGATGAGCGAAGGGATAGCGATCTTCCGCGTTCACAATGTGGGCTATAACCGCGCGGCGGTCGAAGATCCGGATTTCCCGGATTTTCCCTTCCTTTAACCAATGATATGTATTTCAAAGATGAAACATTATAAACCGTTCCTGATTACGCTCGCTTCGGTTCTCTTTTTTTACCTTTCGCTCCCTCCGGCGAACTTAGCCTATCTCTGTTTTCTACCCCCGATTTTTTGGATCTTTCTGATCCGCGGCGATTTCGCTCCGGCCGAAAAGCCGGATCTCTCGGGGAGTGGTTTTTTCGTGAGATTTATCAAAAGGTGCGGTTATCTGTGCCGGACGTTTTACGGGCAGATTTTTATCGCCGACCTCATCTTCTGGGGCATTTCGATCTCGTGGCTTCCGATTCCCCACCCGGCCATCTGGGCAGGGTGGGCGCCCCTTAGTATCGTGATGGCGTTCTACTTTCTCCTCTACATCGCCGCGGCCCGCCGTTTTCTTCGGCGCTGGAAAATGCCTCTCTTTCTCGCCTCCCCCCTGGCGTGGATCGGAATGGAATGGCTTCGAAAGCATATTCTCACCGGGTTCTCCTTCTGTTCCCTTGAACACGCCCTTTACCTTCACCCGGTTATGATCCAAACCGCCGAATGGGCGGGAGAATACGGTGTCGGAGCGCTGATCATGCTGATCGCGACCTCCTGGGGGATCGGGCTCGAATCGTTCATTTCGGTTCCGCGTCGTCCCCAAAAGGGTATCGTCGGCATCTTGGGGGGAATCCTCCTTTTGGCCGGCATGATCGCCTACGGCTTTTACGCCGTCGATAAGATAGACCGCATCTGTGCCCGTGCCGACGCGGCGGCGGACGGAAAGATTAACATCGCCCTTCTCCAGGATTCAACCTACTACCATTTTCCGATCCCGACCGAAACAACCGTAGCCGTCCACCAGCACTACATCTCCCTCACCGAAACCGCCGCCCGCGAAAAACCCGATCTGATCGTCTGGCCCGAAGGAACCTTCGCGTACCCCTATTACGATTTCGAACCGGGTGCGAAGATCCCTTCACCCACGGGTTCTCACCCTCTTTCGGCGGAGGAAACCGAAACGGTAACGCAAAAGATCAAAGACGATCAGAAAGATCAAATCGAAACGTGGCTCAAAAAGGTCGGCGTCCCTGTCATCCTGGGGCTTATTTCGACCGTCTACGAACCTGATCGAACCCGCGTATATAACAGCGCGCTCTACTGCGCCGAAGGGGGATCCTATCTTCGTTACGACAAACGCGCCCGGGTTGTCTTCGGTGAGTTTGTTCCGTTTATGGAGTACCTCCCCGACTCCTTTCCGATTAAGACCCTCTGTGAACCGATCTCTGCCGGAAAACGTCTGGGACTGGTCCCCGTCGCCTCGAAGTATCAGGCCCTCGTCTCGATCTGCTTCGAAAGTTGCTACGCCCGTTTCGTCCGTTCGCAGCTCGACGAACTGAAAAATTCGCCTCAGCCGGTCGATCCCGACTTTCTCATCAACATTTCGAGTGACGCCTGGTTCTTCGGAAACGCCGAAAACGAGTTCCACAACTCTTCCTATCCTCTTCGCGCCGTCGAAACGCGAAAGTATTATCTGGTCGCGTCTCACGGGGGGACGTCGCTCGGAATCACTCCTTCCGGAAGAGTCTTCACTCAGGGAAAACACGGGGGGCAGGAGGTCGTCATGGCTCGATTCACCCCCGTGAAAATCAGACCGTTTCTCGACGGAAAAGGCCTCTGGTTCGGGGTCATCTGCTCCTGGCCGGTTGTCATTGTCTTCCTACCGTTCCCCCGGAAAAAGAAAACCGTCAAAGAAAACTGACGAAATCCCAATCGGTTCTCACGCCCTCTTGACCGTTTTGGTAAAAAGGGATATTATTACGGCGTGGAATTGTTAAAGTTTACCGGTTTTAACAACTCCGCGCCGTGTTTTTCAAAAGTGTCTTGCCCAAACAGAAGCATTTCGCCGGACGTCGTATTCCACCAAACAATTTTCTTCTACGGATCGGGTTTCATTAGCCGAAACTCGCCTTTTACGGCTTTCAAGCCAAAGAACACGAGAACCGTAGAACTCCGGATTACCCCCATTAACAAAGGAGGAGTCATGAAAAAGGTTTCTTTGTCACTGACGGCACTTTTTGCGTGCCTTTCCCTTTTAACGGCGGTCACCGTGATGGCGCAGAAACCGATGGCCGCCCCCGCACCTCTCCCGCAGCAGGTCATCGTAGCGGGCGTCATGTCGACTCCGGCTCCCGCACAGGCACATCCCGCCCGACCGGCCGCACCCCGACAGGTTTACTCCTATCCTCGCGGCTACGCGTATCCGCAACAACCCCAGTACAACGCAAACCGCGGGGGACGGCCGGTAACCTTCCAGGAGTATTTCGGGTTTGACGGAATTCCGTTCAACGGCAGCCACATTCAGGCCTTCCGTCGTTACCACGGTCGCTGATTCCTATCCGGAAGAAAAGCGCTTTTCCGCCGGATGCCGAGTCTTCGGCATCCGGTTTTTTATCGCCGAAACCACTCCTTCATCGTCGATAAAACCCTGACCAGTTCCTCTTCGTCGATGATGTACGGAACCATCGCGTAAAGAAAATTTAGGAAGGGGCGGCTGAAGACCCCCCGCTCATAGGCATACTGACGATATCCCCGGATCCTTTCGGAATCGTAAACCTCGATACAGACACACCCGCCCATGATCCGCACTTCTTTCACGCTCGAATCGGAGAATCCTTCCATTTCCCGCCGGGTCATCTCCTCGATTCGTCTGATTTTTGAAAGATAATTCTCCCGTTCGAAAAGTTCGATCGACTTCTTCGCCGCCGCGCAAGCCAGCGCGTTCCCCATAAACGTCGGACCGTGCATCAGTGCAAACGAAGGATCGTCGTCATAAAAGGCGTTGTAAACTTTGCTCCCCGCCACCGTCACGGCATGTCCGACATACCCGCCGGTCAGAGCTTTCCCGAGAACTATAATATCGGGAAGAACCAAATCTGCGACGACGCGATTTCCCGTCCGTCCGAATCCGGTCGCCACCTCGTCAAAAATCAGAAGAACATCGTACCGATCGCAGAGCTCTCGGGCGCGCCGCAAAAAGGAAACATCATACATCCGCATCCCCCCGGCCCCCTGCAAAAGAGGTTCGACGATGAAACAGTTCAGACGTTCGCCATAGTCTCTGAACGCCTTTTCGAGCGCGTCGATTTCCGTCGGGATGTGAACGACGTTTCGGCTCTTGCCGTAAGCTTCCAAAACAAAGTGGTAATCGGGATCGTCACCGACCTCCATCGCCTTGAACGTATCGCCGTGATAGGCATGTTCAAGCGCCAAAACCATCGTCCGTTCCTTTTGTGAACGGTTGATATAATACTGCAGTGCCATTTTCAGCGCGACTTCAACCCCGACGCTCCCGGAATCGGAAAAAAACGAATAGTTCAGATCGCCGGGAAGCCATGTCCGGAGTTTGTCGGAAAGATCGAGAGCCGCCTGATGGGTCAGACCGCCGAGCATCACATGGGCGAATTTTTCCATTTGAGATTCGATCGCTTCGTTCATTTCCGGATTTTTATATCCGTGAATCACGCTCCACCACGACGAAACCGAATCGATCAGCTTCCGATCCTCGGTATAGAGATAGACGCCTTCGGCATCGATAATTTTATACGGAGCGGCAAGTGTCTTCATCTGGGCGTAAGGATACCAGATCATCTCAAATCCCCATTCTCGTGAAAGAGCTTTTGAAGCGACTCGCACGGGACATCAAGTTCCGACGCGTCTTCGGCGACCGCAGCGACAACCTTAATTCCAGTTATCGCCTCGCACATCCGCAGGTTATCTTCGTGAAGAAAATTCCCCTTTTCATAACGGTTAAAAATAATGCCCTTAACAGAGAGATGACGCACATTCATATATTCCGCGGTCAGAACCACCGCGTTGATCGTTCCGAGTCCGGCGTCGGCGACAATCAGGCAGCTCAAACGCCGCAGGTGAACAAAATCTTCCAGTCCGATTTTCTGATGATCATCGCGAAGCGGACAGACGATCCCGCCGGAACCTTCGGTCACCACCCAATCATACCGTCGGCATAAAGAATCATAGTTTCGGAGAACATGATCAAGTTCAACTGGATTCCCTTCCCGTTTGGCGGCCAGGTGGGGTGAGACCGCCGTCTCGTAGACATAAGGACACATCGATTCCAAAGGTTGTCGGATTCCCGATATCTTCTTGACATACAATGCGTCGCCGGGGAGAAGTCTTCCGTTTTCGTCGCGCCGGTTTCCGCTCATCGCGGCTTTGAAATACGCGGCGTTCAGTCCCTCGCTGTGCAATTTTCTCAGAATCAGCGCCGCCGCGAAGGTTTTTCCGACACCGGTGCCGGTTCCGGTCACAAAGAGACTTTTACTCATCGTACAATTCCGCTTTATAGCCCAGTTCTTTTAAAAGAGCGATATCCGTTTTGATCGAAATACCTGATGTTGTCAGCATATCTCCGGAGATCACGGCGTTGGCGCCCGATGTAAAACAGTGCCGCCCCTTATCGGGAAGAAGCCCCCTTCCCCCGGCGAGGCGAATGTCAGACGACGGAAGAATAAATCGATAGACGGCAACGATCCGACGCATATCATCACTGGTCAGCGTTCGAATGGCGGCAAAAGGGGTACCGGCTATGGCGTTGAGCATATTGACACAGATGCTTCTGACCCCAAGCTCGCGAAGAGAAAACGCCATATCGATTCGATCTTCGACCGATTCTCCCAATCCCATGATCCCTCCGCTGCATGTCGTCAGCCCGACCGACTGGGCGTAACGAATCGCACGAATTTTATCGTCGAACGTGTGCGTGGTACAGATGTTCGGAAAGTTGCGGCGCGAGGTTTCCAGATTATTATGAGACCGGCTCACCCCAGCCTCTTTCAGACGCCGGAACTGATCGACGGTCAACAGACCGACCGAAACGCAGACGGAAATACCGATCGTCTCTCGAATCCGCCGTACCGTCGAACAGATTGAGTCAACTTCGTTATCACTCAGATTTCGACCCGAGGTCACGATCGAAAAACGCAGACTTCCCTGGGCCGCGTCCCGCGCCGCTTGGGCAACGATTTTCTCTTCGGACAAAAGAGGATATTCATCAACGGAAGTCCGGTGATGCGCCGATTGAGCGCAAAATCTGCAGTTTTCGCTGCACCGCCCGCTTTTGGCGTTAATGATCGTGCAAATGTCAAACCGATCACGGCAGAAATGTCGGCGGATCTCGTTCGCGGCGCGCGTCAGCTCGTCGAGAGGCTTCTCGTAAAGAATGAGAGCTTCCTCCCTCTCAATCTGGCCGCCGTCGAAAACCTTTTCGGTTAAAGTTCTTAAATCCCTCATTCCGCGTTCTCCCTCCGTCAGAAATTCTGACTAACTGTTTTTAACCGGTCACACAATCAAAACTCCATCTGAAGACTGATCTCGCCCGAGCAGCACGATTCTTTATGACCGTCCGGATATTCCACCACGAGACGGCATTCATCATCGATTCCGCGGACGTAAACTTCGCTCGAGCGTCCCCCTGAAATGAGCCGTACCCTCTTTCCGATGACGAACGAGCGCGCGCGGTACCGTGAAAGATAATCGATCGAAAGCGGATCGGTATACAAATCATAAAACCGATTCAAAATCGATGAAACCAAGCGAACCTTCGTCTCTCTTCGCACTTTGGGAAAGACTGCCCCGGCCACCGAACGGATTTTCTTCGGGAACCCCTCTTTCGGTTCGTAGAGATTCACTCCGATCCCAAGTATCGCGTAATCCAATCGGCCGTTTTCAATACTGAAAGCCCCTTCGGTCAGAATCCCGCACACCTTTTTCTTCCCGATGAAGATATCGTTCACCCATTTGATCGCAGTATGCTTCCCGGAAATCTCTTCAATCGCTTCACAAACGGCAACCGCCGCCATGATCGTAATTCGAACGGCCTGATCCGCCATATAATCTTTCGGTCGGAGAAGGAGGCTCATATAGACGCCGGTATCCTTAGGAGAATAAAACGGACGCCGATTCCTCCCCCTCCCCGCAGATTGTTCTTCGGCCAACAGAAGAGTCCATTCGTCAGCCCCTTCCCCGGCCCTCTCATAAAGAAGCGCGTTGGTCGAAGCGGCGATCGGCAAAATGGAAATCTCTGTCTTTTTCAATTCGGGACGAAGGTACTCACGGATTCCCCGAACCGAAAGGAAATCCGTCTCTTCCGTAAGGGAATACCCTCTATTAGTCACCGCGTCGATCAACACCCCTTCGCTGCGCAGCTTTTTGACGGCCTTCCAGACTGCGGCGCGCGAAATCGAGAGTATTCCGGCGATCTCTTCCCCGGAACAATAACTCCCCTGTCTGTTGGTCAAAAGTTCCAGAATCTTTTCTTTCGTTTCCATCGCCCCAAAATCCTCTCGAGAAAAGATATCAGAAAACCGAAATTTTGTCAACCATATAAAACTATATGGTTGACAATTCGTCCGAAAGCTTCTGTCGTCAAAAGGAAAAGGGAAATCGGCGACGAAAAAAGGGTCCCGAAACCGTTCCGCCTCGGGACCCTTTCTCTGTGTCCGGTTTTACCGATTAATACTCGGGGTTTTCCGGAGTCGTTGTTGAACCGCCATAGGTGAATTTAAGCGAGTAGATATCGGCTTCCTTCATGTGAAACCGGAGGATCACCGGGCGTTTTTCCATCGGGCAGACATGCCGATCGTTATTCCACGTCACACAGCGGTCGATCGAGTCGCCGTAGATAATATCGCAGTCTTCGGACGAGAATCCGTCGAACGGTTTTCCTTCCGGGGTCAGAAACTCAACCTTGATATAGCCGCACGCCGAAGTCGAAGCGTTGATCGAAAGTTCGGTTCCGGTAAAGATGATCGGTTTCGTATCGAAATATCCCTTTTTCGTTTCGGCGGCAAGAGAAGCGAACCCATCGATCCGAAGTTTGTACCTCCGCCACTGGGAATCATTCCCGGTCCAGCGGGATTCGGACGCGTAGAGAGTAAGTTCGCGCGGCTCGTCCCCCATCGTCGACTCGGTCTCCAAAAGGCCCCGGGCAATGTAGTTGTCCCCATAATCCCAGTTATCTTTTGTTTTTAAACCGGGTTTCAGGAAAACGTCGGGCGACTGTCGGAAATTCCGACCGTCGCGGCTGGTAACGTAGACCGAATCGGTCAGCGCGGTCGCCGAACGGGCGAGAATCGGAGAACGCTGGTGCCGTTCTTCCTGTTCGGGAAGAAGCGTATTCGAAACTCCGGGTCCCCGGTCGATATACCGAGCGGGGAATCCGATGATATACTTTGGAGCGCGGTAATAGGGCTGAATCTGGTTGGTGTAGAACTGAGCCAGAACGGTTGGTCCTTCCCCTTCTACCGGAAATTCGATCCAGCCGTCGGCGGTCCAATGGATAAAATCGTCGGAATAGGCTCGCCCGACATCGCGCGCGTCGCGCCGCGGACGGCGGTAATAGAGGACGTAACGGTTTTCGACTTCCGACCAGAACGCGACATTTTCCGAATCGAACGCGCCGTCAGTATAAACGGGGTGTCCGTTATTGAGAATATGCCAGTCAATTCCGTCCGCCGAAACGTAGGCGAGAATTCCACCGTCCTTCGGACCCGACGTCGCCTTAAAACGTTCTTCAGGTTTCGCATTGGGATTCGTATCGATGAACGGTGCGAAATCCTCGCATTGGAGAAAGAGGATATTGGTTTCAGGGTTTCCCTCAAACTCGACGCCGGTAACGGGGCGGTCCCAATGAATTCCGTCCTCGCTCGTCATAAGACAGGCGCAACTAGTGTGTCGGGGCGCTCCGTTCCCGTTATCGCCGCACGACCCCAGATAGTACATCAGGTAACGTTTGTTTACCGGATCATAAAGGACCGATCCGTAGGTGCTGCTGTTCCCTTCCCACGGTTTATCCCAGAGAAGGACTTCCGGGCAGCGGATCGGTTCATGTACTTTCAGTCGGACATTTTCCATCGTTCCGACCAGGTAGTCGTCCATAAAAAGCTGCCGTTCATCGCCGATAAAGATCGGCGAGTCACCTGCGGAAGAATCCCTCTCCGTCCCGGCCGCAGCCGCCGGATTGCCCCCGGCATAAACCCCGGCCAGACCGAGAAGCGGAAGGGAACCTGAAAGTTGAAGAAACTGACGTCGTGATCGATTCATCGTTTTTCCTTTATGACATGTTAAACGATTAATTTTTATACAATTACCGTCTTTTGTCTATTCTACTCAGTTTAAAAAGAGAAATCAATCATGAAAAGGAAAATTCCGGGATACCGACAGGAGATTTCATCAGAAAAGCCCCGAAGGGAAAGTGTCTCCGAAACTTCGACCCGATCAGATGATTCGTAACCGCCGATAACGGTTTCGGAAATCCCCCTTCCGTAGCATAACGATCAGGAACAATCCCCATCTTTCAACATCGTGACTGTTTCCTGGTCGTGCCATTCCGCGAGAACCACCCCTTTCTGCCGGAAATCAGAGATTCGTTAAGATTGACGCGGTAGAGGAGAAAAGTTAAAATAAGTCGCGGTCTCGGATGCTTTTCTCCCCGTGAGAAAACGCGCCCAATCGCATGTTCACCGAACGGTTCCCGAAACGATTTTCTTCCGCGAAAAAGGTCATGCGCGACGCGAACCAGATTTTAGACGCCGCCCGAAATGTTCTCCGGCAGGAGAGCGCCGCGATCGCGGCGCAGGTCGATGCGCTCAATTCCTCCTTCTGTGACGCGGTCTCGCTCCTGCTTGACTGTACGGGAAACGTCATTGTCTCGGGTATGGGGAAAGCGGGACTGATCGGTCAGAAGGTGGCGGCCACGTTCGCTTCGACAGGAACGCCGGCCTCGTTTCTCCACCCCGCCGAGGCGATCCACGGCGACCTCGGTCGAATCCGGAAACATGACACGATTCTGATTCTTTCGAACAGCGGCGAGACCGATGAGGTTCTGAGAATCATCCCTTCTCTGAAAGAATTCGGTATCCCGATCATCTCGATCACCAAAGCCGGGTCAAACCTGGCGAAGTCCTCCGATACCGTTCTTGAAATTGAGGTCCAAAATGAAGCCGGACCTCTCAAATTAGCGCCGAGCAACAGTACCGCGGTTATGCTCGCGCTCGGCGACGCGCTGGCGTTTGCCGTGAGCGGGAACCGGTCGTTCAAGGAAGAGGATTTCGCCCGGTTCCACCCCGGCGGAACCCTTGGAATGAGACTCAGTCCGGTCGAGGAGTATATGCGTCCCCTTTCGGAATGTCGAATCGCCAAAGCGGATAGAACGGTTCATCAGACCCTCAAAGAGAGCAACATCCCCGGCCGCCGTACCGGCGCGATTTTCCTGGTTCGCGACGATTTCACCCTGGCCGGGATCTTCACCGACAGCGATTTCACCAAACTGATCGCACAGAAGGGCGAATCCGCCCTTTCTCTTTCGATGGATGAGGTCATGATCCGATCGCCGAAATCCGTTCATGTCGGGGAGAAAATGTCCCGGGCGATCGACCTTCTCGAAGCGACGAAGATCAGTCAGCTTCCGGTTCTCGACGAGAACGAGCGGCCGGTCGGCATTCTCGATAAGACCGACCTGAGAATCGGCTAGTCCGCCCGTCTATTCCACGATCTGTCTAATGGCAAGAACCGTTCTTAAAAGCGCCGGAATCTCGGCCAGCGGAATCATATTCGCGGCATCGCTCGGTGAAAGACTCGGATCGGCAAGAGTTTCCAAAAAGAGCGCGTCGATCCCGACGGCCGCGGCGGCGCACGCCAGGGGCGCGACGAACTCACGCCGTCCTCCTGTCTTGCTTCCTCCCCCACCCGGCTTCTGAACCGAATGGGTCGCGTCGAACAGAACGGGCGTCCCGAACGCGCGCATCGTCACCAGAGCGCGGAAATCGTTGACCAACTCTCCGTAGCCGAAGAAGGTTCCCCGCTCCCCCAAAAGAATATCCCGGCATCCGGCCGACTCGAGTTTGGCGACCACATGCCGCATATCTTCGGGAGCCATAAACTGCCCCTTCTTCACATGGACGGGCCGACCCGTTTCGGCCGCCGCGATCAACAGATCGGTCTGACGCGCCAGGAATGCCGGGATCTGAATCAGATCGCACACCTCGGCAACCGGCTCCGCCTGATTTGGCTCGTGTATATCGGTAGTCACGGGAAGCGACGTCTTTCGCTTCACCTCAGCCAACAGTTCCAGACCGCGATTCAGACCGGGACCGCGGAACGAGTCGATACTGGTCCGATTCGCTTTATCAAACGATCCCTTAAAGATCAGATTGAAATCAAATCCCTCTTCCCGAAGAGCGTCCTGAATCCGAGCCAGTTCAAGCGCGGTCGAAAGCGCGGTTTCTCCCTGTAAAACGCACGGACCGGCGATCAGAAGGAGCGGCTCTCCCCGTCCGCAGCCGATCCTCCGGTAATCCGTTTCGATAAAAAAGGGGTTATTAGCCATTTGATCCGTCCGACTTCTTAACGTTGTTTGATCGCCGCTGCGGCATAGGCTTTGCGACGTCGACCAATCCCATTTTCATCCATGCTCCCTGCATAAACCGCCAGAAGAAAACCACCCCCATCAGGCTGATGTAGACGGTGAGAATCGTCCAGCACCAATACACGCCGAAACGAAAGAGGCCGACCCCCAACCACGAAAAAACGGCGAGAAACGGGGCGAGCGATATGGTCGTAAACATTACGAATTTTGCGTCCCCCGCCCCGCGAAGCGCCGAACAGAAGACGATGTTTATTGTATCAAAAAAGAGGTAGACCGCAACAAAGCGGAGCAGATTTCTCGTCACATCGTAGTAGGGAGCGAACCCGTCCGGATTTCCCGAAGCGTAAACGGAAAGGAGAATATCCGGAATCAGCAAAAAGAGGAAGAAGAAAAAACCGGTAAAGAGTCCCGCGAGCGCGGCAGCGGAAAAAGTGCATCTTCGGGCGAAATGAGGTCTTGCCTCTCCGATGGCGTTGCCGACCATCGTCATCACGGCGGTACCGATTCCGACCACGGGCAGAAAGGTGATCGCGTTTAAATTGATCGCGATCGCGCTCGAAGTCGAACCGACCTCCCCCAGTTTTCCCAAAAGGAAAACAAAAAAGGTAAACGAGACCATCTCCAAAGAGTATTCCATTCCCCCCATAGTCCCGTATTTCAGGAGAGCAAATAATTCCGAGGGAACGATTCGACACCCTTTCCGAACCGCGTAGAGAGACCCCGTCCGAACGTCATCGATAAGCATAAGACCGAACAGGATCATCAGCCGGATGATCTGGCAGACCGACGTTGCCAGCGCCGCGCCGACAATCCCCAGCCGCGGGAATCCCCCGACGCCGAATACCATCAAATAGTCGAGCCCGACATTCAGAAAGAGCGCGATAAGGCTGACGTTCATCACGACCTTCATCTTCTTCCGACCGACAAAAAACGCTTCGACTCCCTGAATAGCAATCACCGGCCCGATCCCCCAGAGGGACCAGAAGAAGTAGGACTTCTCGAGGGCGGCAATTTCCGGAGCGTGGTCGAAAAGAGCGAAAATCGAATCTGACCAGGGGTAGATCAAAAAAAAGAGGGGAGTAAACGCCAGGGCGATAAAGACTCCCTGCCAGACAACCTCACCGATCCGCCGGAACTCTCCGGCGCCGTTATACTGCGAGACAAACGCGACCGAGTAGGCAACGATACTGAAAGGAAACGAGGCGAGAGACCAGATAAACTGTCCGCCGCTGAACGCCGCGCCGACGGTGATCGGATCGTACCAGGTCAGGAAGACGCGGTCGATAAACTGCATCACCGCCAGCGACCCGACTGAAATGATCATCGGCAGAGCCAGGCGCAAAACCTCAAACCCGCCGCTGGGCGACTTCCACCATCGGGAAAGAAAGCTTTGTCTTTCGTTCATCGAAGAGCGCTAGTTCAGTTCCGTGGCCTCTTCCCAATGCTCGTAGAGCTTTTTGAGAATCTCCTGTTCTTCGGCGAGTTCGGCGGTCAGACGACGGGTCAGTTCGCCGTCCCGGAGCGTTTCGGGTTTGAGCAGGTCTTCGTTGAGCGTCATCACGCGGGTTTCCCGGATAAAGATTTCCTCTTCCAGGTCGCTGACCTTCCGATACGGGAACTTCCGCTGTTTCTTTTCCTTTTTCTCTTTCTTCCCTTTCGCCGGGCGTTCCGGCGAAACTTCGGGGATCGACTTCTTTCCGGTCCCTTCGTTTAACTCTTTCTGCGCCTGCCGGGACGAGTGCCGATCGCGCGACGGTTTCTGAGACTGTTCTTTTTTCTCTCTTTCTTTTACCGACCCGCTGCCTGTTTTTTGGTTTCCAACAGCTTTCGAAGGGGGCGTTTTCACCTGCTCGGTCGACTTGGCGGCCAGTGCGCCGTCCAAAAACGGATCGGCGATATACCCCTTGGCGACCATATCGCGGAACGTGGTATAGTTCCCTTCCAGAACCAGGAACCGGGCGTTCGGCTGAATGATGAGCAGATGGTCGGCCGTACGATCGACGAAATAACGGTCATGACTGATAAAGAGCGCCGTTCCGCCGAAATTCTTCAGCGCGATTTCCAATGCCGACCGAGCCCACAGATCAAGATGGTTCGTCGGTTCGTCCAAAACCAGCACGTTGGCATCCTGTGCCGCCAGTTTGGCCAATGCGGCGCGGCATCGTTGGCCTCCGCTCAGACTTCCGACCTCCTGTAATTGCTGATCCTGAGTCAGGCCAAACGCTCCCAAAAGTTTACGGCGCGGGAGCTCTTCAAAGATTTTCCCTTTGGGTCGGATCGCTTCGACCACGGGGATCGAGTCGTCCAGCACATGAAGATGCTGATCGAAGTAACCGATCTTAACTCCCTGCCCCAGTCGGGCGGTTCCGTGATCGGGTTTAAGTTCTCCGAGGAGGCATTTCAGCAGAGTCGTCTTGCCGCATCCGTTCGGTCCGATGATCGCCCACCGTTCCCCCTGCTGAATGTTAAACGTCACGTCTTTAAAGAGCGGGGCGCCGCCGAACCCTTTGGTAAGTTCTTCCACCCGAAAGACAATGTCGCCCGTACGACTCGGTTTCGGGAACGAGAAGGCGGGAGTCTGAATATTTCGGGGAAGTTCCGCGGGATGGGCTTCCAAATGCTCGAGTTTCTTCCGACGGTCTTCCGCCTGAGCAGCCTTCATCCCATAGTGATGCCGACGAATAAAATCTTTCGCCTTTTCGACTTCTTCAACGTACTTCTCGTAAGTCCGGGTCTGAACCAAAAGGCGTTCCTCTTTGAGTCCCAGATACTTGGTAAAATTCCCCGGATAATCGTCAACCGTCCCGAAGTAGAGTTCAAAAGTGCGGTTCGTCACACGATCGAGAAAATAGCGGTCATGGCTGACCAGGATCACCGCCGCCGACGTTCTCCGAAGGAAATCTTCGAGCCATTCGGTCGCACCCAGATCGAGGTGGTTCGACGGCTCGTCGAGAAGCATAACATCCGGTTCGGCCAACAGAAGTTTCGCCAGCCCGAGCCGGTTCAGTTCCCCGCCGCTGAACGTTTCGATCTTCTGATGAAATTCAGAATCTTTAAACCCCACCCCATGCAGGATCTGTTCGATCCGATAGTCGAGGTTATAGGCGTCTTTGCGGATCAGTTCCTCGTGGATTCGGTCGTATCGGCGCGCCAGACGGTCCCGTTCCGCTTCGTCGGTAACTTCCCCCAGCCGAACGGCGATCGTTTCGGCTTCCTCCTGAATGGCGATCAGGTGCGAAAGCGCGTCCCGCGCCTCATCGATCAACGTTCGCCCTGGAACGATCTCAGGACGCTGTTCCAGATATCCGATCAGGCAGTCGGCAGACTTTTCGATCGAGCCGCGTTCGGTTTCGTCTTTCCCGGCAAGGATGTTCAGAAGCGTCGTCTTTCCGCAGCCGTTCGGACCGACAAGACCGATTTTATCCCCTTCCCGCACCTGAAACGTAACATCGGCCAGAACGGGCTCAGGTCCAAAATGCTTCCGCAATCCGCTAACGCTTAAAATAACGGCCATACAACCCCTATGGTTTGGTAATCCGGATCCCCTTCAGAACCCTTATTCTACCCGAAAAGCGCCCAATCTCCAATACCTTGAAGCGGCGGCCCGCAAGCCAGAACAGGCAAATTTCATCTTGTTCGGTTTTTAAAGAATTGTTATCTTCTCCCATGAAATTGTTGGACCAACTTAAATATCCGAGAAAGACCACTCTGATGAAAAGGGATAGCCGGATTCTTCCCCTTTTTCTCCTTCTGCTGTGTTGCGGAACGCTGGCCGTTTTAGACGCGGACGAGCCGATGCGCCGCTGGCGAACCCGTCTCGGCGGGGTTTTAACCGGAACGTGGGATCGGTCGCTCGACGCGCCGGACGGGAGTCTGATTCGGATCCGTTCTCAATCGAATATCTACCGCGTTCGGGTCGACGACCTGATTCCTGAAGACCGCTGGTACGTCCTCAGTCAGCGGATCGAGGCGGGCAAAGAGCCGGAAAAGACCTCCTCCACCAGAAGATACCAGAGGGGGAACGCTTCTTTACTTTCCGGCGATCCTTTGCAGCCTCAACCTCTCCACTCCGCCACCGACCCGGCGGAGAGTCTCACCGCGCCGATCCCTGGCGAAGATCCCGATTGGGGGATCTCGGATTCGCAGCCTCAGGAACCCGAAACAATTTCAACCGACGATCCTCTCGACACCGAATTCGTCACCATCCCCGAATCTCCCGAAGTGCCCGCTTCCAATCCTCTTCCTAACGAAACGCCCGGTTCTGATGCCGAAGACCCCCTTGCCCCGGGCTTCGCCGAGTCTCCTTTCCCCCCGCCCACCGTTCCGGGATCGGAGCCGGGCGAACGTCGCGTCTACGAAATTAGAGGAGTTTCCTACGCGTTCCGATGGTGTCCCGCGGGAACGTTCGAGATGGGAAGCCCCCGAAAAGAGCCGGGCAGGAGCGAAAACGAGCCTCTTCACGAAGTCACCCTGACGAAAGGATTCTGGATTTTAGAGACCGAAGTAACCCAGCGGATGTGGGAAAGCCTCTTCGACTGGAATCCCAGCTGGTTTTCGAAAACCGGAACCGGCGCGGCAAAAATCAAACATGTTGATACCGGCACACTGCCGGTTGAACAGGTCACCTGGGAAGAGACCGCTCTCTTTTGCGAGGCGCTCCGAAAATTTTCCGGCTGGCGAGTCACGCTCCCGACCGAAGCTCAGTGGGAATACGCCTGCCGGGCGGGAACCGAAACCGCCTACTCTTTCGGCACGGAAATCGGTCCTGCAGACGCCAACTACGACGACTCGGAACCCGGTAATATTGACCAGCGTCGACGTGCGGTCCGTAACCCGTACTCCGTCGCCGGATTCCGCCCGAACGGTTGGGGGATTTACGATATGCACGGTAATGTCGCCGAGTGGTGCCGCGACCGCTACGGGCAGTTAGAAGAAAAACCGACGAGCGACCCGACCGGTTCCGATGTGGGGAATACACGCGTCTTCCGCGGCGGCTCTTGGTTCCTCGACGCGAGCTGCTGCCGATCGGCCTATCGCTACGGAATCGACCCGGACACCCGGGCCTACTACCTGGGATTCCGCATCATCATCGAACCGTAACCCTCCTTGACAGGATTTGGTTTCCTGTTATCCTAGGGTCACCGATTAGCCCCCTTCGTCTAGTGGCCTAGGACATTGGATTCTCAGTCCAGTAACACCGGTTCGACTCCGGTAGGGGGTAT
>JAGCAH010000105.1 GCA_017652805.1 Thermoguttaceae bacterium | reverse complement strand
AGCGGCACCGGCACGCTGAAAGACGCGGTTTCGGAAACGTTCCGCGAATGGACTACTCGGATCAGCGACACGCACTACGTTTTGGGCTCGGTGATGGGGCCGCATCCGTTCCCGACGATCGTCCGCGATTTTCAGGCGGTCATTTCGAAAGAGATCAAAGAGCAGGTTCTTGAAAAAGAAGGGCGTCTTCCCGACGTGGTACTGGCATGCGTCGGGGGCGGGTCGAACGCGATCGGCGCATTCTATCATTTCATCAACGACGAATCGGTGCGTCTGATTGGTTGCGAGGCGGCGGGACGCGGGGTCGACACATTTGAAACCGCCGCCACGATCGCGACCGGCCGTCTTGGTATTTTTCACGGCATGAAAAGTTATTTCTGCCAGGACGAATATGGCCAGATCGCGCCGGTCTACTCGATCAGCGCCGGACTCGACTATCCCGGAATCGGGCCGGAACACGCCTGGCTGCACGACACCGGCCGCGCCGAATACGTGCCGATCACCGATGAGGAAGCGGTTCAGGCGTTCGAATACCTTTCGCGCACCGAAGGGGTCATTCCCGCCATCGAATCGGCCCATGCGGTCGCCTACGCGCGTAAGATCGTTCCGAGCATGGCGAAAGACCAAATCGTTGTCATCAACATTTCCGGGCGCGGCGACAAAGACTGCGCGGCGATCGCCCGATACCGAGGGGAGAATATTCATGACTAAAATTACCGACGCCTTTGTAAACGGTAAAGCGTTTATTCCGTTCATCACCTGCGGCGACCCCGACCTGGAAACGACCGCCCGGCTCGTTCGTGCAATGGCGCATAGCGGAGCTGACCTGATCGAGCTGGGAATTCCGTTTTCGGACCCGACCGCCGAAGGCCCGGTGATCCAGGAAGCGAACGAGCGCGCGTTAAAGGCCGGAACGACGGCCGATAAAATCTTCGACTTGGTCCGCGATTTGCGCCGGGATGTCACGATTCCGATGGTCTTCATGACCTACGCGAACGTGGTCTTTTCCTACGGGAAAGAGCGGTTCTGCGAAACGTGCCGCGAAGTCGGGATTCAGGGAATGATTCTCCCCGACGTGCCGTATGAGGAGAAAGAAGAGTTCGACCCGGTATGCAAAGAGAACGGACTTGATCTGATCTCGCTCATCGCGCCGACCTCCGAAGACCGGATCGGCCGGATCGCCCGCGACGCCTCGGGGTTCGTCTACTGCGTCTCGTCGCTCGGCGTGACCGGCGTGCGGAGCGAGATCACCACCGACATCGGCGGGATGGTCCGGCTCGTCAAACAGGCGAAGGAGATCCCCTGCGCCGTCGGTTTCGGCATATCGACCCCCGACCAGGCCAAGAAGATGGCGCAACACGCCGACGGCGTGATCGTCGGCAGCGCGATTATGAAACTGATCGCCAAACACGGCCGAGACGCCGAACCGTACGTAACGGAGTATGTGAGGGAGATGAAAGGAGCGGTGAAGGGCATGTGTATAGAACCATAGGAGATTCAGGTTTTCACCAGGTCGAATTTACAGACTTCTTTCAACAGGCTCAATTTGCGAAAGATTCTT
>JAGCAH010000104.1 GCA_017652805.1 Thermoguttaceae bacterium | reverse complement strand
GCTGCCGCGGACGGAGAAGGACATACCGTTGTTCGGAATGAAGGGGATGTTCAGGTGCCGCCCGGCGGGGCCTATCCGGTCAGTTTTCGGGCACTGGTGCCGAAAAAGGAGGAATGCTCGAACTTACTGGTGCCGGTTTGCGTCAGCTGTACGCATATCGCCTACGGCTCGATTCGGATGGAACCGGTCTTCATGATTCTGGGGCAGTCGGCGGCGACCGCGGCGGTTCTTTCGATCGAGGCGGGTCTTTCTCCCGCCGATCTCCCCTACGAGCGGCTCGAAGAGCGGCTTCGCGCCGACGGGCAGGTTCTGGAAAAGCCGTAAGGTTATTTTTCCGCCGAGGGACAGTCGGAGGCCAGAGGGCACTGGCCGCACAGGGGACGCCGGGCACGGCAGATCTGACGGCCGTGGGTGATGAGACGGTGGCTGAAATCGACCCACTCCTTTTTCGGCACGAACGAGACGAGGTCGCGTTCGACTTTTTCGGGGTCGGTTGCTTCGGTCAGTCCGAGTTTACGGCTGATCCGCCCGACGTGGGTATCGACGACGATTCCCTCGACAATCCCGAACGCGTTGCCCAGAACGACGTTGGCGGTCTTCCGCCCGACTCCGGGCAGGTTGACCAGCTCGTCGATCGTGCAGGGAACCTCGCTGTGAAAATCCTCTTTCAAACGCTTACAGAGCGCGTAGATGTTTTTTGCCTTGTTGTGATAGAAGCCAGTCGAACGAATCGCGTCTTCGATTTCGGGAATCCCGGCGCGGAGAAAGTCATCGGGGGTTTTGAACCGTTTGAAAAGACCGGGAGTGACCTCGTTGACCCGCTTGTCGGTACATTGCGCCGAAAGGATCGTCGCGATCAGAAGCTGGAACGGATTGAAGTGGTCGAGGGTGCAGCCGACCTGCGGGTACGCCGCGTTCAGCTTTTTGAGAATCCGTTTGCGCCGCCGGAGTTCGTCGGAATTGACGGAAGGGGACGACGAGGGGCGCGCTGGCATCGGAACGGCCTTTCTTTTGGATAATCGGGAATGAATTCCTTAAGGTTGGCATAAAACAAAAAAACCGCAAATACCTGTTAAACGGCACTTGCGGGTTTAGTGGCGGGGAGGGGACTTGAACCCCTGACCTCAAGGTTATGAGCCTCGCGAGCTACCAACTGCTCCACCCCGCGTCAATATGCCGTTATTCTAGCGTGATTCGGGGAATCGTCCAGGGGGGGCGGTTCCGCCGTGGCTTTCTCGCGCAGCACCTTTTTCCCCTCTTGCTTGCTTCTTTTTAGCATAATCGCTAAAATGGGGAAAGACGAAAAACGGAAGAAGAGCCGCAACTCGTCCATGCAGAGTTATTTTTCAGAGCTACGACATAATCGAGAAAGGATATCGGAACAATGACCACACGTCGAAATTTTCTCAAAGCCGCGGCGGTTGCGGCGGCCACTCCTTATTTTGCTCTGCCGAAAGCGCGGGCTGAAAGCGATACCGGGCGCCTTCGTATGGCGGCGATCGGATGCGGCGGACAGGGTCGGCTCGATATGTCGTACTTCGACAAGCTCGTTGATCTCGTCGCCCTGTGCGACGTCGATTCGAAGTTCGGTCTGGCGAACACCCTTGAATGCGGGTACGGGCGGAAAGAGGGGGATAAAGTGATCGCTCCCGACACCTACGCCGACTATCGCCGCGTTCTCGATCGGGACGATATCGACGCGGTTCTGATCGCCACGCCGGATCATTGGCATACCAAGATAGCCATCGAAGCGATGCAGGCGGGGAAGCACGTCTTCTGCGAAAAGCCGCTGACCCTGACCCTTGAAGAGAACCGTCTGATCCGCGAAGCGGTTCATAAATACAACCGCGTCTTCCAGGTTGGGACGATGCAGCGCTGTTTCCATGACGAGTTCATGCTTGCGGCACTCGTCATTCGGGGCGGTTATTTGGGAGAGGTGAAGAAGGTGACGGTCGATATCGGCGGCAGCCCGTCCTCTCCGGCGATTCCGAAAGCGGAGGTCCCCGCGTCGCTCGACTGGAATATGTGGCTCGGTCAGACCCCCTATGTCGATTACATCTCGTCCGACGGGAACTCGAACACTCCGTGGGAACCGGCGCAGGCGGAATTCCCGGCGTTCAGCAGGTGCCATTATCAGTTCCGCTGGTGGTATGAATACAGCGGCGGGAAGTTTACCGATTGGGGTGCGCACCACATCGATATCGCCCTTTGGGCGCTCGGTCGGCAGAACGCCGGCGACGGCCCGGTCGAAATCGACGGGCGGGACGCCGAACACCCCGTTCCGTATAAAGACGGTTATCCGACGGTCGACGATCAGTTCAACACGGCGACACGGTTCAACGTCTATCATAAATTCGCCGACGGTCTGGTGTTCAACGTCTGCGACAGTTCGAAAGACGGGAATGGCATTCTCTTTGAAGGAACCAAGGGGCGGATTCACGTCAGCCGCGGTCGCGTTGTCGGCAAGGTGATCGAAGACGGAATCGCCGAACAGTTCAAGGAAGAGGACTACATCGCGCTGAACAACGGCGTTCCGTTCAGTCCCGAGTCGGAGGCCCGCGCCAGTCAGGACCGCGCGTTCTATGAACATAAATACAATTTCATCCACTGCATTCAAAACGGCGGCAAGCCGATTTCGGACGTTGACAGCCATGTGCTGACCGCGAACATGTGCCACTTGAGCGGGATTGCCGCGCGTCTGGGGCGGGTCATTCAGTGGGATCCGGTCAAAGAGACGATCGTCGGCGATGACCAGGCGGCATCGTTCATTCACCGCGAACAGCGGAAAGAGTTCGCGCTTCCCGAAGTTTGAGACACACATGACGAGGAGTAAAACGAAAGAAGGCTTTCACCGTAAAGTGAAAGCCTTCTTTCGTACCAAACCGTCCGAACCGTAGCGGGTGTCAGAACATATTCTCTAAAATCTCTTCGAGTTCTTCGTCGAGGGACGCGAAAATATCCTGGGAACTGATCGCCGCGGCCAGCGGGCTGGGATAGACAAACGTCGGGTCATCCGCCATCTTGAACCAGTTGGCCGAAAGGAAGGAACTGTCGCCCGGCCCGATGAACCCGTCCCCGTCAATATCGTACCGCTCGTTCCAGTTCGGACCCCCTTCGAAAGTGAACCAGGCTCCGGAAAGGAAGGCGCTGTCGCCCGGTCCGATGAACCCGTCCCCGTCGATATCGACGGGACAGACCAGGGAGGCGACCGAAGCCGAGAAGTCGGAATTTTCATATGTGACGTCGTCTCCCATCGCCATCACTTTAAAGTAATACGTCTCGCCGTACGCAAGTCCGGTGACGCGGATGGTGTTTTCGACGCAGTAGGCCTCGTTCCAGTTGATCTGGTCGTCGGACCACACCACTTTGTACCCGTTGTTATTAGCGACCTCGTCCCAGGTGACGCGCATGCGATTCGCCCCGGCGGCGGTGACGGTAACCCCGGTCGGCGCGGCCAGAGGGGTTAAGGGGGAATATTCATACGCGCCCAGGTCGACGCAGACGCCGTAGAAGCGGTCTTCCCCCGCAAGATCGTACTCGATGTCGGAACCGTCATCGTAGATCGCGTAGCCGTCTTCGCCCAGGTCGATTGCCTGAGACCCTTCGGTGAGCCTGTAGATCCCTTCATCGGGGTCGGTAAAGAGGGGAAGAGTCGGATCGTATTCGATGAAGGTGTCGATGGATGTCCAGTCGTTCGTGTTGCTTGTCAGAACGTTGTAACCGTGACCATAGCCGTTCCCTTCGTAATCGCAGGTTTCTTTCCCCGAGGCGCTTGTGTTTCCGGCGATAATGCAGTTGAAGGCGTCGATGTACATTCCCTTGCCGTAGTAGTTGAAGATGCCGGCGCCGCCGGAATATTCGCCGGTCGTGTGGTTTCCGGTGATCGTGCATTGACGCAGGGTCAGCTGTCCGAAGTTCTCGATTCCCGCCCCCGTGTAGGTCGACTTGTTGCCGGCGATGAGCGAGTTGGTAATGACCGCTTCCATATCGTGAATGTAGATACCGCCGCCGTAGTTGTAACTGACGTTTCCGACGATTTCACTGTCGGAGATCGACATGTATCCCCCGTGAGCGTAGATCCCCGCGGCGAAATAGTAGGAATTGGTGTTTCGGTTATTCGAAATGGTCGAATGGGTAATATAGGTTTCGGCGTCGCTGACGTCGATTCCGGCTCCCGACATATCCGACGAACAGTTGCTGACCGTAACACTGTCCAGGGTGAGGGACCCCCAATAGATGTACAGGCCCCCGCCAAATTCGGAGACGGAACAATTGGTGACGGATCCGCCGTTCATAGAAACGTCGGCATGGAACGAGAATATCCCGCCGCCCTCCTTAGCTCGTGAGGCGGTGATGTTGCAGTTTTCGAGCGTCAGTGTCCCTTTGGTGTAGATGGCGCCGCCGTCGCCTGCCGAGTAGCCGTTTGTCATGTTCGCTGAACGAAGGGTGAGCGAAGCGCCTTCGGCAATGTTGAAGATTCGGCTTCTGCTGTTGGCGTTGATGACCAGACGGTTGGTTCCGCTGGCGGCACGGAGACTGTCGCCGTCGATGGTGAGGGCCGAACGGATCGGGAGTTCGCCGTATTTCAGCGTAAACGTGGTTCCCGGAAGGTTCGGGCTGAACGTGATCAGATCGCCGTCCCCGGCACGGCTGATCGCCTCGCGCAGGCAGATAATCGAGTCGTCTTCGACCCACGCCGAGTAGTCGATGTTTGTGGTGACGACCCAGTTGACCGAGAGGAGGCGCCGCTCTTCGAGCGATTCTAAGTGAAGTTTACGGGATTTCAGGAATGATCGTTTCATCGGGGTACCCTTTATGCGTCTGCGAGGATGTAAATGCAAGGCTTCACCAACAGAATTATATCATTTTTTCCCAAACGGAGTATTGAGAGCGTAACGGAGAATCGCGCCGACCGTCTTACCGTCTTCAATTTCGCCCGCATCGATCATTTCGAGCGCTTTTTCGAGCGAAACGGAAAGGGGCGAAAGGTTTTCACCGTCTTCGAGGGCGCTTTCGCCCGGGATCAGGTCTTCGGCCAGAAAGAGGAAGAGCTTTTCGTCGAGGTAGCCGGGCGAGGCGTAAAAGAACGGGTAGGGGGTCCATTTTTCGGCGGTATACCCGGTTTCCTCTTTCAGTTCCCGCTGGGCGGTGACCAGAGGGGCTTCCCCCGGCTCGCGCATTCCGGCGGGGATCTCGTAGATGTACCGGCCGACCGCGACGCGGAACTGCCTGATTAGGAGGATTTCACCGCTCGGGAGAATCGGGAGAATGCCGACCCCGCCCGGATGTCGGATCACGTAGCGGGTATGCTTCTTTCCGTTGCGGCCGAGCTGCCAGGTCTTTTCGAGTTTAAAGATGGGACAGGAGAAGATGATTTCGTTTTCATCCTGAGACATAGAGACCCTCTTTCTTTTCAGGGTTTGGAAAGAACGAGTTCATTCTATGGTCTTTTCGGGATTGTTCAAGGCGTCCGAAGCGGCATCCGGGGCGGACGCGCGTGCCACGCCTTGTTGGACGCGGCACGCGGCGCAAAGCGGACTACTGGTTCTTTTCGACCGTGAATTTTCCGCCGTTCTTCATCGTATGGCCGTGGGTGTTCCCCTGAATGAACGTCAGTTTAGCCGGAACGTTCAGGTTGTTGTAAAGGGTCATCACGCCCGACGGGGGACAGACATAGTCGCCCAGCCCAGCCGAAATCGTAACGGGGCATTTGATCCGCTTGGCGTGGTTCACCCCGTCATAGTAGGCGAGCGCCTCGGTCCATTCGGGGCGGAAGATCGAGTGGTTCCGCGCCTGGAGCGCGGTTCCCGAAACGTCGCAGAACCACGGAACGTTCAGATGGCACGCGGTGACGTCGCCGTCGAGCGCGGCGGCGAGGATCGACTGGAATCCTCCCTGGCTTCCTCCGGTAACGGTGATATGCTTTCCGTCCCACTCGGGGCGCGATTTCAGGAACTCGAGCGCGCGCATGACGCGCATCGCCACGCCGTTCCAATAGGATGTTTCCGGATCGGTATTCGACGCGGCGGGAAGACCGTAGCTTTTCAGCGTCGTGTCGAACAGGTTCTTATAGAACGCCGCGTCCCGGCCGTTTTCGATCCCGTGCGCGTTGATGCAGAGCGCCAGGTGCGTCTTTCCGGCGGCGGTCTCTTTACTCGCCGATGCGACGCCGTAACCTTGCAGAACCAGAAGCGCCGGGAGCGATTTCTCTTTCGCTTCGGCCGGGAGGCAGAAGTAGCCGGAGACGGGGGTGCCGACGCAGTCGACCCGCAGATCGTAGCATTTGACGTTTTCGTCGGGCGAATCGACTTCGGTCAGGTGCGCTTCAAGGGGGACTTCGGCGAGACGCTCTTTCTGACGGGCCCAGAACGCGTCGAAGTCGTCCGGTTCGGGAGCGCTTCCGAGCCGATCGAGGAGTACACCGGCGCCGCCGTTGAACTCATGGTTTTCGCCGGGAATATTGTTTCCCGCCTCGTCGAGCGCAACGACTTTCAGCCAGACGAAACCGGGGGTTTCGATTGAGGTGCGAACGACGATCGGCTCATCGGCGCTGGCTACCGCTTCCCCCTCTTCGGTTTTTCCGTCATCGCCGGTTCGGAGCCAGCGAACCGTTCTGCCGCCGCAGGGTTGTCCGTCATCGAGGAGCTGAACGTTAAAGACGATCTCTTCTCCCGGCGCATAGGTGAGCGGATCCTTATCGGTCTCGCCGTAAAAGGAGATATCGCCCGCCCGAAGCGCCGTCGGCAGGAGGACGAAAAGGAGAAGGACGCCCGCCGCGGCAAGACGGAGGGCACGGATCGGGAACGTGGTAAATTGATTTTGATTCGGTTTAAGCATTGGTCGGCCTCATTTCCAAAGTGCGCCGAATGGCGCGGTTTTCGGTTAACGATCTCTCCATAAATATAGCGAAAACGCGAACCGTTTGAAAGCGGCGCGGACCATCTTATGAAAAATACTCTGCAGTTGTTGACCGGGATTTTCTTTCCCCCTATAATCAAGACGGCGGCGCGGAAGTGCGTGCCGCGTCCGGTCAAGGTTTAATGTTCCGCAGAGCGGGAATGGATAAAGGAGAGACCAATGGATAATTTTCAATACAGGAATCCGGTTCAAATTGTTTTCGGGAACGGACAGATCGCCAAACTCGGGGAACTCCTTCCCGCCGACGCGAAGATCCTTCTGACCTACGGCGGCGGCTCGATCTTCAAAAACGGGGTCTACGACCAGGTCAAAAAGGCGCTCGGGGGTCGTCAGGTGGTCGAATTCGGCGGGATTGAGCCGAACCCGGAATATGCCACCTGTATGAAGGCGGTCGAACTGGCCAAAAAAGAGAAAATCGATTTCATCCTTTCGGTCGGGGGCGGCTCGACCCTGGACGGGAGCAAGTTCATCGCCGCGGCGATCAAATACCCCGAAGGGGAAGACCCATGGGACATTCTCGAAAAGGGGGCACCGATCAAAGAGGCCGTTCCGATCGCCTCGGTGATCACCCTTCCGGCGACGGGGTCCGAGATGAACGCCTACGCGGTCGTCTCGCGCCGTGAAAAAGACCAGAAGCTCTGTCTCTGGTCCGAGAAGGTTTTCTGCCGGTTTTCGATTATCGACCCGACGACGACCTTTTCCCTTCCCCCGCGTCAGATCTCGAACGGGATCGTCGATATCTTCGTTCATATCATTGAGCAGTATGCCACCCATCCGATGGGAGCCGTCGCACAGGATCGTCAGGCCGAAGCGCTGATGCTCGCCCTGATCGAGACGGCGCATTGGATCAAGAAGGACCCGCAGAGCTACGACGCGCGCGCCAATCTCTGCTGGCTGGCGACGCTTGCCGAAAACGGCTGGATCAACGTCGGTACCGCTCAGTGCTGGATGATCCATATGATCGGGCACGAACTGACCGCCCGCACCAATACCGACCACGCCAAGACGCTGGCGCTGGTTCTTCCCGCCGCGTACCGCCATCAGCGCCGCCAGAAGGAAGAGAAGCTTCTGCAATACGCCGAACGCGTCTGGGGAATCACCGGAACCGATAAAGACAAGGTGATTGACGAGGCAATCCAGAAGACGGTCGACTTTTTCGCCGAAGCGGGGATCACCCCGTCCCGCAAGGAATACGGGATCACCGACGAGGTGATCAAATCGGTCGCCGCGGCGGTCGACGCGCGGGGCGAAAAGTTCGGCGACCGCGCGAATATCGGCGGGAAGGAGATCATCGAAATACTGAACGACACCGCGGAATAAACAATGATAATCATTGCCGCTCTTGTTTCTCTGATTTTCGGCCCGATCTGTTACTGGGCGTTTATCGCGAATGAACGGCGTCGGCGTCTCTATGAAGATACGCCGACGTCGAAAACGGTCGCGGTCTTCGTCGGCGAGGTGGAGCTGAAAGGGGAAGCCGTACTCTCCCTGCCGATGAAAACCACGCTGACGTCGCAAGATGCGGTCTGGTATTCCTGGTCGGTCGAAGAAGAATGGCGGCGGACCGAAACGGTTCCTGTCACACGCACAGACTCGAACGGCAAAACCTATACCGAAATGGAAGAGCGGGTGACCTCGGGTTGGACCACCGTCGACGGTTTTACGAATGTGAAGCCTTTTTATTTAAAGGACGAAACCGGTGTCGTGCGGATCAATCCCGAAAAGGCGAAAATTGAGCCGAAAACCACCTTCTACGAGACGTGTACCGAGGACGACCCGCTTTACTATAAGCACGGTCCCCGCGAAGCGATTTCCGATTCGACCGGGAACCGGCGCTTTTCCGAGTCGGCGATTCTTCTCGGTCAGACGATCTTCGTCTCGGGCCGCGCGCGGGTTCGGGACGACGCAGTGGCGGCCGAAGTGGCGTGGGATAAGGAGCATCCCGAGTATCTGATTTCCACCAGGACGGAAGAGGAGATCACCTCGGGTGTTCATTCGGCGTCGGTTGCTTCCTGGGTGGTCTTTGTTCTGATTTCCATGCTGATTTTCGGCGTGACGTTTCAAAACTGGGTCGATTCGTTTTGGGGGATTCCCGTCGGTCTGGCGGCGCTCTTTCCCGGCTGGCTCTGGATTGTGCATCAGTCGATGGTGAGACTGAAGAACCGATCGAAACAGGCGAGATCGAATGTCGACGTGGAACTGAAACGCCGCTATTCGCTGATCACCCCGTTGGTCGACGCGGTGAAGGGGATCCGCGATTACGAGGCCGAAACGCAGGAGGCGATCGCCGCGCTCCGTTCGCAGCTCGAGGTGAAGACGGTTTCCGACGCCAATCGGGAAGGGGTTTTGGTTCCGGTCGCGGACCGGATGCTCGCCGTGATCGAAAAGTACCCCCAGCTGAAAAGCGAACCGCTCTTTCTGAACCTTCAAAAGAACCTGGTCGAAACCGAAGACCGGATCGCGCTGGCGCGGCAGTATTACAACGACACGGTGGAATATGTGAACAGTCGGTGCGAGGCGTTCCCCGAAGGGCTCGTCGCCCGGCTGAGCGGCGTCAAGAGGCAGGAGTATTTCCACGCCGAGGAGTTTGAACGCCCGCCGGTTCAGATAGAGGTGTAGAGAGATTCTTAAACGGTCCCGCGGCGCGCGCCATTCCACCAGTCGTAGAGACCGTCGAGAATGGCGCGGACGTTGTTTTTATGACGGCGGCGCAGTTCGCGGAGGATCGTCTTGCCCGGACAGCGCTGCGAATCGTCGAGCAGATAAGAGACAATCTTTTCAAGCGTTTCATCCGATGTCGCCGTTCGATAGAGAACCGGTCCGACGAACCATTGCCGTTTATGTGTCGTGACCAGGAGTCCCAGATTTTTCGATCGGCAGAGTCGGCGCAGGCGGAGTCGGCTGAGCGCGCCCAACTGTTCGTATCCGTCGAAGATCACGACACATTTTACCGCATCATCGGCGGGACGCCGATCGAGTTCGGCGCGCAATTCGTCGGGCAGGGTATGCGTACCGGAATGGATCGCCGATTTCACCACGCCGATTCCGGTTAGGTTAAGGTATTTGGCGAACGACTCGGTCATCGTCGATTTTCCGCTCCCGTGCGGGCCGACCACCTGGGCGCGATACCGCCCGGCGGCGAACTTCTCGTCCAGATACCGACATCCGATCCAGGTGGATAGCTCCATTTTTTTCTGGAACGCCTCGGCGAACGCCTGAACGTAGAGGGACGAGGCGGACCGGCGGATCTCTTCGATGAATGTCGGTTCGAAAAAATAAGGGATGGAACCGGGTTGAACGTAGCCGACGGAAAACGGATTGAACGAGACTCCCGAAACGGACGAGGGTGTGTTGGCCTTAATCATTCGCCGTGGCCTCTGTTGCGGACTGAGGGGGGGCGGCCTGCGTGTCAGGCTCGGATTCCGGCTCGGCGGGTTTGGCCGGCTCGGCAGTCGATTTCAGCCCGGCGGGAGATTCCGGTTCGGCGGATTTGCCGCTGCCGTTGACCGATTCGGTCTTTTCGATCCCTTTACGCAGGAGGGGAAGGCTCGTGAGGTCGCCAAGCCGAAAGACGTGCTCGTCGGTAAAGACCCTCCCGTCTTCCATGAAGACGCGAACCCGAACAAGCCAGTAGATTTTGATCAGTTCCCCATCGTACGAAAGGGGAGAGGAGGGGAGCCGAACGTTGAAGCTGTTCCCCTTGCTGTCGTCGAACCAGAGGGGCTGTTTGCCGCCGACGCTCTCGTTTTTGCGGACGGCCCGCCGTTCGAGGTGGTGGATTCCGAAGTCGACGTTTCCTTTCCCCTCGGTCTGCCAGAGAACCGAAAGCTCAACGGTCGAAATCGCGTCGCTGTTAATCCCGTCAAGATAGAATTTTCCCGAGAGCGAATCGCCCGGCTGATACGCCCAGCTTTCGCGCGTGTCGAAGACAATGGGAATTTGAGGGGAGTATTCCATAACGCCCATCATTATAGGGAAAAGAGGATTCGGTTCAATATATCCCCTTGTCGATTGCCGTTTAGAAGGTATAAATATAGGAAGTCATTTTATGGGAAGATCCCTTTAGGTCAGAGGTGTCTCTTGCCGGATGATTTCTTCCTGAAACCGTCACCAAATATTTTTATGTGAGGAAACCAACAGATGTCTAAATTCACAGCCGAGAATATTCGTAACATTGCCTTCTGCGGTCACGGCGGTTCGGGAAAGACGACTCTCGCCGATACCCTCCTCTGCGTGACGGGGACGGTGAACAAGAACGCCAGTGTTGACGACGGTTCGAGCATCTGTGACTTCGACGACGAAGAAAAAGCCCATAAGTACTCGATCGAATCGAGCATTATCCATTTCGACCACGCCGGGAAACGGTTCAATATCGTCGATAACCCCGGTTACCCGGATTTCATCGGCGCGACGATCGGTTCGTTCGGCGGCGTCGACACCGCCGCGATCGTGATCAACGCGCAGTCCGGGATTGAGGTCAACACCCGCCGCGTTTTCGCCGAGTCGAAGAAGGCGGGACTTGGCCGCCTGGTGATTATTAACAAGATGGACGGCGACAATATCGATTTCGAATCCCTTATCGCCAACATTCAGGACGTCTTCGGTCAGGAAGCGGTTCTGTTCAACGTTCCGATCGGGCACGGTCATGAATTCTCGGGTGTGGTCAGCACACTCAATCCTCCGGCCGACGCCGCCGGCGCTCTGGTCGATCCGGCTCAGATTCACGAATCGCTCATCGAATCGATCGTTTCGGTCGATGACGCCGCGATGGAAAGATATTTCGAAGGGGAACTTCCCGACGAAGCTCAGATGTCGGCGCTGATCGCCAAGGGGATGGTCGAAGGTTCGCTCATTCCGATGTTCTGCGTCTCGTCGAAGACAAAGGTCGGGCTCAACGAATTGATGGACGCCCTGGCCGCCTACGCCCTTCCGGCGAACTTCCTGACCCGTACGGTCAAGGATGCCGAGGGGAACGACGTTGAACTGAAAGCCGATCCGAACGGCCCGGTCGCCGCGCACGTCTTCAAAACCCGGATCGACCCGTTCGTTCAGAAGATTAACTACATGCGCGTCTTTAACGGTACGCTCAAGACCGGAATGCAGATTGCCGCCTCGTCGTCGCGCCGCGGCCTGAAGATCGCGCAGCTTTTTGAAATTCAGGCCGATCAGCTCCAGCCGGTCGACGAAGCCGGGCCCGGCTCGATTGTGGCGGTGACCAAGAGTGAAGAACTCCACACCGGTACCTCGCTCGGCGACCTGACCTTCCCCGCCTTCGCGTTCCCGACCCCGATGGTCGGTCTGGCTGCCTCGCCGAAGAGCCGCGGCGACGAAGCGAAGGTCAGCGGCGCGCTTACCAAGCTCGCCGAAGAGGACAACACCTTCCTGGTCGAACGGAACGACCAGACCAAACAGCTGATCATCACCGGGATGAGCGAGCTTCATCTCCAGGTTCTGCAAGAACGCCTGAAGCGGCGCGATAAGGTCGAACTCGAAACGAAAGAGCCGAAGATTCCGTATCGTGAAACGATCCAGGCCGAAGCGAGCGGTTCGTACCGCCACAAGAAGCAGTCGGGCGGCGCCGGTCAGTTCGGCGAAGTCCATATCCGCATGTATCCGTTCCCGGGCGGAACCGATCCCGAAGAGTTCGCGACGAACAAAGAGCGGTTCCCGTCGATGAAGGAGTTCAAGCATTTCCCCGAAAACAACTTCCTCTGGATCGACTCGGTCGTCGGCGGTACGATTCCCGCCAACTTTATGCCCGCCATTGAAAAGGGGTTCAAAGAACGGATGGAGAAGGGCGTTATCGCCGGTTATCACGTTCAGGACCTCTGCGTCGAAGTCCACTTCGGGAAATACCACCCGGTCGACAGTAACGAGCAGGCGTTCAAGACCGCTGCGTCGAACGTCTTTAAGAACGTCTTCCAGGAAGCGCGTCCTTCGCTTCTCGAACCGATCGTGAACCTCGAAGTCACCGTTCCGGATGACAAGGTCGGTGATATTTGTTCGGACCTTTCGACCCGCCGCGGTCGGCAGACCGGAAGCGAATCGGCCGGTGGCGGCATGCAGGTCATCAAGGCCGAGATTCCGCTCGCCGAAGTGATGACCTACAGCCGCTCGCTCGCCAGTATGACGGGGGGCCAGGGGAGCTACGTCATTGAGTTCAATCGTTACGACGTCGTTCCGGGCAACGTCCAGGCGCAGGTGATCGCCGCCGCCGACCTGCAGGAAGACGAAGAGTAATCACCTCTTTCAAGAGTGTCCCAATAAAAAAGGCCCGCTTTACGGCGGGCTTTTTTATTGGGAAAATATTGTGTTACTTCATGTACTTGTCGGCGAAATTGAGATATTCGTTCCAATCGAAATCCGTTACGTCGTGTTTGCCGCTTCGGCGGTGGTAACGGATCACCTCGCCGACCGGAACGTTCGTTTCGGGCGGAACGTCGGCGATGCCGCCGATTCCCGCGGTTCCGAGAAGACGGTAGACCGGATCGGCATTCCACGCGGAGAGGAATTCCCCCTTCGGGTCAGCCCAGAGGTCTTCGTCGGCGCTGGCGACGTAAACCGGACGCGGTGCGATTAAGGTGATCAGTTCATGCTGATCGAACGGAATTTGCGTCGGATCTTTTGCGTAGCGGCTGTAATACTGACAGAACCAGTACGGGATAACCTGATCCATAAATTCCGGCGTCTCTCCAAAATTTCGGCGTGAAAGGGCTGCCCCGCCGCAGCCGGAATCATTTGAGATCACCAGGGCGAACCGCGGGTCATTCGCTCCCGCCCAGAGCGCGGTCTTCCCAAGCCGTGAATGACCCATCACGGCAACGCGTTTTGCGTCAATTTCGGGAATGTTTTCAAGGCAGTCAAGAATCCGCGAAAGTCCCCATGCCCAGGCGGTGATCGCTCCGGCGCGCGAAGGTTCGGGAAGATTCTCTTCAAAGGAGGCAAAAAGAGGGTAGACTCCGAGAGAACGTTCGTTGTTGCAGTCCGGCACGATCTCTTCGTAGTAGGCGGTAACAAGGGCGTATCCCCGATCGATGATCGTCTCAATCGGCCAACGGGTTTTCGAGCGTCCCCGCTGTGTCTCGAGATCTTTTCCCTGTACACGGGTTCCGTCGGGACAATCGGCAAGTGATATCCATCGATCGTCGCTCACGGCGTGATTCCCATAAAAATTAAAGCCCAGGAAAGCGGGGACCGGTCCGGCCGCGCTGCGGGGAATACAGACGAGGATATCGACTTTGGGTCTGGCGTTCGGCGCATCGAACCAAATGCGGATCTCCTTAAAGACCGCTTTCCCGTTCAGGGCAACCGGATTGACACGCAGAGTTTCCCAGCGGAATTTCGATTTGTCGTAATCGGGCATCATCCCGTACATCTGCATACGGAACATCTCGAGAATTTCACCGCGCCGTTTTTCGGTCCAGAGTTCGGGGGTGGTTACGGGAGTGCCGTCTTGACAGAGAAGCGGATCGGGAAGGGTGTAGGAAATGACTTTCGACTCGTCTTCGTTTTCTTTCCACTCGTCCGAGCAGACGGCGGCGGTCCAGGCGCAGGCGGCCAGAACAGACACGATGAATAAGTTTTTCATTGGCGTGACTCCTTTTTAACGGAAACGGTGTTTTCTACTGCTTTATATACATGTCGGCAAAACTAATGTACTGTTCCCAGTCGTATACGGTGAGGTCGTGTTTCCCGCTTCGGCGGTGATAACGGATCGTCGCGCCGACCGGACGGTCCGCCTCCGGCGGGGTGTCGGTCGCGCCGCCGATTCCGTCCGTGCCAAGGAGCCGATAGACCGGATCGGCGGCGAGAGCCGCGAGATATTCTCCTTTCGGGTCGGCCGGAAGGTCATCGTCGGCGCTGGCGATATAGACCGGCCGCGGCGCGATGAGTGCGATCAGCTCATGCTGGTCGAACGGGATCTGTTGCGGGTCGTCGGTGTAGCGGCGGAAATAGGGGCAGAACCAATGGGGGCGCACCGTCACGAGTAGTTTCGGTGTCTCCCCGAAATTGCGCCGCGAAAGCGCCGCGCCGCCGCAGCCGGAATCGTTCGAAATGACCATCGCGAACCGCTGGTCGCCGGCGCCCGTCCAGAGAGCGGTCTTTCCGAGCCGCGAATGTCCCACGAGCGCGACGCGCCGAGCGTCGATTTCAGGCATCTCTTCGAGACAATCGAGAATTCGCGAGAGTCCCCACCCCCAGGCGGTGAACGTCGCCGCGCGGGAAGGTTCCGGAATATCGGCTTCGAAAGGGGCAAAGAGGGGATGAACCCCGTTTTGGCGCCCGTCGTCAAAATCCGGATCGATCTCCTCATAGTAACCGGTGACGAGCGCGTAGCCCCGGTCGACGATCTTTTCGATCGGCCAGCGGTGTTTCATCGTTCCCCGTTCGGTTTGCGGATCTTTGCCGCGAAGATGAACCCCATCGCAACCGTCGGGCGGGGAGATCCACGCGTCGTCGCTGATCGTGTGATTCCCGTTGAAGTTGAGACCCAGAAACGCGGGAACCGGCCGTTCCGAATTGCGGGGAAGACAGACGAGAATATCGATTTTCGGATATGGGTTCGGTGCGTCAAACCAAATCCGCACCTCTTTGAAAACGGCTTTTCCACCGAGAGCCGCTGGGTTTACGCGCCGTGTTTCCCACCGCAGTTTTGAATGGTCGCACTGCGGCATGACTCCGTACATCTGCGTCGCGAAAAGATCGAGGATCTCTTGCCGACGCCTTTCCGTCCAGAGTTCGGGCGAGGTTACCGGAGTGCCGTCGCTGCAAATCAGCGGGTCGGGAAGAGTGTAGGGGACGACTTTCGACTCGTCGAAGTTTTCGTTCCGTTCCTCATCGGAACCGAAGACTGCGACCGTCGCGAAGAACGTCAGCAGAAAGATCAGTATCATCATCGTACCCGAAAATCTGAATGGTGCCAGTCTTGTGTATCAATTTGTGCCGCCGCGCCTTTCCGCGTTTGCTGGGAAGACTAAAAAAGGCGCGCTTTGCGCGCGCCTTTTTGCGGATCAACCGTGATTAAACGTATCAGGCTTCAGCGGCGGGAGCTTCTTTCTGCCATTTCCACTCGCCCGGAACCGGGACGGAGTTTTCGTAAATGAGCTGGCCTTCGGCGGGCTGCGCCGGAGGTTCGGTATCGGGGAGGACCGGCGGGAGGGTATCCCAGTCCATCGTTCCGGCGAGCGCCTGTTCGTAGGGGAACTCGCTGCGGCCGTTTTCGACGGCGTCGTCCCAGTTCAGTTCCTGACCCGAGCAGCCGGCCATGCGCCCGAACGCGCTGGTCATACTCGAATAGGCGGCGAACCAGCCGTCGTTGTGAGCCTCACCCTTGCGGATCCATTCGACCTGCTGGCGGTGTTCTTCGTCGTACGGGTTGCAATCGGGACCCTGGAATGTCCAAATGGCGTTGCCGTCGTTGTCATAGAGACCGCCGGAGTTCCCTTTCCCCTTGGTTCCGTAAACGAATTCGGAAACGTTGCTCCAGGTGTTCCCCTGGTGACGGCACTGGCTGAACATCTGCGAACCGTCGGCATAGGTGAATTCGCAGAAGTAGTGGTCATAACGGTAGCCGGAATTCTCGAACCGCGGGAACCGGCGAACCTGGCGGCCGCCCATCGCGTTGACTTTGACCGGGTGGGAGAGAGGCCCCTTGAAATCACCCTTGCAGTGAATCCAGTTCGAGACGTCGATGTTGTGGCAATGCTGTTCGACGATCCCGTCGCCGCAGAGCCAGTTGAAATGGTACCAGTTGCGCATCTGATACTGCATTTCGGTATCGCCCGCCTGACGGCCGCGTTCCCAGATCCCGCCGTCGTTCCAGTAAACGCGGGTGTAGATGATATCGCCGATCGCGCCTTCGGCGATCTTTTCCATCATCTGCTGGTAGCTGGGAGCGTAATGGCGCTGATAGCCGACCACAACGACCAGGCCTTTTTCGTCGGCGATCTTGTTCGCTTCCATTGCGAGTTTGTACCCGCCGACGTCGACCGCGCACGGTTTTTCCATGAAGATATGCTTTCCGGCTTTGGCGGCATACAGGTAGTGGATCGGGCGGAACGCCGGGGTCGTGACGATCAGAACCTGATCGCATTCGTCAATGACCTTCTTATAGGCTTCGAAACCCCAGAAAACATGATCATCGTCGAAAGTGTAGCGCTCGTCTTCGGTGGCGCGGAACGCTTCGGCGGCGCTCTTGGCGTTCTGTTCGAACGCGTCGCAGATGGCGACGACTTTGCAGTTGTCCTCAAAGGAGAGACGGTTTTGGACCGCGCCGCGGGCACGGCCGCCGCAGCCGACCAGACCGATCTTGATACAATCATCGCCGGCAGCCTGGGCGCCGCGGGCCACACTTAAACCGGCGGCAACAAGGCCGCTCGTTTTCAGAAAATCACGTCGTTTCATTATAATACCTCTTCTGGTTAGCGCGGAACGAACCCGAGAACAAAGGACACGCCCCGCAAATAGTGTCTCCGGTCCGACATTTCGGAACCGGACTCATCGGCTTGAAATGAAACCTGTTTGTCAACCGAAAAAGCCCCCGGGCATGGGTTTGCCGCGGATTGAAGACGGCAAAACGTGCGCGGAAAGAGTCTCTTTTTATCTGGCAAAGGCTCACTTTTTATCCAGTTTAACTGAAATAAAATCGGTTTACAAGCTGAAGACGGCTGATTTGGAGAAATTTTTTTGAAAAGAGGAGGGGCGTTCTGAGGTGGACTGGATTTTTTGGACAGCTAAAAGGCTTGTATCGTAGAAGATCTTGGGTTTCCTTCCAGCCCTCTGCAGAGGGCTGGAAGGAGGAAAAGTCGGCATAAAAAAACCGGCGGCAGAGGCCGCCGGCTTATGAACCGCGCCTTGTTTACACGTGTCTGATATTCGTGTGATCGGCGATTTCGCTGCTGATCGTTTCCAGGTCGGCGGTCGAAAGGTCGTGAAGTCTCACGTGTCCCGTGATACGGGCGAACATCCGGAGCTCTTCGAGCGAGACGTTCAGGAAATTCGCGACGCGCCGTGCGGCGGCATCGCCGTCGAGCCGCTTTCTCAGCTCCTCGTCCTGCGTGGCGATCCCGACGGGGCAGAGTCCGCTTCCGCAGATTCGGTACTGCTGACATCCGGCGGCGATCAGCGCGGCGCTCGCCACGGCGACCGCGTCGGCGCCCATCGCAATCGCCTTGGCGAAATCGGATGAGACCCGCAGGCCGCCGGTAATCACCAGAGAGACGCCTTCGGCGTGTTCGTTGAGGTATTTTCGAGCTCGATGGAGCGCGTAGACCGTCGGAACGCTCGTCGCGTCACGGAGGAACTTCGGACTGGAACCCGTCGCACCGCCGCGGCCGTCGAATGTGATGAAGTCGGGATTTGCCGCCAGGGCGAAGGCGAGATCACTTTCGATGTGGCCCGCCGCGAGTTTGATTCCGATGGGGCGTCCTTCGGAACGCTCGCGCAATTCCGAAACGAGCGCTTTGAGATCTTCGCGCGTATTGATCCCGGGGAATCGGGACGGGCTCTGAATATCTTCGCCGACCGTTTTACCTCGGACGGCGGCAATCTCGGGAGTGACTTTACTCCCCGGAAGATGCCCCCCCATCCCGGGTTTGGTTCCTTGGCCGATCTTGATTTCGATCGCGGAAGAGTTCTTCAGATTCTCGTCGGTGAGACTGTAACGATTCGGGATATATTCGAAAATGTAATGCGCCGCGGCGCTCATCTCTTCTGGCAGGACGCCGCCTTCTCCGGAACAGATCGCCGAGTGCGCCATGGCGCTCCCTTTGGCAAGAGCGATCTTCGTTTCCTTCGACAGCGCGCCGAACGACATGTGAGAGACGTAGACCGGATTTTCGAGAATCATCGGTTTAGCGGCTTTCGGTCCGATCACGGTCGTCGTGTCGACGGGCGCGTCGCTTTCGAGCGGCATCGGGTCGAGTCCGGCGCCCAGAATCAGGATCTCGTCGAACCCGGGAACGCGCATCGTCGTCGCCATCGCCGCGTGTATCGACTCGCCGGTGACCGCAATCTTGTGGATGTCGTCCATGTGGGGGATCGAGGGATCCGGTTTTGCGTATCTCTCATCGTAGGCGAGAGGAAGATCCGCCGCCGCGCGGTTTTCGGAAGTGTCGGCGGACTCGTCAATCTTCTCGAAATAACTGGTCGGCTGAAAGCAGGCGGGGCACGCTTTCAGTTCGGAAAAGGGAGCGCTCTCCTTTTCTTCGTCGTAGACGTAACCGCAAATCGCGCATTTGTATTTTGCCATGAAGATTACCCCTTAGTAGTTTTCGGCGCAGACTTCGAAAAAGCTCTGCGGATGATTGCACGCCGGGCAGACCTGCGGAGCTTTTGTACCGACCACGATATGACCGCAGTTGCGGCATTCCCAGATTTTGACCTCGCTCTTTTCGAAGACCTGACTTGTCTCGATATTTTTCAGAAGGGCGCGGTATCGTTCCTCGTGGTGCTTTTCGATCGCCGCGACCAGACGGAATTTCGCCGCCAGCGCCTTGAACCCTTCATCTTCCGCGGTCTTGGCGAATCCCTCGTACATGTCGGTCCATTCATAGTTTTCACCGTCGGCGGCGGCGGCAAGGTTGGCGGGCGTGTCGCCGATCCCTTCCAGCTCCTTGAACCACATCTTGGCGTGCTCTTTTTCGTTGTCGGCGGTCTTTTGGAAGAGAGCCGAGATCTGCTCGTATCCCTCTTTTTTGGCGACCGAAGCGAAGTAGGTGTACTTGTTCCTCGCCTGGGATTCCCCGGCGAACGCTTCCATCAGGTTCTTTTCCGTTTTTGTTCCCGCGTACTTGTTCGACATGACTTTTCTCCTCAAATGCTTGTTTTTCGGATTGCCCCGGTCCGTGCGGGGATTACCGAAATCTACCTTTCTTTTTCTTCCCGGCCGACACACGACGGACAGAGGCCGACGAGAAGAAGATTGTGCCATTCCGTCCTGAACCCGTCCATCCCTTCCGGCGTGTGATTCAGTGAATCGGCGTAGGGGATTGGAGTATCGAAGACCTTGTTGCAGTTCCGGCAAACGAAGTGATAGTGATCTTTGAGCCGACAGTCGTAATGATCCGCCCCGCCGTTTACGGCGAGTCTGCGAATCCGTCCCGTCTCAGCAAGGAGATTGAGATTTCGGTAGACGGTCCCCCGGCTGATTCTCGGATCCTCTTTCCGGGCGAGCTCATAGATCTCATCGGCGGTCGGATGATCATAATTCCCGTCCATGAGACGGATGATCAATTCACGCTGCCGAGTGTTTCGGTTTCTGACATCTTCCTTTTGCATGGTGAAAGTATAAACGAAGTTTTCGAGAAAGTCAATAATGAGACTCGTTATCAATAAAAGTTTTTGGAGGGGCGGACGGACGAGCGGGTTTTCGCTTGTCGTGCGGGACAGAGGTTGGATGAGTGAACTGACCGTTGGGCTGGCTTTCCCGTGAACCCGAATTCAAATTTAAAGAAATTTTTAACAATTGCTGTTTCCGACAAAAAAACTTAAAATATTACGAAATAAGGGTTTACAGAGATTTATCTAATGCTATAATAGCGTTGATTAGTAATAATATCACTATTTTTGTCAAAAAGAAGATGTTTGTTTTTGCGTGAAAATTCTTTCCGGTGTGATTTTTGTCACGATACCGGTTCACTTGATTTCGGCGGACAGTGAAACTGCCGCTTGGTTTGGGATTCTGAATAAGGAGATCCGAAATGGCTAAGATTTATTTTACGATTACGGGAACGAACCATTACTACGGGATTGAATTTCTGAAGGGTATCATGAAGGACGGGACGGCGGTCCAACTGGAGAAAGAGCCGGAGAACAAACACGATTCCGAGGCTATCAAAGTTAAAATGGAAGGACTCGGGCAGGTTGGGTACGTGGCGAACGCTCCGTATACGGTTCTCGGCGAAAGCGTCTCGGCCGGGCGCCTCTACGATAAAATCGGCCGAACCGCGGTCGGGCATGTTCTCTATGTCGTCAAGAAGCAGGGGGTAGTGGGGGTCATCTGCTGCGTCGACGAGAATTCGCTGATCAAAAACGGAGAGAAGACCGCCGAATGATCCGCGGGGCTCCGTCGTTTCGCGTCCGGCGATGCCGCACGGTATTTTCATGCCGCGCGGCGTTTCTGTCCGGCCTCTTTGTTTGACAGACGCCGCGGGGTATGGTATCCTTTCCTTTTGACCCGGCGGCGGAACTTGCCGAACGCGGGTCGTTCTTTAAGGCGGATTGCAAGTGAGGGAGTACTGATGAACTATAACGAAATTGCCCTGAAAAAAGGGAGTCTTCCGTTTCGCAAATCGTTTACCGCCGCCTTCTTCGCGGGAATGTTTATCGCGTTCGGCGCGCTCTGCAGTCAGATCGCGTCGGTCGAGTTCGCTCCGGTCGGGGGGAAGTTCGCCGCCGCCGCCGTCTTTCCGATTGGGTTGATTATGGTTGTTCTGGTCGGCGCCGAGCTCTTTACCGGGAACAGCCTGATGGCGTATTCGGTCTATGATCGCGCGCTCGGGAAAGGGGCGCTTCTGAAAAACTGGGGCGTTGTCTATCTCGGGAACCTGGTCGGCTCCCTCTTCCTGGTGAACCTGGTGATCTGGGGGGGGACGTATCGCCTTTTCGCCGGACGGTTGGCGAAAGGGATGATCGCCGCCGCCGAAATGAAAACGTCGCTCCCGCCGTGCGAAATGTTCGTTCGCGCGATCGGGTGCAATATCCTGGTCTGTATTGCGGTCTGGTGCGCGATCAAGGCAAAAGGAACCGCCGGAAAGATCATCGCGACCTTCCTGCCGGTTTTCGCGTTCGTCTATTGCGGGTTCGAGCACTCGATCGCCAACATGTACTTTATCCCGGTCGGCATGGCAACCCAAGTCGTCTCGGGCGGAGATCTGACGATCCCGTTTTCCGGGCTCTTTCAGAACCTCCTTTGGGTGACTTTGGGGAATATCGTCGGGGGCGCGTTGGTCGTCGCCGGCGGGCTTTGGCTGATTGAGTCGGGGAATCGGGCCGCCGACACCGACGGCAATCGGCAACAAATCGGCTGACTTTAACCGCCGCGGGCAGAATAGGAGTGTGAACCGATGGATCAGGGAAGACTAATCGTTTCGGAAGAGGAAATTCAGGAGCTTGTCGTTCGAATGGGCGGCGAAATCAACCGTTATTACGGTTCCCGAAAAGGCGAACCGCCCGTGCTGGTTCTGGGGATTCTCAACAGCGTGTTCATCTTTCTGGCCGACCTGGTTCGGAAACTGACGTTTGACATGGAGATCGAGTTTATCAGGGCCTCCAGTTACGGTAACGCTTTTGACTCGAGCGGGAATGTCCGGATTCTGTACGAACCTACCGCCTCTCTTGAGGGACGCGATGTTCTGATCGTCGACGATCTGATCGATACCGGCCGCACGCTGGACACTTTTTTCCGTTACTGCCGGGAGAAGGGAGCCCGGTCGATCGCTTCGGCGGTTCTCCTTGACAAGTTCGAGCGGCGTGAAGTCGACTTTAAACCCGAATTCGTCGGCAGAACGATTGAAAACGTTTTTGTAGGCGGATACGGACTTGACGGCGGGGGACATTTCCGTCAGTATCCCTCGATATACAGTTTTTCAAAAAAATCCCCCACGCTGTAGATACGTACGGGAACGTTCCGGATTGGCGCGCTGCATCGCGCGGAGAGGCGGAGTTCTTTTCTCTTCCCGAAATCCGGCGGAGATTCTCCGCCGTCTTCAGCGATTTCCTTTTGCCGAGAGGTTATTTAAATAAACGAAAGGTGTTTATGAAGCTGCTTCATACTTCGGACTGGCATTTGGGAAATCAGTTCGGTGAAACGGAGAAACGAAATGATGAATTTGGCAGCGTCTTCGACTGGATGTTGGAGCAAATCCGATCGGAACACGTTGACCTTCTTCTGATAGCCGGAGATGTTTTCGATACACGCAATCCCCCGATCGATGCGATCAGGCTGTTTTATAACTTTATCGGGAAACTAACGAAAACCGGGTGTCGGCATTTGGTTGTCATCGGCGGAAACCATGACAGTACGGGGCGGATCAATGCGCCGGCCGGTTTTTTTGATGTGTACGACAAGATGGACGTCCATCTTGTCGGCGGGGTTGATCCGGAGAATCTCGAGCGGGAAGTGATCGTTCTTTCGGATGAAAACGGCGAGCCGGAAGCTGTTGTCTGCGCGGTTCCGTATGTTCACGAAAAATTTTTGCGGACTGTTCAGCCGGGCGAATCCCAAGAGGAAAAGACCGCAAAGATGCGCGAAGGGGTGAAAAGACATTATGATGAGGTCGGCGCCCTGGCCGAGGCCGAACGCACGCGGATTATGAAGGAGTTCGGAAAAGAAGTTCCGCTGATTGTGACCGGTCACCTTTTTACCAGGGGGAGCGAAAAGTACCGTTCCGCCGACGACGGCGTCAGGGATTTGCCGCTTGGAGGACTCGAAAGCGCCGGGCTCGATGTTTTTCCCGAATCAGCCGACTATATCGCTCTGGGACATATTCACCGCGGATATTCGATTGAAAATCATGAGCATATCCGATACAGCGGATCGATCGTTCCGATTGGGTTTGACGAGCTGGCGTATAAAAAGAATGTCTGTCTGGCCGAGTTCGACGGCCGAGCCGTGAATGTCCGGGAGATCGAAATTCCGCGGTTCCGGCTAATGAAGAATATTTCCGGAGCGACGATTCAGGAAATCCTTTCGGCACTCGACACGTTCGAAGCGGAATGCGACGGTCGGACCGGCTACTTCAAAGTGACGAATACGGGGGAATATATTCCGGAACTCCATCAGCAGGTCAGCCGGCATCTGAACGGGAAGAAACTGGTCTGCTGCGGCACGTCCAACAGGAACTCCCGTCTGTCCGAGGGAATGATTTCCGTGTCCGAAGGAGAGTCGCTCGATGAGCTGACGGAAATGGACGTCTTCGATCGCCGGATGGAAGATAAAAAAGTTGAGGAAGGAAGACGGCAGGGCCTGAGGAATCTTTTGCTGGAACTGATTCGGGAGATTGACGAAGAGGAAAACGAAAAGGGGGAGTGAAGGAGGGAAGACGATGAAATTAGTGCGACTGACAATCCAGAATATCAATTCGCTCAAAGATGCCGTTGTCATTCGTTTTGATGATCCCGCGTATGCCGATAACGGTCTTTTTCTGATTTCGGGACCGACCGGTGCCGGGAAAACCACGATCTTTGACGCCATCTGTATTGCGCTATTCGGAAGAACGCCGCGGACGAAACCGAGTGGAGACCAGAATAACGTTCTGACGATCGGCGAGTCGATTTGCCGCGCGGAACTTCTTTTTGAAACCGAAGACGGGAAACGCTATCTCGCCACCTGGGCACAGCACAGGAGCAAGGGGGGAAGACTGCAGAAAGCGACCCATGAAATCAGTGACCAGACGGACGGGAATCGGCTGTTGGCCGATAAAACGTCAGAGACGGTTTGTCAGGTCGAACGGATCCTCGGACTCGATTTCGATCAGTTTTGTAAAACGGCTTATGTGGTTCAGGGCGCGTTCGATCAGTTCCTGAAAGCGAAAGATAAGGATAAAATGGCCATCTTCACCAAGATTACCGGCCAAAAGAAGTATGCCAGAATTTCCGAAAAAGCCCGAACCAAGCTGAAAAACCTGGAGGAGCGGTACTCCGATCTCGGCGGACGGCTGAATGAAATTTCCGTCCTCTCCGACTCAGAACTTGCGGAACTGAACCGCCGTATTTCAGAACTGGAAACCCGGAGAAAAAAGATTGAAACACAAATCAAAACGGTTGAGGAGAACCGGCGTTGGCTTGTTGAGATTGAAGATTTAACGGCAAAACTCTCCGGCACGAACCAAAAGATTGCCGAGCATACCGAAAAGATCAATGCGTTCGCTCCGAAAGCGGAACAACTCCGGCGAGCCGACGACGCTCAGGCTATCTACGGTTCCTACGCCAATCTGATATCAAAGGAGAATGCGTTACGGGCTATCAACGCGGAGCTCGCGAAAGTCAAGGACGAAATTCCCACCTGGGAGAAGTCTGTTCAAGAGGCAAAACTTAACGAAGAGAGCGCGAAAAAATCGCTGGAGGACGCGCAGACGCGGAAAAAAGACGCCGCGCCGGCGATCGCCCGGGCCCGGAAAATCGATGGGGAGCTTACCGCCCTCCGCGCGAATTGGGAACGAACGAGGGAGGAAAAGACGAGGAGGGAATCGGATCGGGATCGGATGAAAAGCGATTTCGATGACCATAACGAGCGGCTCCAAGCGAAGAACTCGAAACTTCAGACACTTCAGGATTATTTCAAAGATCATTCCGCCGACGCGGAGCTTGCCGAAAGCCGTAAAACAATTGAGGACGCCCAGACCGCTTACGAGGAGCTGAAGAAGGATTGCAAAACAAAAATGGATCTGGAGTCCGAAGCCCGAAAGGAACTCTCGGAAGCCGAAACCCTGCTCGAAAACGCAGAAAAACTATACAATACGCGGAAGGGGGCCGTCGTGAAGGCGGACGGAGCGATCCGCGATTTGGAAAATAAAAAGAATGCCGTTCTGAAGGGGAAAACGCAGGCTGAATTTGAAGCCGAAATTGAGACGCTCAAAGAGAAAGTCATTGCCGCCAGAACGATGGACAAGCACCGCAAAATGCTGAAAGACGGGGAACCGTGCCCCCTCTGCGGATCGCTTCATCACCCTTTGGGAGAAGGGAATGTTCCGAAAGCGGACGAGCTTGAACGGAAACTCGAAACGCGGAATGCGGAGCTCGAGAGTGTAAAACAGCTCGAATGGAATATCCGAGACGCGGAGCGTGAAAAGGCCGGCGCGGAAAAGGAGCTAATCGAGTCTCAAGGAGAGGTGAATTTGAAAAAAGCGGAAGCCGAGGCGTGCCGACGCGGATACGAGAACCGCAAGACCGAGACGGTCAGGGCTGCGGCGTGTCTGGAAGAGAAGGAGACGGAGATTCGGGAGACCCTGGACAAACTCGGCGTTTCCGAAGAGGAGTCTTTCGATCCGGCCGCCGTTCTCGCCCGTTTGCAGAATCGTCTTGATGTGTGGAACGCAAAGAAAGGCGAAGAGAGCTCGCTCAATACCGAGCTGGCCGAACTGCGTCTCCGGCACAAGGAATATGAGATCCGCCTGGAGAGCGCTCAAAAAGCCCTGACCGAAGCTCAAGCGGCGCTTGCCGACGCTAAGAGAGCGTTGGAAACAAAGGAAAAAGAACGCGGGGAATGTCTGGGTGAGAAAGACCCCGATACCGAAGAAAAACGTTTGGAACAGGATGTCGACCGCGCGAAAAGAGAATACGACGCGGCGAAAGAGGCCCACGGCAAGGCGTCAGCCGCACTGGAACAGGCCGGGAAAGATGAAAGGCGGCTGACGGCGAACCGGGGAGAAGCCGAAAATGCGGTGAAGGACGCGGATGATTTGTTTAACGGGAATCTGGCGGAAAAGGGGTTCGAAAACCGCGAAAAGTATGAAGACGCCCGTCTCGATGAAGAAACGATGAAACGGCTTCGTCTCGAAAAGGATTCGCTGGAAAAAGAGAGGTCTTTTCTCGAAGGGGCGCAGAAGACCTATCAGAAAAGCCTGAACGGCAAGAAGGCCGAAAAGAAAACGGAAAAGAGCGACGAAGAACTTCGAACGGAGCTTGGCGCAAAGGAAAACGAAAAGAAAGAGGTTGAGGAGAAACTCGAAGAGGAAAAGAGAACACAAGGCAAAGACGAGGAAAACCGGAGCCGACAGGGCGATCTGCGGGAAAAACAGGCGGGCGTCAAGAAAGAGCTGGATAAGTGGCAGGAACTCTGGAATGTGATCGGTCCTTCGAAAACCACGTTTTCAGACTACGCGCAGTCGCTCACGTTTGAACAGGTGATTCGGTACGCAAACCAGTTCCTGAAGACGATTAAACCCCGCTATCTGCTGACTCGGCGGCTCAAATTGAATGATCAGGGGCAGACAAAGCAGGAAAAACAGGAGAAAGAATCCGGGACGGATGAAGAGCGGACGCTCGATTTGAGTGTGATTGACCGGTTTCAGGGGGATGTGGAACGCGTGATTGAAAACATCTCCGGCGGGGAACGGTTTATTGTCAGCCTGGCTCTGGCACTCGGGATTTCGCGCCTGGCCGAAAGGAACGCGCGGATTGATTCCCTCTTTTTGGACGAGGGGTTCGGCACTCTCGATGACGAGTCGCTCGACGGCGCCATCGCCGCGTTGGAAGGGCTGAGCGATACCGGAAAGATGATCGGAATTATCACACATGTCGAGAAGCTCCGGGGTGAAGACAGCCCGATTCAAACTCAAATCTGTGTTGATCCGGTCGGGACGACCGGATACAGCCGTTTGAGCGGTCCCGGAGTCTCGAGTGCCGAGAATCTGTCGAAGATTTCTAAATCGTCGAAGAAGAAATAATCCTTTTTCCGAAAAGTCGGCTTGCCGGGCGGAGCCGAGGCGCGGGATTTCCGCGCCCGGTTCCGCCCGTTTTTATGGGATGGCGCGCGCGTCAAATTGCCGTTCGGGATTCATTCCGCATAGGGTATAATACCCCAATAGCTATAACCATCACGTGCGGTCGGTCCGCTTTCGGGGGTTGGGGAGAGTCCCTTTTCCTTTTCGCCTCCCTTCCGGACGCGCGGAAAGGCTCCGGGAATCGTTTGGAGTTTATCGTTGTCTGAACTTCCCCCCTTTTACCAGGAATATCATCTGCCGCCCCCTTTCCCGCCGGAAGAGAACGGGGATGAGGGTTCCTATGTTCTGACTTCGGAAGACGCCGAGTTTCTCGACCGCGCCGCGGAAGGGGAACCGATCCTAAGCAACGCCGCGCCGGTTCCTCTGCCGAAAAAGATCATGTCGGCGCTTCTGAGCGGCGTGATCAATATCGTTTTTCTGATCCTTTTGGCGCTTGTTTTCTTTCAGGCGCGTGTGAAACACCCGATGATGATCGACGCGGTCTTCAGCGACCGACTGGGGGATCAGCTCGACGTCGAAACTCTCGATGAAGGGAATGCCGACCCGAATCCTGCCGAACAGTACGAGCTGACGATGCCCGAAGAGACAAAGATCGACGAGCAGATCGCTCCGGAACGACTCGATTTCGACGAAAAGAGCGACTCGCTCCTGACGCAGACCGAAGCTTCCCGAATCGATATCACCTCGCTTTTCGACGGACGAACCGACCCGGGAACGAAGAACGATCTCCTTTCGAAATACGGCGGGAATCAGCTGACGATCGACGCGGTCAACCGCGGTCTGGTCTGGCTGAAGAATCAGCAGCTCCCCGACGGTTCATGGAGTCTGAAAGAACCGTATCGGGACGGGGCGGTGGCCGACAACCACACTGCCGCGACCGGATTGGCGCTTCTGGCGTTTCAGGGGGACGGAAACACGCGGTTCGCCGGAAAATACCGTCAGCAGGTCAAGAAAGCGTGGAAATGGCTTCTGAAACAACAGGGGGAGAACGGCTCGTTCTTTCGGGATTTCGAAGGGGTCTCGACCGGGCGTTTCTATACGCAGGCGATCTGCACGATCGGGATCTGCGAACTGATCGGTATGGAAAAAAAGGGCGAAAAGGGGAAGGATCTCTTAAACGCCGCGCAGAAGGCTGTGGACTATCTGGTCGAACGGCAGAACCGCCGCCAGGGGGGGTGGCGCTACGACGTCGAAGAATGGACCGACTGGGTTCTGGTGCGGAACAAGGAACGGAAACAGGTCGTGAAAGAGATGTCGATCGAAAGCGACCTTTCGGTGACCGGCTGGTGTCTGATGGCGCTCATGTCGGCGCGCGCCGCCGGACTCTATGTGCCGGACGAGACGTTCGAGCGGATCGAAGGGTTCCTCGATCTGATTTCGCTCAACGGCGGGGACGACTATTTTTATTCGACAGTCGACCGGTCCGAACGCCCCTCGATGACGGCGACCGGGCTTCTCTGCCGCGAATATCTCGGTTGGGATCGGCAGAACCCGCATCTTGTCCGCGGCGCGGAAAACCTGATTCAGCCCAAAAACCTCGTTCGGTACCCGTCGAACGCGAAAGGGGATAACCCCGCCGCGCGGCGGCGGACGAATGTCTACGGTTGGTATTCGGCGTCGATGATGCTGAAGCAACTCGGCGCGGGAAGCCACTATTGGCAGACGTGGAATCGCGCGCTCAGCAGGGAGATTCCCGCGCATCAGGTGCCGGAGGGAAGCGCCGAGGCGGGGAGCTGGGATCCGGCCGACGACGACTACTGCTTCGGCGGCGGACGGCTTTATGTGACTTGCCTTTCGATCTACTGCATGGAAGTCTATTACCGGCATCTGGCCCTTTACGGGAACTGACCGGCGCGTGAAAAACAGCGCCGATCCGGCGGCGTTTCGACCGTCGCGGACGGAGACGGAACGCCTCTTGGGCGCTTGACATTTCTTCCCGTGATTCTAAAATGAGGGGAGTTCGGATGGGTGCCCGAGTGGTTGAAGGGACCGGTCTTGAAAACCGGCGACGGTTTACGCCGTCCGTGGGTTCGAATCCCACCTCATCCGCTTCGTTTTTTCCCGTCCGTGATGCCCGAAGGTTCTTTTCGCGGCTTGGTGACAGAAGCGCAAACCGCCGGTTGACCGAAACGCCGTTTCGGCTCATACTCGATTGGAACAGATATGTTACGACGTGATTTTCTTCGGTTGATCGGAGCTGCGGCGGGGACGTCGGCGGGATTCTCTTCCGTTTCGCCCGCTCAAAGCGAGTTCGTCCGTCCCGTCTACTCGGTCGCGAAATCTCAGGTTACCTGGTCCGCTTCCCATTCGGAGCTCAAGGTCGAGGCGCTCGTCTATTATCCCGCCGATACGCAGGAGCTCTCGCCCGTGGTGATCTATTCGCACGGACTGGGAGGGGCGCCGGAAAAGTTCGCCTATCTCGGGAATATGTGGGCTTCCCGCGGCCTGATCTCGATTTTTATCCATCATCCGGAAACCGACGAGGCGCAGTGGCGGGGTCGAATCCGCGCGGTCTCGGAATTGCGCGAGCTCTATCGCCGATACTGGAATGCCCGCGACCGCGCGCTGGCGATCAGCTTTGTGATCGACCGCCTTTCGTCGCCGGGGAGCGAGTCAACCTCTTTCGCGTCCATCATGGACCTGTCCCGGATCGGCGCTTCGGGGAACGACCTGGGCGCGCTCGGCGCACTCCTGGTTGCCGGTCAGCTCCCCCCCGACGGGGGCCCTTCGCTGAAAGATCCGCGTGTGACGGCGATTGCGCCGCTCAGTCCGCCCGTCTTCTGCGACGCCGCCCACGCCGAGGTGGTCTATGAAAACATCACGGTTCCGTGTATGACGATTGCCGGGACGCGCGATGACGGAATCGTCGGTTCGACGCGCGCCTGGCAGCGGCGGATTCCGTTCGACGCCATGGTTCACAGCAACCGGTACCACGTCATTTTAGACGGCGGCGACCATATGGTTTACAGCGGACATCTTCGGGCGCGTCTGAAGTCGACCGACGCGGATTATCAGAACGTGATCCGCGCGGCAACGACCCTTTTTTGGTCGGCTTATCTCAAGGGGGACGGCGCCGCGCTGGAACTCCTCGGAGCCGGTTCGGACACCATTTTCAACAGTCTGGCTCGGATGGAGACGCACAGCGCCGTTAATGCCGGGAGCGTCGCCCGATGAACAGGAAGTTCTATATCGTGACAACCGGATGTCAGATGAACGTCCTCGACAGCGAACTGGCCGCTTCGCTTCTGATTTCGCGTGGGTACACAAAAGCGGATTCTCAAAAAGAGGCGGAGGTCATTCTTTTTAATACGTGCAGCGTGCGCGAGCATGCCGAGGAGAAAATCTACAGCGCGCTCGGCCGCCTGAAACATTGGAAGTCGTTCCATCCCGACGGCGTGATCGGCGTTTTCGGGTGTATGGCGCAAAAAGACCGCTGGGGAATCTTTCGACGCGCCCCCCACGTCGACGTGGTGGTCGGCCCGGGACAGCTCGATCGGCTTCCCGATCTGGTCGATGCCGCCTCGATGGGGGAAGGACCGCAGATGGCGGTCAGTATCGATCGGTTCCGGAAACGGGAGTCGGCCGGCGCGGTGCGCGAAAGTTTCCGTCAGTACGACCCGATCCGCCTTTCCGAAACGCGTCCGCATCTCTTTCAGGCGATGGTGCGGATTATGTTCGGGTGCGACCGATTCTGCTCGTATTGCATCGTCCCCTCGGTGCGCGGACCGGAACAGAGTCGGCCCGCCGACGAGATCGTTCGCGAGGTCAAAACTCTCGCCGACCAGGGGTGCGTCGAGGTGACCCTCCTGGGACAGTCGGTTAACCTCTATAAATACAGCGAGGGGGGGAAGACCGCGGTTCTGGCCGACCTTTTGGAACGGATCGACGCGATCGACGGGATCCGGCGGGTACGTTTCGTGAGCAGTTACCCGACCGGAATGACCGACCGGCTTCTTCAGGCGGTTCGCGATCTTCCGACCGCCGTGCCGTACCTGCACGTTCCCGCCCAGCATGGCGCCGACTCGGTTTTGAAACGGATGAACCGGCACTATTCCGCCGCCGAGTACCGCGACCTGACCGCCCGAATCTACGAGACGATTCCCGGCGCGGCGATCACCAGCGACTTTATCGTCGGTTTTTGCGGCGAGACGGAAGATGAGTTTCAGGAGACGGTCCGCCTGGTGCGCGATACCCGCTTTAAGAACTCGTTCATCTTTAAATACAGCCAGCGGTCCGGTACGAAATCGGCGCAGCTCTACGACGACGATGTTCCCGACGAAGTGAAACGCCGCCGAAACAACGAACTGCTGGCGGTTCAGGACGCGATCAGCGCCGAGGCGCATCGCGCGCTGGTGGGGGAGACGGTCGAAATTCTAGTCGACGGGCACGGAAAGAAGGAAGGTCAGCTCTCCGGACGAACTCCGACCGACCGGATTGTCGTCTTCGACGGGCCCGATTCCCTGATCGGCACGTTTCAGACGATGAATATCGTCGGCTCGACCCCGTTTACTCTTTTCGGTAAAGTTCAATCTTCCAGCGGCACGGGGTCGGGTCATGACGCAGCAGCCGGATAATCTCGGGACCAATCTGCTGAAATCGGTCTTCGGGTTCAGTTCATTCCGCCCCTATCAGGAAGAGATCATTAAGGCGATCTGCCGCGGCCAGGACGTCTTTGCCGTCATGCCGACCGGCGGGGGGAAGTCACTCTGCTACCAGTTCCCGGCAGTGGTGCTCGAAGGGGTCTGCGTGGTGATCAGCCCGCTCCTTTCGCTGATGAAAGATCAGGTCGATTCGGCCCGCGAGACGGGGCTTCGCGCCGCGACGATCAACTCGACCACATCGGCGTCGGAATACGGGAAAGCGCTCGGCGCGATGCGGCGCAACGAACTCGACCTTTTATATATCTCACCGGAACGGTTCAACAGCCCTGGGTTCGTCGAAAAGCTTCTCGATAATAAGATTTCGTTTTTCGCGATCGATGAGGCTCACTGCATTTCGGAATGGGGACATCAGTTCCGTCCCGATTATCTTCAGCTGGGACGGATCGCGGAACTCTTTCCCGACGCGCCGATTGCCGCGTTCACCGCGACGGCGACCGACCGAGTCGCCGACGATATCAGGTCGCGCCTCGGTCTGCGGCATCCTTTTGAAGTCCGCGCCTCGTTCGACCGGCCGAACCTGGACTATACGGTTCTTCGGAAAGACGACCTGAACCGCCAGATCCTCGATTTTCTGAAAACGGCCGACGGTCAGCCGGGGATTATCTATCGGGGAACGCGTAAAAAGGTCGAGGAGACCGCCCTGATGCTCAAAAAGCACGGGATCGAGGCGCTTCCGTATCACGCCGGAATGACCTCGGAACAGCGGAACCTCGTTCAGGAATCTTTTACCTACGACCGGATTCAGGTGGTGGTGGCGACGATCGCGTTCGGAATGGGGATCGATAAACCGAACGTCCGATTTGTGATTCACGCCGACCTGCCGAAAAATATCGAAGGGTACTACCAGGAGACCGGCCGTGCCGGCCGCGACGGCGCGCCGTCGCGGTGTCTCCTTCTGTTCGGGTATCAGGATGTGGTGCTCCAAAACTCTTTTATCGAGAAATACGAGGATCCGCAAACGCGCGAGGTGACCCGCGAGCAACTCAAGCAGATGATCCGCTACGCCGAGTCGGACGAGTGCCGCCGCAAGGCGATCCTCCGCTATTTCGGGGAAGAGTACCCGAACGACAACTGCGGACACTGCGACTTCTGCCGCGGCGCGATCAAGCGCGTCGACGCGACCGTTGACGCCCAGAAAGCGCTTTCGGCGATGCAGCGAACCGGAAACCGGTTCGGGATCGGGCATCTGGTCGACGTGCTGGTCGGCGCCAAGACCGAACGGATCCGGAAGTTCGCGCACGACGCGCTTCCGACCTACGGGGTCGGGAAGGAGAAGCCGAAAAAATATTGGCATTTCCTCTTTAACGCGCTCGTCTGCAAAGGGGCGGCTCGAATGCGGCCCGATACCGATTACCCGATTCCGCAAACCGCCGAACTCGGGTTTGAGATCCTGCGCGGGAATGAGTCGTTTGAACTGATCGATTTCGTGTCGGCCGAAACGAAAAAGCGCGCGCCAAAGAAATCGCGCGCCGCTATGCGGGAACGCGGCGTCGACCGGGGCGATCCGGATCTGTTCGATCTTCTGCGAACCCGGCGAACCGAGCTCGCCGCGGCAAACCACATGCCGCCGTATCTTATTTTCAGCGACAATACCCTTCTGGAGATGTCCGAACGGAAACCGATGACGCGGGAGGAACTCCTCGAACTTTCGGGAGTCGGCGAATACAAGATGAAACGGTACGGTCAGGATTTCCTTGACGTGATCGCCGAATATATCGCCGAGTCGCCGGGGGAGGAGGGGCTTCTGTGACCGAGAGGGACGGAACCATTCCTCCGATCGCCGAGGCGTTCTTTCTGACCGGACCGACCGCCGGGGGGAAGACGAAGATCGGCGTGAGACTCGCGAAACTGATTGGCGCCGAGGTGGTCTCGCTCGACTCGATGGCGGTCTACCGAATGATGGATATCGGAACCGCCAAACCGACGGTCGGGGAGCGGGAAGGGGTTCCGCACCATCTGATCGACGTCTGCGATCCGTGGGAGGAGTACTCCCTGGCCAATTATTTGAAAGACGCAGCGCGAGCCGGCGAGGAGATTCGCGCGCGGGGGAAGCGGGTTCTCTTTGTGGGGGGGACGCCTCTCTATTTGAAAGGGGCGCTCTGCGGGATTTTCGAAGGCCCCCCCGCCGACGCGGCGTATCGCGCCGAACTTGCCGAGCGCGAGGCGGCCGAGCCGGGGTCGCTCCATCGGCTTCTCGCCGAACGGGCGCCCGACGACGCGGCGCGGCTCCATCCGAACGACACGCGGAGGATTATCCGAGCTCTGGAGATTATTCGAAGCCGCGGCAGGTCGATCACCTCGTTTCAGAACCAGTTTCGGACCGAAAGCGGAAAGGCAAACCAGCGGCGCGGCGTCGTTCTCGACTGGGGTCGCCCCGTTCTGAACGAGC